>ONLX01000125.1 GCA_900318765.1 uncultured Eubacteriales bacterium
AATCCCTCCCGATTCCTTTTGCCACGAAAAAGACCGCCTCATGGGCGGTCATTTTCGTGGTGCGATTGGCGGGATTTGAACCCGCAAGGTTTCCCCGACAGATTTTAAGTCTGTTGTGTATGCCGTTCCACCACAATCGCATGGCTTTATTGTATTCCGATTTCGGGATTTGTCAATCCTCGATTTTCAAATCCCCGTCCCGTAGATCGTGTACCCGCCGACCACCGCCGTCAGATACAGAATCAGCAGTGCAAAGCTCACCGCATACAGCACACCGTGCAGCCACCGCTTCTTTACGGTCAACGCAATCGTCAGCACGAACGGCGCGCACAGCGACAGCAGCCGCGGCACCTCCAGCAGCGTTCCTGCGCACAGAACGGCCGCATACGTTACGAGCAGATAGGCGATATGCGACGTCCGCACCCGCCCCGGTGCCAGAATCAATACAACGGCTCCAAGCACCAGATAGACCAGATTCGGGATCGTATTGCCGAGCTCATACCGCAGCGCCTCCCCCTCCGTTGTGCGGAGCGAATCCAAGAACCGGTTGCACAGCGTCGCCACCGAGCGAAACGGCGTCGAAGGCGCGTATCCATACCGCTCCATTGCCGCGCGGAACAGCTCCGTCGGCCCGCCGAAACGAACCGAGCTGTACAGCAGCACCGCCGCAAATCCGACCGGTACCAACAGGAACGACACCGCGGACAGGATCTGCCGCAGCAGGTAGCCGCTTTTCTCTTCGCGATGATTCCGCAAGTCATCGCTGAGCATCTGCGAAAATTCAATGATGCACGGCACAAACAGCAGAACGCCGAACAGATGCGTCATCACGGCGAACATCGCGAACAGGTTTGCAAGCACGAACCGGCGCTTTTGCACAAACATCAGGCAAAGCAGCGAGAACAGGAGAAACAACCCGTCCGGCAGCGTTCCGAGCAGCAGGCATGACGCGGGCAGCAGGAAGAAATACAGCACCGTGCGCCGCGCAACCGTGCGGTCGAAATCGACGAGCACCCAATAATACAGCATCGCGCCGCCCAACGCCGTGAACACGTACGACGCCAAAAACCGGGCATGGTTGAAATTGAACGTGACGAACCAAAAAAAGTTCGACAGCAGTGCGTACCCCGGGAAGCACGTGTCGGCATGGAAGAAGTCGAGCCAGATGCGCTGTACGCGGAAAAACGTTTCCGTGTACCCGAACAGCCCCAGATGCAGCAGATATGTCAGCAGCAGCTGAATCAACCGGAGCACCAAAATCCAGAGCACGACCTTCGCAAGCTCGCGCATGCCGCACCGGCGATACGTGCGTTCCCCGATGCGCTCAAGGTGCGGTTCCTTTCCGGTTGCAAAATACGTCAGAAGATACGGAACAAACCGGATGATCGCAATCGAAAACAGCAAAAACAACAGCGTCACAAACAGAAACGTCTCCCAATAGGAAGGCGCTTCCGGGATGAGCCACGCGCCGTACCCCGCAAGTAAGATTGCCAGCAGTACGGCCGTGACCCAAATACGCGTTGTATTTGTCGTTTTCATGTTATTTTCTCAATGCCTTCGGTTTTCCGAGAATCTCCGCGTACACGATACCTTGCAGCGCGGAATCGGAATTCCAGTTCCAGACCGGGCTTTGTTGCAAAGCCTCCTCCGGTTCCGGGGCCGGGCGCTTCTGCTTTGCGGCAGAATACGAAGCCTCGGCGGCCGCGGCCGAATAGGTCGCCCGTCCCGAAGCGCTCGCGGTCGGCTCCCGATAGGTCGGCGCAACCGTTTTTTTCGGTTCAGCCGCCGGTCGATGCGCAGGCACGGCCTGTGCCTTAGCCTGCTGCTCCGCCTTTGCCTTCTGCATCTCCTCCGTCTGCCGCTTGCGCTTGGACACGGTCAAAAAGATGCTCAACAGGACGAAGCCGACTATCAGGAGCGGAAAGAATCCGAATATCATGCGTTGTCCTTCTTATCCTTGGCGGGCGCCGTAGACTTGCTGATCGCGTTCCGCATCTCGGTATCGGAGATGACGTTCTGCATATTGTAGTAATCCATCACACCGAGTTTTCCCTCGCGGAATGCCGAAGCGATCGCCTTCGGGACCTCCGCTTCCGCTTCGATTACTCGGGCGCGCATGCCCTGCACAGCCGCGATGTTTTCCTGTTCCTGCGCAACGGCCATGGCGCGGCGCTCCTCGGCCTTCGCCTGCGCGATGCGCTTATCGGCTTCCGCCTGATCGATCTGCAGCTGTGCGCCGACGTTCCGGCCCACGTCCACGTCCGCAATGTCGATCGAAAGAATCTCAAACGCGGTGCCGGCGTCGAGTCCTTTGCCGAGCACGGTGCGGGAGATCAGATCCGGGTTCTCCAGAACCTCTTTGTGGCTTGCGGCGGAGCCGACCGTCGTAACAATTCCCTCGCCGACGCGCGCGATGATCGTTTCCTCGCCGGCGCCGCCGACGAGCCGGTCAATATTGGCACGCACGGTTACCTTTGCCTTGGCGCGCAGCTCGATACCGTCCATTGCGACTGCCGCAATGATCGGCGTTTCAATCACCTTCGGATTGACGCTCATCTGCACGGCGTTCAATACGTCACGTCCGGCAAGGTCAATCGCGCAGGAACGCTCAAAGTCGAGCGGAATGCCCGCGCGCTGCGCCGCGATCAGGGAATCGACCACGCGGTTCACGCTTGCCTTGCCGTTGACCTTGCCGCCCTTGGCAAGATAATGCGCCTCGAGCTTGTTCATCGGGATCTCAAGGCCCGCCTTTGTGGCCTTGATCATCGGGTTCACGATGTCCGCCGCGCTGACCTTGCGGATGCGCATGCCGACGAGGTCAAACAGCCCGATCTTCACGCCGCTCGCGCTTGCCGAGATCCACAGCCCGACCGGAACGAACGTGAAGAAAATGATCAGAACCACGATAATCAGAATCGCGAGCAGAACATACAGAAAAACATTGGTGCCTGCAGCGAGCAGCGCTGCGCCGACGAGCGTATTCATAGTCTTTTCTCCTTTATGCACTGGTAATGGTACGGAACAGATAAACGATCAGCAGAATCGCGCCGATAAACGCGGGAATCCCGATCAAGAGCGCAATCCAGTTTCGCCGCACTTCACGCGGATCCCGGGGCTTCTGTTCCGCAGCGTCCGGGTCCGGCATGACAATGCCGCATTTGGGGCACACATCCGTCGAATAGAGCACCCCGCACTTCTTACAGTATTTCATTCCACGATCCAGTCCAAACCGTCCGACGCGATCACCGTGACGGTCTGATCCTTTTCGATAAACCGCGCCTGCGTTTTCACGTTCACGCGTTTCCCGTCGATCAGGATCGTTCCGCTCGGCCGGAGCGGTGTCACAACAACGCCCGTCTTTCCGACAAGGTCCTCCTCAGGCTTTGCAGGCACGGAGGCCGAAACGCCGATATGCTCCTTCAGAACGATTGGGGAGCGGAACAACAGCCCCTTTTGGATCGAGCGAATGAGCATCGCCACGAGTAGGATGATGATCAATGCCATGACCAAAGACACGAGCGACGCGGTCGACGGGTTGTTCGTCATAAACTGCATGACGATCACCGCCCCGAAGCAAAGCGTCCCAACGCAGCCCGCCACGCCGAAGCCGGGCAAACACAATTCAATGACCAAAAGCACCACGCCCACGATGAAGCACAACAGGCACGGCACCCACAAAACGCCGAAAATCGCTTCCATAACGCGCACTCCTTTCTTTTGAATCAGTATAACACATTCGTTGCAAATTGAAAAGTTCTTTTCGCAAATTCCCCCGTTTTTCCGCAATTTGCTCCGATTTCTTGCAACGCGGCGCAGTTCATGGTACAATTTGGTATCATTTTGCTTCGGAGGTAATATGAAACCGATCCTCTGTCTCGGCGATATCTGCGCCGATCTGATCCTGCCGCTCGGTGCGGTGCAGCGCGCAAAGCGCGGCGAACGCGTGCCGGTCTCGGAAACGGACGTCGTTTTCCGGCACGGCGGAAGCGTGGCCAATACCGCGGCCGCGCTCGCAAAGCTCGGTCTGAATGTCCTGTTCTCGGGAACGGTCGGCGCCGATGCGTACGGAGCGGAACTGAAGGAGGGGCTGAGATCGCTCGGGATCGACGAAACGCGTCTTCGATCGGACCCCGCCGTGCCGACGCTGTTGATCGCGATCGTTTTGGACGAAGCGGGCGATCGCACGGCCTTTGCAACGCATCGCACCGGCGCTTCGCAGCACCGGATCCTGCCTTCCCAGCTTCCCGAGCCGCTCACCGAATCGATCGGATGGCTGCATTGCAGCGGAATGATGCTGCGTGAAGAGCCCGCCGCCTCGACACAGCTTGACGCGATGCGGCGCTGTCACGCGGCCGGCATTCCCGTTTCGCTCGATATCAATGCGCGCATCGAATCGCGCAACGACGCAGCGTTCTATCGGAACCTCGTCGAAGCGACATCGTACTGCACGGTGCTGCTCGGCTCACGCGAAACGGAACTTCCGCTGCTCTGCGGCGCCGAGGACGATGCAGCGATCCGCTCGCTTGCTGCGCCGGACCGGATCGTGGTTGCGCGGGACGGCGAACGCGGCGCAACCGTTTATACGACGCGTGAAACGCTGCATTGCCCCGCCTGTTCGGTTCCGGTCGCGGATACGATCGGCGCGGGCGACGCGTACGACGCGGGCTTTATCGCCGCGCTGCTCTGGGGGCAGACGTTTTCCGAAGCGAACCGGATCGCGAACGCGGTTGCGGGCTGCTGCGTGATGCATACGGGCGGCCGTTCCACGCCGACGCGGAAGGAACTGGACGAATTTTTGAGTGAATAGGAATGATCCACCGGCTTAGCCGGTGGATCATTCCTATTGAATTACCACGTCGTCCGAATCGATCGGTTTCTTCTTTTTCTTCCGAAGCGCAAGGAACAAAAAGTATCCGCCTGCGATCAACAGCAGGCCCGCAAACGCGAGATATTGCCAGATCGTCGCCCGGCCGGTCGCCCCCGCGATCTCGCGGATCTGATTGTCCGAAAGCTCCTGTTCCTGAATGATGGGGATCAGCTCGCCGTCCAGATAATAGGTATAGACATACCGATACGTCGCGCGGTGCTCGGCTTCGTTCTCGCGCGCGATCTCAAAGTCCGAATACTCCTCCGCGCTGACCTCGCGCAGGAAGGAAAACCGCCCGTCCTCGCTGCGATATTCCACGTAACGCATCAACAGCGTTTCATCCGGATTGCCCTGTTCGTCGTTGTAGGCGGTGCCGTACCCGAACGTGGAAACGTAGAACGGCATGATTCCGTACGACGTAATCTCCGTGGGCTCCGGCTGCGCCCGGAATTGAATAAATCCGATGATGCCGAACGTCAGCGCGCCGACCAGCAGGATCAGCGCAACGATCAGGTAATGCATTCGCTTCATACCGTTTCCTCCGTTTACTTTAAGGTGACGACTGTCACACCCGCATCGCCCTCGCCGTAATTGCCGAGGCGGAAGCTCTTGACCTTCGGATGCGTCCGAAGATAGCTCTGCACGCCCGCGCGCAGCGCGCCGGTTCCTTTGCCGTGAATGATATTGAACTCGGTTCGCCCGGTCATCGCGCACTGATCGATGAACGCATCGATCTTCAGAATCGCGTCATCCACCATCGAGCCGCGCAGATCCAGCTCATACGCAACCGTTTTGATCTCCGTCATGATCTCCCGCGGTCGGGTCACGACCTTCTGCTTTTGGGCGGGCTTTTCTGGGATCCTCAGATCGGACATCGGCACAAACACCTTGATAACGCCCGCCTGCACCTGCACATTTCCCTTCGCGTCCGGCGTTTTCAGTACGGTCGCGGTGTTGTTGAGGCTCACGACGAACACCGTCTGTCCCTTCGTGACCGTTGACGGAATTGCGCCCGGCGCATCGTCCGTTGTGATCCCGTCGTACAGGGTGGCTTCGCGTTCCCGAAGCCCGTCCCGCGCGGACTGCACCGCGCGTTCGAGCGCTTTATGATCGATGTTCGGCACCTTGCGCAGCGAAGCGATCAGCGATTCCATCTCCCGCCGCGTATCGGTTACGACGCTTCGCGCCTCCTCCCGCGCCTTTTCGCGCATGGCGGCACGCTCGTTTTTGATCTTGGCAAGCTCCCGTTCAAGCTGCTCGCGCAGCTTCTTTCCCTCGGCATACTCCGCGTTCGCGCGCTCCGCCGTTTCCTCCGCCGCGCGCCGCTGCGCCTCTGCGCCGCTGAGCACGTCTTCAAACGCAATATCCTCCGTCTCCAAAAACGCTTTCGCGCGTTCGATGATCGCATCCGAAATGCCGAGCCTGCGACTGATCTCAAACGCGTTCGACTTGCCGGGAATGCCGATAAACAGCCGATACGTCGGACAGAGGCGATCCACATCGAACTCCATCGAAGCGTTCTGCATCCCCTCCCGCGTCAGCGCAAAGGCTTTGATCTCGCTGTAATGGGTCGTCGCAAACGTGATCGCGCCGCAGCTCTGCAGATACTCGAGGATCGCCTGCGCAAGCGCTGCGCCCTCGTTCGGATCCGTCCCCGCGCCGAGCTCATCGAGCAGCACCAGGGTGTGCGCGTCCGCCCGCTTCAGGATTTCGACGATATTCGTCATATGTGCCGAGAACGTCGAGAGCGATTGTTCGATCGACTGCTCGTCGCCGATATCCGCGCATACGTCGTCCACCACGGAAATATCGCTGTTCTCATCCGCCGGGATGAACATGCCCGACGACGCCATCAGCGTAAACAGGCCGACCGTTTTCAGCGTGACCGTTTTGCCGCCGGTATTCGGGCCGGTGATGATCAGCGTATTGTATCCGTCCCCGATCCAGACCGAGATCGGAACGACCTTCTTTCGATCGATCAGCGGATGGCGGCCGTTTTTGATCCGGATCAATCCGCTGTCATTCAGACGCGGGCAGTAAGCCGACAGCTCCCGCGCCAGCACGGCTTTTGCAAAGATGCAGTCGATCCTGCCGAGCTGCAGCAAGCTCGCATACAGCTCGTCCGCATACGGGGCGAACAGCGCGGTGAGTCCCGCAAGGATCCGCTCGATCTCCTGTTTTTCCTCGGCCAGCAGCCGTTTATATTCGTTGCCGAGCTCAACCACAGCGGTCGGCTCAATGAACAGCGTCTGTCCCGAGCTGCTCTGATCGTGCACGAGCCCGCCGATCTGCGCGCGGTGCTCCGCCTTCACGGGGATCGCGTAACGACCGTTTCGCATCGTGATGATCGGTTCCTGCAGATATTTCTGATACGTCGTGCTCTTGACGATGCTGTTCAGCTTATCGCGCACGCGCTCGTTCGTGATGCGCATCTGCCGCCGGATGCGGGAAAGCGCGGGCGACGCATTGTCGGACATCTCCTCCTCGGAGAGGATGCACCGCGCAATTTCGTCCTCGATCGTACGGTGCGACGAGAGCGCGTTCGAAAGCCGCATCAGCTCCGATTCCGGGTCGCCTTCGCTCAGCGCTTCGCGGACCCTGCGGCTCACGGTCAGGCACCGTGCGATGCCCAAAAGGTCGCTCATCGAAAGCGAATACGCCGCAGGAGCGCGGCGCAACGTGTTTCGAAGATCGGGGAAGCTCTCCACCGGCGTCCGCCCCGTACGACGATAGATCGCGTCCGCTTCCCAGGTTTGCTTGAGGAGCGTGCGCGCCGCTTCCAGGTCGGAGACCGGCGTCAGCGCCTCGGCTTCCGCCTTGCCGAGATCGGAGGCGGCGAAAGAGGCGCACATGGCCCGAATTTTATCATATTCCAGCGTGATAAACGCTTTTGGGTTCATAGAATTCCTTTCTTACGGCATTCGATTGAGATCGCCGACCGTGACCGTGAGCTCCAAAACCTCGCCGGCGCGTTCAACGGTCAACGCAATCTGCTGGCCTACGGTCGTTTGCTCGCGGATATAGGCAACGATCTGATCGTAATCGGTATACTCCTTGCCGTCGACTTTCAGCACAACATCGCCGACCTGTACGCCCGCCAGATCCGCCGGTCCGCCCGCCGTCACGGATGCGACATACGGCCGCATCTCCTCGTCTTCCGCGACGTACATCGGGTTTGCCTGCGCAATCGTGATGCCGATGCCGGGCTTCGCGATGCTGCCCGAAACGATCAGCTGCGACGCGATCTCCCATACGTGATTGATCGGAAGCGCAAAACCGATGCCCTCCGCGGAAACCGTGTTGCCGTTGCCGTCATACCCGGCGGTCACGGTCTTGGCGCTCGTCATGCCGATGACATTGCCGTTCATATCGATCAGCGGACCGCCGCTGCTGCCGAAATTGATCGCGGCGTCGGTCTGGATATAGTTGTTCGTAAACCCGTCGATATTGATCGCGCGGGACTTGGCGCTGACGATGCCGAACGTAACGGAGCCGGCCAGCTCGGTCTTGACCGGATCACCGATCGCGAACACGAACTCCCCGACGCGCACCGCGTCCGAATCGCCTTTGGGCAGTGCGATGAGCCCCTCGGCCTCCACCTTCAGCACCGCAATATCGTTCGTGCGGTCCGAACCGACCACAACAGCGTCCTTCGTTTCTCCCGTGCTCAGCCGTACCGTAACGCGCTCCGCATCCTCGATGATGTGCGCGTTCGTTAAGATATACCCGTCGGTCGTGATCAAAAATCCGGACCCGGACGACATCTCGACCTGCGTATTCGTGCGGTCATACGTTCTCCAGTTGCTGATGCCGACCACGCCCGGCGCGACCGCTTCGATCACATCCGGCAGGGAAGCAAACGTATCGGCAAACGGCTGCGCCGCATCGTCCATAAAATCGGGATCCGGCACATGCGTCGGCGCAGGCGTTGCTTCGATCTGCGCGGCTTTTGGGGCCTCCGTCGCTGCGGGCGCAGGCGTAGCCGATTCGCTGTTGGGAATCAGCGTGTCAACGATTTCCTTGGCAAAGCAAGCCGTCCGCATCAGGCGAACGCCCTTTGCCGAAAGGACCGCGCACGTAACCGATCCGATGACGATCAGCGCGACCAGCACCCAAACGAGAATCACACCTGTGCGGTGCTCCCGCTTGAGGTTCGGATCGTTCCGATAATCCGCAGGGTATGCAATCTTCTTATGCTTCATCGTGTTTTCCTCCGTCTGTCATTCGTTTCATAACGCCCGCCCGCTCGAGCGAGAACGTAAACTGCGTTCCTCTGCCCCGCGCACTGCGGACCGTGATTGTCTGTCCATGTTGTTCAATGATGCGCTTGACGATCGAGAGCCCGAGTCCGGACCCCACGGTCGGCGACGGCGTATGCGCCTTTTCGACCTTATAGAAGCGGTCGAACACGTGCGGGATATCCTCCTGCGGAATGCCGATGCCGTTGTCCTTGACGGTCACGAACACTTCCTTACGCATCGAGTACGTCGAAACGCACACGGTCTTGCCCGTGTCCGAATACTTGATCGCGTTGTCGATCAGGTTGCGCAGCACCTGGCCGATCTTCGTACTGTCCGCAAACACGAAGAACTGTTCCTGCGCAAAGCGCACATCCATCTCCATCTGCCGTTCCGTCAGCCGCGCTTCGAACGTGATCAGCGTACGGCGGATCAGCTCGTTGATATCGAACGTCTCATAATGCAGCTCGATCATGCCGGATTCGATGCGGCTCAGGTCCAACAGATCGTTGACCATCGTGACCATGCGCCGCGTTTCCGCAAGCACGATTCCGATGTATTCGGAATAGTTTTCCTCGAGAATCGTCCCATCCTGCATCGCCTCCAAAAACCCCTTCATCGAGGTCAGCGGGGAGCGCAGCTCATGGGAGACGTTTGCGACAAAGCTGCGACGCGTATTGTCCAGATCCTTGATCTGCTCGGCCATCTCATTGAAGCTGCGGCCGAGCTGTGCCGCCTCGTCGTGTCCCTTCAGCGTGATGCGCTGTGTGAAATCCCCGCGGGAATAGCACCGCACAATGTGGTTGATCTCCACGAACGGATCGATCAGCCGGTGCGCGTTGTAATACGAGAGCATGACCGCGCCTAAAAAAGCAAGCAGCGAAACGAGCAGCATCCAGATCAGCATCTCGCCCGTGCGCCGGTTCAGATCCGACAGGTCGGTATGGATCAGAAGCACCTCGGTCGTTTCTCCGACCGCGATGCTCCGGTACAGCGTCATGATCGGGAGCTTTGCGCTGCGGAAATAGCGGCGGTGAAAATCCCCGACCGTCGACGCGGCCGACGTGACTTCGTGATACGCGGTCCGATCCGCAGCGTATTCGGAATAGGGCTGCCATTTCGGATCCGTATAGTAGGAACGAACGGATCGTCCGTCGATCCGTTCGATCAGAAACCCGCCTTCAGCCGCAACCTCATTCAGCACTTCATCGATCGGATACTCCTCCGAAAGCGCCGTATCGATCGCCTGCGACCTTGCATATAACGCCGTTTGCACGGCTTGTATATTCTGAACCCGAACCACCAGAGCGAGCGTTCCGCCGATCAGCAGAATGACCGCAACGGATGCGATGCTCTGCATAAACAGCATGCGCGAAAAGATGGTCCGAAAGTGCAACTTCCGCATGACCGATTCTTATTGTTTGATATCGAATTTGTATCCGACGCCCCAGACCGTTTTCAATTGCCACGTATCGCGCTCGCCGAGCTTTTCGCGAATGCGCTTCACATGCACGTCCACCGTACGGGAATCGCCGAAAAAGTCGAATCCCCAGACCTGTTCCAAAAGCTGCTCCCGCGTGAATACCTTGCCGCTGTGCGACGCGAGGAAGTACAGCAGTTCAATTTCCTTGGGCGGCATATCGATCGGCTCGCCGTCGAGCAGAACGGAATAGTTCTCGAGCGAAATGTACAGATCGGGCAGCTCGACCGCCTTAAACGGCTCGTCCGGCGGGGCAAGACGGCGCAGCACCGCCTTGATCCGGGCTACCAGCTCGTTCGAATCGAACGGCTTTGCGATGTAATCGTCCGCCCCGAGCTCCAGCCCGCGGACGCGTTCGCCGGTATCACCCTTCGCGGTCAGCATGATCACCGGAACGGTGCTCTCCTGCCGGATCTCGTGCAGGATCGACCAGCCGTCCTTTCCGGGCAGCATAACGTCGAGCACGACAAGCGTCGGCCGCGTTGCGCGGAACATCGGCAGCGCTTCATAACCGGTTGTGCAGGTCACAACCTCAAATCCCGCTTTTTTCAAATACAGTTCGATGATCGCAAGAATATTTCTGTCGTCATCAATGACAAGAATGCTGTTGTTTTCCATGGTTTCCTCCGTCATTCTCTC
>ONLX01000124.1 GCA_900318765.1 uncultured Eubacteriales bacterium
GATGCAGCAAAGGTTGTTCAGTATTGAAGGATCGTATCGACGTCGTAGCCCTTCAGCGTCTCGCGACCCGGCAGATCGCAAAGCTCGATGACGAAGCAGCAGTCCACGACCTTGCCTCCGGCCTTTTCGCAAAGCTTTGCGCAGGCAAGCGCCGTTCCGCCGGTGGCGAGCAGATCGTCCACAACCGCAACGCGCTGACCGGGCTTGATCGAATCGACATGAATCTGCAGCTCGTCGGTACCGTATTCAAGCGCATACTCATACGAAATCGTTTGATACGGGAGTTTACCGGGCTTTCTTGCCAGCACCAGACCGACGTTCAATGCGCGCGCAAGCGCTGCGCTGAAGATGAAGCCGCGCGCTTCGGGGCCCACAACGACGTCCACCTTTTTCTCCTTCAGGATGGCAGCCATGCGGTCAATCAGCTCACGGAACCCTTCGGGATCCGCAATCAGCGGCGTAATGTCACGGAACAGAATGCCCTCCTTCGGAAAATCGGGAATGCTGCGAACAAGTGATTTCAGATCCATAATAGCCTCCTTGGGAAAGCATGCTTTCCGAACATGATCGTCCGAACCAACGGACGAACCGATTATACCACCAATTGTTACGATTTGGAAGAGGAATTTTTGCCAAGTTGTAACATTTTTGCGATCGGCTTGCTTTTCGTCGAACCCTGCGATAAGATGATGAATACACCGACAACTGTTTTCTTGTATGGCTGATTATCCTGCTTAAAATGAACATTTGACAGCGGAAATGATGATGAAATAACCGACACCACAGAAGAAGGAGAACTGTATGAAACGAATCGGAATGATCCTGCTCTCGGGCCTATTGGCCGTCGGAGCGATTGCCTGTACGAATTCTGCCTCCGTGGAGGTCTCCATTGTTCCGGAAGAGCTCGCGCTTCCGACCGAACTGGTCGAAACGACCGTCGATCTGCAGCCGGTTGCGGCAACCGAAGCGCCCACGGCAGTGCCGACGGAGGAACCGACGGCTACGCCCGAACCGGAGCCAACCGCTACGCCCGAGCCGGAAACCGAAGCCGCAACCGCGCGCGTCAATGACGCCGGCGCGATCGCAAGACGGCTTGCGCTGAACGAAGTTGTATCCGTTGCCGAGGAGCGCGGGGACTACTATGTACTTGAAGACGGGACGCTCGTTGAGAAGCGCTTTGTAAGGCTTTCGAACGAGCTCGTGCCGGAGGGATACGTCGGCTATGCGCGCGCGAAAACGCCCGTTTACGGCAACGCGTACCTCGAGGGCGATCCGATTGCGACGCTCTCATTCAATGAAAAGGTTCAGGTGGAAGACGCCTTTTCCGATCTTCTCCGTCTGACGCTGCAGGACGGCGCCTCTTGCTATGTCGCCGCCTCCGAGATCAGCAAATCGCAGATTGTGTACAGCGGCGGCTCGTCCGGCGGATCTTCGGGCGGGTCCTCCGGCGGCGAGGACGGCGGCGATATCACGCTTTCGGTGAACCCGCTGCGCTCCGGGCTTCTGCTTTTGAAATGGATCGGCAGCCTGATGGCCGAGGTCCCGTTCGAAGCCGGTGAAGGCACGGTGCTCGCGGAGGGTACCGAGGCCTACTATGCCGTCTATTCCCGCGGGGAAACCGTGCGCGTGCTTGAACGCGATGTGGACGAATGCCTTGTGCTTACAAACGGCAACATCGGTACGATGCCGACGGAATTGCTGCTGTTTGTGGACGAAGCGGACTATGAAGTCTGGGACGGCTACGCAAGGAACAATGCGCCGCTGCATCGTCATTATCGGATGCACGATGAACCCGAAAAGCTGAAGACAAACACGGAGCTGCATGTCGTCGGAGAATTCCGCGATCAATACATCGTGGAAACGGATGACGGGCTCGGGTTCGTTCCGATGGATCAGGTCAGTACCGCAAAGATCACCTCCTCGGGCGGCTCGTCCGGCGGGTCTTCGGGCGGTTCCTCCGGCGGCGACGCTGCTTGGACCGATCCGGTTCTTTGAGGATCCCCTCAACAATCAAGAGCTGCTCTGAACACATCAGAGCAGCTCATTTTGGTTGACAAGTAATTACAGGAGCACAAAGGACTGCGGCGCAAGCGTTATGCGGTTCCCTTCGAAGATTGCCCCGCCGATGCAGCAGATCGGCGATGCAAAAGTCCCTGCTCCTTCCACGGCGGCGCTGCGGCTTTGACCGGAGGGATTGACGGCCGCAATCCGTTTGCCGCGCCGGTAAACAAGCAGCGGATCCCCCTTCTTTGCATACAGAACGGTGAACGAACCGGTTGCCATGAGATCGGGATCGGCATGCCGGATCGCAAGGATGCGCCGCACCGTCTCAAAAATGCCATCCCTCCCCTGCGCTTCGGAAACGCACGGCGCATCCGGAGCGGGATCCACGGGAAGATACAGCCGGTCCGAAGGCGCGGTTGAGAACCCCATGTTCTTGCTGCGGTCCCATTGCATCGGCGTACGGCTGCCGGTCCTCGTATATCCGCCCTCCTTGGATGGGAGGTTTTTCAGATAGCGCATGCCGATCTCGTCCCCGTAATACAGGAACGGCACGCCGGGCAGCGTAAACAGAACCGCGTAGGCAATCTGCAGTTCCCGTTCCGTTAGGCGCGGCGCAAGTCGCGGCGTATCGTGGTTGCAGGTGATAAAGGCGATCGAGCCGGCGTCCTTGGACGCTTCCAGCTTTGGCAGATAGTCGTCGAGAAACCGGAAAATATCGCTGTCGGCATCCTTTTTGAAATAGCTGCGATCCGTTCCGTCGTCCGTCTGCCTGAAAAGGCTATGATACCCATTGTGCCAGTGATCCAGGTAGAAATCGACATGGAATCCCGCGCTGCAGATGGCCTGTTTCGGATTGCTCCATTCCGATACAAGGACGGCCTCCGGATAGTCCCGATCCAGCATCTTTCGGATCTCCCGCCAGATTTCGGCGGTGCAGGATTTATCCGCATCGTCCTCCTTCACAAGCGAATCCGCCATATCCACGCGAAACCCATCGCAGCCGCGATCGAGCCAGAATCGCATGATCGAATGCAGCGCTTCCCGGGTGGCAAGCGCATCCGGATCGTGGACACCGCATTGCCAGGATTCGGTCGGCTCCCGCCAACCGTAGTTCAGCGCAGGCTGACATTTGAAGAAGTTCAGCATATAGGTTCCGTTCCGGGGCGTTTCGCCGCCGATGTACGGATGATTCGGGATGCCGCGAATCCAGAAGTCGGTCCAGATATAGCGACCCGAGAGCGCGTTCGGCTCCGCCTTCCCGCTCTCGATAAACCATGGGTGCTCCTCCGAGGTGTGCCCGGGAACGAGATCGAGCAGCACGTGCATCCCCTTCCGATGGGCCGTTTCAAACAGGCGGTACAGATCCTCATTGGTGCCGTAGCGCGGCGCGACGCGGCAATAGTCGCGCACATCGTACCCGGCATCGCGAAACGGCGAGTCGAAGCACGGGTTGATCCAAAGCGCGTTGCAGCCAAGCGAGCGTACATAGTCCAATTTTTCCGTAATCCCGTTCAGGTCTCCGATCCCGTCTCCGTTCGAATCGAAAAAGGACTGCGGATAAATCTCATAAAATACAGCGTCATTCAGCCATTTGGGCATCCTTCGTTCCTCCTGTAATCTTATTTATTCCTGTGAAATCTCGTGCTTTAAGCACTCTTTCATGTACAGAATGCAGTATTCTTCGAACGATTCCTCGTCCTCGCCGCTGTTCAACAGCATTTGCAGCACGCGATACGGAATCACGATATTGCCGGTACGATCGATTTTGCTCGTTCTGGACGCCATATGGATAATGACCTCGTGCATATCGTTCGTTTCGTATGCTTCCATGTAGTTTTGCCGTGCCAGCTTCCGATATCGCTCGCAGCTGCGGTTGTGCAAGAAGCGAAGCCCGAGCGCGACGGCGAACGTGATCGGAAGAAAGCTCGACAGCGAAATCCATTCGGGAATGCGCGTAAGGAACCCATAGAAATCATTCCATCCCCCGTTCTCCTCGCCGATGATGCGAACAAGCGTATAGTAAACGCACGCGTAGATGAACACCGGAATCAGGCAAAAGAACGTTGACGCAAACCGGATGTGCAGATCCTTGATCACGAAGCAGAACGTGATGATCGACAGGATCGGGCAAAGCCCGTGCAGGAAAAAGCGCGAGCCGGTAAAGATCAATACGAACCCCTTGACCGGCGCGAGCACGAACAGCGAAACCAAAAACGTGATCGAAAGAGCGGTCGTCGTAACGAACAAGACGGTCACGAGCCAATCCGGCAGCCGAAAATACTGATTTCGCAGTCCGTCGATCGCATACGGGATTGCGAGGAACATGGAAACGCCCATCAAAATGTTCGAATTGACCGTGAACATGCAGAACGTGCGGATACCCATGTGGTCAAAATTTTCGTCGTAAACGGTCGTCAGATTCATCACGACGCCGATGCAGACGCAAATCACAACCGCGGCCGAAAACGCGAGTGTCAGCACGCATTTGTACAAATTGATATTCTGGATTCGCCTCATGGTCTCCCCCCTGTTTCGCTCGAGTCTCTCTGCTTTCCATTATCGGCGATTTTTGCGAAAAGTCAAGAAAAACAGACGTTTTTGCGCAATTTGGGCGCACGCCGTCGGAATTCTTTCTAAGCAGACGAAAAAAGCATTGCGCAAGACCCGGCAATCGGCTATACTAAAGCGGAACAAAACGATCGGACAATTCCGATCCGACGAGGGGAATATGAATCAGGAAAGTGTAACCCGTTTTGATATGAAGCGACCTCCGATGCGGACGAAATGGTATCTGAGGCCGCTCACCTACCTTCTGAGCGAGCCGGACGTGCTGCTCCACCGCGCAAAGATTACCAAAGTCGGCACGGAGGGTCTCCGGCCGCCGTACGTACTGCTCTGCAATCACAACGCGTTCTTGGATTTCAAGGTTGCAACGAAAGCGATCTGGCCGCACCGGGCGAACTATGTCGTGGCGATCGACGGGTTCATCGGGCGCGAGGAGCTGCTGCGCCGGGTCGGGTGCATCTGTAAGCGCAAATTCACGAGCGACCTCACCCTGGTCCGGCAGTTGAAACGCGTCGTACAAAACGGTGACGTCTGCATGATCTATCCGGAAGCGCGGTATTCGCTCTGCGGTACGACGGCTGTGCTCCCGCAAAGCCTCGGAAAGCTCTGCAAGCTCCTGAACGTGCCGGTCGTTACGCTGATCTGTCACGGGCATCACATCGATTCGCCCTTTTGGAACCTGCATCCGCGCGGCGTGAAGCCGACCGAAGCGGAACTGACCGTTCAATTCACCGTAGAGCAGCTGCAAAAAGCCACGGCGGACGAAATCAACGAGCGCCTTGTCGCGGCGTTTCAGTACGATGAATACGCATGGCAGCGTGCGCGCGGCATACGCGTCACCTATCCGAAGCGTGCCGAAGGGCTCGAGAAGGTGCTGTATCAATGTCCCGCATGCCAAACGGAATTTCAGATGGCATCCGAAGGCAGCGAGCTGTTTTGCCGCGCCTGCAAAAAACGCTGGACGTATCTGGAAACCGGTGAACTCTTGGCGCAAAGCGGAACCACGGAGTTTTCGCACATTCCGGACTGGTACGAATGGGAACGCGCCAACGTGCGCGCCGAAGTGGAAGCCGGGACCTATGATTCCGGCCCGCTTCCCGTTACGGTTCGGTCGCTTCCGAATGCCAAGCGATTTCTGCCGCTCGGCGAAGGCACGATGCGCCATGATCGGACCGGGTTTACCGTTTGGGGAACCGATCCAAACGGCGAGCCGTTTCGGATGGAAAAATCCGTCCCGTCCCTGTACTCCTGCCACATCGAATACAACTACCTCGGCAAGTACGGCGACTGCGTGGACCTCAACTCGTTGACGGATACCTGGTATATCTACCCGCACGATTGCGCGTTTTCGGTCACCAAGATGGCGCTCGCAACCGAGGAGCTGTACCAAAAGGATCGGCGCGACGCCGGATGCCCTTGTAAACCGGGCCTTGCGTAACGTATTGGCGCTTTTGGGAAAAGGAGCCGTATGAAACGGATCATTTCATTTTTCAAAAAGGAACTGATGCTCAGCGTTTCCCTTTTGGCCGCGATCGCCGCGCTGATCATCACACCGCCGACGCCTGCTTTGCTGGAGGCGATCGATTGGCGTACGCTCGGAACGCTTCTGATGATGCTGATCGTGCTGGAGGGGTTCAAGCAGGAGAACGTTCTGCTGCCGCTCGTCCGGCTGGCCGCCGGCTGGAAGCACATCGCGACGCAATCGCTGTTTCTGATCTTCGGCGTCTTTTTCAGTTCGATGTTCGTAACGAATGACGTCTCCCTGATCATCTTCGTACCGGTTACGATCCTGCTGTTTCGCAGCGGGGATAAGGAGCGGTGCATCCTCCCCGTCCTCACGATGGAGAACATCGCGGCCATCCGCGGCTCCCTTCTGACGCCGTTCGGCAGCCCGCAAAACCTGTTCCTGTATGGTCAGGCAAAGATCGGCGTGGGGCGCTTTTTGCTGCACATGCTCCCGCTCTCGGTCTTGTCCGCCGTGCTGCTCGTCCTCTTTGTGCTGTTCCTCTACCGCAAAAATCCGAAGGAGGAAATCAACGCGCGAATCGATTCCGCGCCGTGGCAAAGGGAAGGACGCGTCAGGCGAATCGCCTACCTTGCGCTCTTTTTGCTCGTACTCGGCGTGATCGTCTCGCGCACGGGATTTTGGTACATCGCCGTCGGAATCGTGTTGATCACGGTGCTGATCGTCGACCGGAAACTGCTTTTGAAGGTCGACTACGTGCTGCTGATCACGTTCCTCTGCTTCTTTATCTTCTCCTCCTCCATCACAAACAACGAAACCATCGCGTCGTTTCTGAAAACAGCGGTCGCGGGGAACGAGTATTGGTGGGCGATCGGATTGAGCCAGATCATCTCCAACGTACCGGCTTCGATCGTTCTGTATCCGTTTACGGAGAACTTTGCCGGTCTGATCTACGGCGCGGACACCGCGGGGCTCTGCTCGCTGATCGGTTCGCTGGCCTCGGTGATCAACTATCGCATCTATGTGCGCGAATACCCCCAAGGCGGCCGCGCGTTTATCAAAACCTTCACGCTGATCAGCTGGGCCTTCTTTTTGATCGTCGTGGTTCCCGGCTATCTCTTGTCGTTCTGGCCGTTTTTGCCCTGATCCCTTCGCCCTGTATGGGGCTTTTTTCATACGAAAACGGGCGGCGGAATCTCCGTCGCCCGAACTCGTTTTGGGGTTGCTTATTGGAACGTGATGCGGCCTTCGCCGTACGGATCGGAATACCCCGCTCCGACAGTTCCCTGCAGCACGTCTACGATGTAGTTGATCAGTACCTGGTTGTCGATCATCACTTCATCGCGCAGGATCACGTTGTCCTGGAACATCGTGTAGCCGTCGCCCCCATTCTTCAGAAGATAGTTGTGGCACGAAACGGTGTACGTCTTCTCGGGATCGATCGGCGCATAGGTGCCGTCCGCCTGCAGTACCTGCACATCCTTCACGCGGCGATCGCCGGTGACCGCAACGAACATTCCCTTCTCATCCTTCTCAATGGACGGCTGTACGTTCATATCGATCGTGAACTTCAGGCCGGAAACCTGCAGGAATCCGCCGAACTCACCGGGCAGGCTCGCATTGCTGAACTCCAGCGCGTCGAGGATTTCTGCGCCGGTCGCTTCGACAACGCACATGGTGTTGCCGAACGGATGCACCTGGATGATCTGACCGAACGTGATATCGCCGACCGGGATCGAGGTGCGAATGCCGCCGCCGTTTACGAATGCAACATCGGATTCACCCATGGCGCGGTACGCGTCTGCGCAGAGGTCGCCGAGGTTGGTCTCCTGGCTGCGGACGATACGGATCGGTTTGCCGTCCTTATCCACCGCAATCGGGTCGTTGATGATCAGGTCGACATCGGTATGCGCGACCACTTCGTTGACAAGCGCGTCGTTCTCGGCAAGCGCGGCCGTAACCGCTTCCTCCATCCCGTTGCTTTCCGTGAGCAAACCGGTCATGTTGCAAAGCGCAAGCGCGGAATCACCGATCAACTGCGTCTTCAGCGTGCCGTCTTTGCCGATCGTGAGCATGCCGAGGTTTGCAAGCTTCGTTCCGGTCTGGGTCAGAAGGACTTTTTCGCCGTTCGCGTTATCGACCTTGTCCCCCATCATAACCGTATGCGAATGGCCGTCGAGCACGACATCGATCCCCGTCGTGTGGGTAATCACGTCGGAGGAGGTCCAGGGATGTGCTTCGTATTCATTTCCGAGGTGTGCCAAAGCGATGACGTACTCCGCGCCGGCCGCGCGTGCATCGTCTGCCGCCTTCTGCACCGCGTCATACAGATCCTGTCCGTCGTTTCCCTCACAGAACGAATAGATGTACTTGTGATTCTCGTCCTGGAAATACGTCGGTGTGGAGGTCTTGAAGGTCTGCGGCGTCGCAATGCCGATGAATCCGATCTTCTTTCCGGCGATCTCCTTGATCGCGAAGCTGTCAAACAGCGGCTTGCCTTCCGCATTGAGGAAGTTGCAGCACAGATATTGGAACTTTGCAAGCCCGACGTTCTTCTGGAACTGTTCCATTCCGTAGTCAAAATCGTGATTGCCGATGGCGGCAAACTCGTATCCTGCGGTGTTCATCAATTCGATGATCGCTTCGCCCTTCGAAAGCGTACCGATGACATCTCCCTGTACGGCATCTCCGTTGTCCACGAGCACAACCGGGTAACCGGCGGCTTCAAGCGCTGCTTTCACGCGCGCAACACCGGCAAAGCCCATTCCGTCCGTAACGCCGCAATGCGTGTCATTTGTGTAGAGAACGACAATGTCCTTCGTCTCCTCTGTGGAAACATCGTCCGCAAGCGCAACCGGCACCAAGCCAAGCAGCATCACGGCGGCAATCAGGATTGCAAGAATTCTCTTCTTCATTTGGATTCCTCCCGTTCGTATTTTCGCGGTCTCTGCCGCGTATGTATATTGTAACATATCGGTTGCGCATTTTCAATCCTTCATTCAAAAGAAGAAAAAAGACGATCTTGAGCCTACACCGGTCCCGTGCGGCGCCGCGTCTGATTAGCATTGACTAATCCCGCTGCACGGGCGTAACATAAGACGATACAAGTCCGAATCGAGGAAGGGTCTATGCAGTTACGAGAATTGGAGATCGGCCAGAGCGCGGTTATTACCGAAGTCGGCGGTGAGGGCGCGCTCCGGCAGCATTTTCTGGATATGGGCATGGTTCCCGGCGCCGAGGTCAAATTGATCAAATACGCGCCGATGGGCGATCCAATGGAGCTGATGATCCACGGCTATGAGCTGACGCTTCGGCTGTCCGATGCCGAGAAGATCGGGATCCGTCCGATTGAGCGTTTCCCACATTCCAAGAAGAAGCAGTCGATCCCGACGGTACCGTTCCATCCGGGGCTCGGCGAAGGCGGCAAGTTCCATCCCAAGGGCAGCGGCGATCCGCTCCCACAGGGTACGGTGCTGACCTTTGCGCTCGTCGGGAATCAGAACAGCGGCAAGACGACGTTGTTCAATCAGCTGACCGGCGCGAATCAGCACGTCGGCAACTTTCCGGGCGTGACCGTTGACCGCAAGGACGGGCAAATCAAAGGCTATCCCAATACATTGATCACCGACCTGCCCGGCATCTACTCGATGTCGCCGTATTCGCCGGAGGAAGTCGTTTCGCGCAACTTCGTACTCGAGCAAAAGCCGCGTGCGATCATCAACATCGTCGACGCTACAAACATCGAGCGCAACCTGTACCTGACGATGCAGCTGTTGGAAATGAACGTGCCGATGGTTGTTGCGTTGAACATGATGGACGAGGTGACCTCCAACGGCGGCAGCGTCGATATCAATGCGATGGAGCAGCTGCTCGGCGTGCCGGTCATTGCGATCAGCGCTGCGAAAAACGAGGGCGTGCAGGAGCTGATCAGCCATGCGATTCACGTCGCTTCCTATCAGGAGCGCCCGCTCCGCCAGGATTTCTGTGACGAATCGCAGAACGGCGGCGCGGTGCATCGCTGTCTGCACGGCATTGCGCATCTGATCGAGGATCACGCAAACAAAGCCGATCTCCCGCTGCGGTTTGCGGTCAGTAAGCTGATCGAAGGTGACGCGCTGATCGCGTCCCAGTTGAAGCTCGATCCGAACGAAGTCGAAATGACCGAGCATATCATCATTCAGATGGAGAAGGAGCGCGGGCTCGATCGCAGCGCCGCGATTGCGGACATGCGATTTGCGTTCATCGGCAAGGTTGCCGGAAGCTGCGTGCAGAAGCCGTTGAAAAGCAAGGAACGCGCGCGGAGCGAACGGATCGACCGGATCCTGACCGGGAAATACACCGCGATCCCCGCCTTCCTTCTGATCATGGGGCTCGTCTTTTGGCTGACGTTCCATGTGATCGGCGCAGGGCTGCAAAGCCTGTTGGATCTCGGCATCACGGCTTTGTCGGACGTGGTCGATGCCTCGTTGACGGCGGCAAACGTCAACGCCACGCTGCACGATCTGATCATTGAGGGCATTTTTGCCGGCGTCGGCAGCGTCCTGAGCTTTTTGCCGATCATCGTTACGCTGTTCTTTTTCCTCTCCCTTTTGGAGGACAGCGGATATATCGCCCGCGTCGCTTTTGTGATGGATAAACTGCTGCGCAAGATCGGGCTTTCCGGACGCAGCATCGTCCCGATGCTGATCGGGTTCGGCTGCACGGTTCCGGCGGTCATGGCAACGCGAACGCTGCCGAGTGAGCGGGACCGCAAGATGACGATTCTGCTCACCCCATTTATGAGCTGTTCCGCCAAGGTTCCGATCTACGCGTTTTTTGTAAACGCGTTCTTCCCGAAGATCGGCGCGCTTGTGATGATCGGGCTGTATGTACTCGGCATCGTGCTCGGCGTGCTCGCCGCATTTCTGTACAAAGGGACCCTGTTCCGCGGCGAGGCCGTTCCGTTTGTCATGGAGCTGCCCAATTATCGGCTGCCCGGCCTGAAGAACGTGGTCCGGCTGCTCTGGGAAAAGGCGAAGGACTTTTTGCAGCGCGCGTTTTCGGTCATTTTGATCGCAACGATCGTCGTCTGGTTCCTGCGCAGTTTTGACCTGCGGTTCAATCTTGTCACCGATCAACACGACAGCATTCTCGCGCTCGTATCCGGCTGGCTCGTTCCGATCCTACAGCCGATCGGGCTCGGCGACTGGCGCATCTGCACCTCGCTGATTACCGGCTTTATCGCCAAAGAAAGCGTCGTTTCCACGATGGAACTGCTGTTCGGCTCCGGCATCGAAACCGCGCTCTCCACCCTGTCCACCGTCTGCCTTTTGGTGTTCTCGCTGCTGTACACGCCGTGCGTCGCTGCGGTCACTTCGATCCGGCGCGAAATGGGTCTGAAATGGGCGGTCGGCATCGTGGTCTGGCAATGCGTCGTTGCCTGGCTTGCGACCTCTGTGGTCCATCTGATCGGAATGCTGTTGTGAGGTGCGTATGAACGGAATCGATATTTTATTGATCGGGCTCTTGGTCGCCGCTGTCGGCGCCGCCGTTTTTTGGCTGATCCGGCGTAAGCGCAAAGGCTCGTCCTGCTGTCAGAATTGTTCCTCCTGCCCCGGCTGCAGCCAAAAGAGAAAATAACAAAAGCCCCTTGCATTGAACTGCAAGGGGCTTATAGTCATCAGTTGTTGAACAGATAATCGAAGAAGACCGGAATCCGTTTTTCCCAGTACGCTTCGCTGTGCATTGCGTCCGGCACAACGCGCATATCCACGTTCGCGCCCGCCTTGGTGAGATACTTTGCGACCTCGAATGCGACGCCCAGAATAAACCGATGTCCCTCGGCCTCGCCGCTGCCGTAGTCCATATAGATCTGCGTCGGCTGCGCAAGCGGATGCGACGCAATCAGTTCCTTCATCGCTTTGCGATTCACCCAAAGGCTCGGCGACAGCGACGCGGCGCGCGCAAAATACGCATTGTATTCCACCGCGGCATAGATCGTCATCAAGCCGCCCATCGAGCTGCCCGCGATCATGGTGTTTTCGCGGTCCGGCAGCGTGCGATACGTGCGGTCGATCTCCGGCTTCAATGTGCCGGTGATCCAATCCATCGTTTCCTTCCCCTTGCCTTCGATGATCGGGAGCCCGCGCCGCGTGAACGTCCACGGCGAATACTCCGAAAGCCGCTTGAAATCCTCCGGATTGCACTCGATTCCGACGACGATCAACGGCATCTTCGTCTTTTCCAGATACTCCTTCATGCCCCAGCTCTTGCCGTACGTGGCATGGCTGTTGTAGAACACGTTGTGTCCGTCGAACATATACAGAACGGGATACCTGCGGTCGGTCTTCCCGTACTCTTTGGGGAGATAGACGTACAGCCTTCTCGGCTTCTTCGTCGGCAGCGACGGAATCTGAATCTTTCGGACAATGATCATGCGATTTCCCTCCTCCGGTTTCTGCTCTTATTATAGGAGTCGCATTTCATTCCGTCAAGAGCGATTCATTCGATCCGCGTTCATTTTGAGATCGCCGGTTGCCGGGTTGTCGATCAGGCTTCCGTCCTCCGAAAACCGTGACCCGTGGCACGGGCAGTCCCACGTGCGCTCGGCTTCGTTCCATTCGAGCGCACACCCGAGATGCGGACACCGCGGCGCCTTCGGCGTGAGCCACCCGCGAACCGCCTCCGCCGCATTTTGGAACAAGGCGGGCCGCAGCATCGAGCGGGACGGTGAGAATAGTTCTGCATACGGGTTCTCGCGCCCAAGGATCAGATCGGTCAGCAGCGTTGCCGCCACCATGGATCCGGTCATGCCCCATTTGTTGAAGCCCGTCGCCACATAGAGGTTTTCGGTCCCGGAGGAGTACGGGCCGATATACGGCACGCTGTCCAGCGACATGCAGTCCTGCGCCGCCCATTCGTATCGGATCGGCGCATTCGGGTAATAGCGCTCGGCATAGGCGCGAAGCTGCCCGACGCCCTCGCCCGGCTTGCCGGTCCGATGGCTCCCGCCGCCGATGAAGAGCAGATTCCCGTAGTTCCGAAAGGAAAGCCCGAGCGGGTTCTCATCAAGATACATCCCGTTCAGCTGCTCGGCATTCTCCAGCGCGATGACGTAGGAACGATGCTGATACAGCTTCATGAAGTAGAATCCGTGCTTGTTGAGGAACGGAAAATGCGTCGCCACGACGATTCGCTTCGCCGTCACGGTTCCGCCGTTTGTGACGGCAGCAATTCCGAGCTGCGTTCGGATCAGCTCCCGCACCCGCGTATGCGTGTAGATCGGAAGCCCTTCGGAGATGGCGTTTAAGAAGCGCATCGGGTGAAACTGCGCCTGATTCGAAAACCGAATCGCGCCGGCAACGTCGAACGGGAGCGGCAGCGTATCCACACGCTCGGCGGGCGCGCCAATCCGGCGCAGGGCGCGAAGCTCCTTTTGAATCGCCTCCTCGGAATACAGCGAATAGATATAATTCGGCTGCGTCTCAAGATCGCAGTCGATTCGTTCGCAAAGGCTCCGATAGCGCTTCAGCGCTTCCTCGTTGGCCATAAGGTAGAATCCCGCGAACCGCTCTCCGAACCGTTCGATCAGCTTTGCGTAGCACAGCCCATGCTGGCTTGTGATCTTTGCGGTCGTGTTCTGCGTCGTCCCGCCGCCGATCGTCTCCGCTTCGCAGAGCGCAACGTCAATCCCCTGCTCCTTCAGAAAATAGGCGGTCAATACGCCCGCCATCCCGCCGCCGATCACCAGTACATCGACGGAACAATCCTGCTCCAGCGGTCCAAACGATCGCATCGTTTCCGTTTCGTTCCATACCGAACCCATGTTCGCCTCCTGCATTCATGATGGCATAGTCTTCCCAGGGAACCGAACCGCCATACGGCAGAGGATAAAATTCTCCCAAATACTGGATTTTTCGGCAAAGGTTCGATATAATGAAAAGAAAAAGGAGGGCATGCGGATGGATACGCTTCACGCCGGACACCGATCGCGGCTGCGGGAACAATACTATGCCGCGCAGGGCGACGGGTTCCCCGACCATTTGCTTCTGGAACTGCTGCTCTCCTATGCGATCCCGCGCAAGGATGTGAATCCGCTCGCGCATCGGCTTTTAGAGGAATTCGGTTCGCTCGAACATGTGCTCGGAGCGACGCAGGCGGAGCTCAGCAGCATCGACGGAATCGGAATGCAGACCTCGGTCCTGCTGCAGCTTGTGTTTCAGCTGCATCAGCGCATGGAACGCAGCGCGATTTTGCAGGGCGCGAAGACGGTTCGTCTGATCAACACCGATCAGCTTGGGCGGTATGCGCTGTCCATCGGCGCGCACGATCGGTATGAGACCGTGCGTCTGCTCTGTTTCGATTCCGCGCTGCGGTTGATTCATTCCTGCGTTCTCGCCGTCGGCTCCAAGGATGAAGTGCAGATGGAGCCGCGTCACGTGATCGAGAAAGCCTTCTTTCATAAGGCTGCCAGCTTTGCGCTCACGCACAACCATCCGACCGGCGAGGTTCTCCCTTCGAAGGACGATATCGAGACGAACCGGCGGCTTACGCTGCTGTCAAAGGAGCTCGATCTCCCGCTGAACGACAATCTGATTCTCGGCGACCGATGCGTCTACAGTTTTCGGTTCGACCGCGTGTATCAGTTCCCCTCCGCCGACGAGACAAGGTCCCTTTCGCTCGGCGAGTATATCGACGAGCTCGTAGCACTCGATGCGGCCGCAAAGCAGCGGCTGCGGGACCGCATCCGAGAGCAGGCATAAAAATACCCGCCAACGCGTTTGTTGGCGGGTTTTTTGATCAATCTTCGATGCCGTAGAGCTCCTGCCGGATCAGAATGCGGTTTTTCTCAAACTCGGGAAGAATCGCATACGACCCATCGTAGGTCATCTCGGTGTAGCTGTCCTCATACGGCAAGATCACGAGCTTCAGCGTCAGCTCATCGCTCTCGATGATCTCATAGCCGACGGTCGTCAGGTCCTCGAACGAAACATTCGAGCGGATCCCCTTCGACACCATTCCGAAGAATGGCCACATGAACGAGCTGTCAAAGTTGTCGCGCATGTAGGTATACGTCGTCTCGATGATCGAAAGCTGCCGTCCGGCTCTGCCGAGATCGCCCTTATTGTCGGACGTACGATCGAGCAGCAGGGCAATGACCTGTTCGCCGGTCAGCTGCTGCTGGCCTGCCTGCAGCGCGCATCCGAGCTTTTCGTTCAAGTAAGCCGCTTCCCCTTCGGTCAGCAGCGCCGGGATGCCGTTGACGCCGTCCGCAAGCGTGGCAAGCTCTTCGGTGCCGATATACACATAATTTTGCAGGTCCAGCCCGTACGTTTCGTTGATCGTATTGACCAAGAGCCCGATTCCGCCGAGCGAATAGGCGGCGTTCAGATGCTTCCATCCGTAATCGGCGATCGGCACGAGCGTATCGCGCGGGAGCGAAACCACCGTGAACTTCTGCTGCAGCGGGTTCCACGAGACGATAAAGATCATATCGGTCTGCCGATCCTCTGCATCGGTCTTCCCGTTCTGCACGACGACCAGAAAGCTGAAGATAAACTTATCGATCTTCTTCTGCTCGTAGATCGGGATCTCCTGAATCTCGCCGGTCTCATAGTAATCCACATCCGTCGCAAGCGCTTTCACGAACGGATCCGGAGTCGGCGGCGCAAGCAGCACCGCCAGATCGCGCATCGGTCCCGGGACGATCTCAACCAGATTCTTGTTCTTGTTGCCGAGCAGCGTGCCGAGCGCGATCCCGAAGATCGTTGCAAGCACCGCGAACAGACCGAGAACGATCCAGAACGCGTTGCGCAGCCCCTTTTGTTGATTGGATTGCTTCTGTTCCATGGAATCCCTCCGATCACTGCCAAAGCGCAACCAGCAGCAGAATATCCGCCGCAAGCAGCACCGCGCTCAGAAGTCCGAAAACCGCGATTCCGACGATCAGAAGCGTCCGTTTCCATTTCTCATTCTTCATCCGCTTTGATCCGTACCTTGCTCATGTCCACATCTTCCAGCGCAGGAGCGTCCCCGTCGCTGTCGTACTCCGCGAACAGAATCATATCGAATACTTTTCTGTCGAGGGTACCGTCGTTGTTCTTGTCCACGCTCGACGGGCTGTTGATGATCTCGCCCATGAAGACCATATACGTGCTGTCGCCGCCGTCCAGATTGACCGCTTCCTGTACGCCGAGATCATGCATCATTTCGGCCATCTCCATATCGGTCATACCGATCGCGTTCTTCCTCCGGCCATCCACGACGACAACCACATAGTGACCGGGCGCGTAATAGCCGATGATCGTACGCGGATGCCGCGCGCGCGTCATATGCGTATCCACGATTTCTCCCTCATGTACGAGCGAGGGGCCGACGTGCCAGATGTTCAGGATCGGCTTTTTCGCGTTTTCCTTCCGGTAATCGAACTTTTCATCGAGCAGGTTCACCGCGCGCATCGTGCCGTCGGTATACATGCACATGAGGCCTTCGCCGTCCGAAGTCCGGGCCGTTCCCTTATACCATTTCCCGTTGTGGAACACCACGCCGGAGTTTGCGCTGCCGTTCACCGCAAAGATCGCGTTCTCGCGAACTGCGAACGAAACCGGCTCTTCCCAGCCCGCTCTGTACGCGCCGTGACCGAAGCCGGTACGGAACGCCGAAATGTTCCGGATCCAAACGTCCGCAACGTAATACTGCTGCGCATTGTCCTCGTCGACCACGGTGCGGATCGCAACCCTGAGCTCGTCCGACTGGTAGCTGTAATCGGCATCAACGCCGGTATCGTAATCCGGGAATTCGCTTTCCGGGAATTCGAGAACGAAATCGCCCTCCATCGGCTCACGGGTCGGGACGGGTGTGGGAGAAGGCGTCGGCGTCGGCGTTGCGGTTACGACCGGCGTAGGCTCCGGCGTCGGAATCGGAGTTGCCTGCTCCGCTTCCGGTTTCTGCTGCGTTGCGGTCAACGAGACGGGCTCAGCCGTCGGCGCAGCGGATTCGGAAACCTCCGCCACGGGGGCGGCAACGGCAGGCGGCTGCGTGCAGCCGAACATGCCCCAAAGCATCAGGCAGGAAAAGCCGATGCACAGCGTTTTTTTGAAAACCATGTATCATTCCCTCCAAGAAAATGCAACGGAAAATAATCGGAATTGCTCCCGATTTTTCTTTATTGTATCGAATGTGCCCCAAAAAAGCAAGGGGAATCCGGAAGATTTACAAGAACGCGACATTTTTGCCCAAGGTTCGATCCCTTTCCGCATGGCTTTCAAAGCGGTTTCGGGATTTTACGGAATTTGTCCTTGTAACTTTCAAAGGACTATGGCATAATATATACCATCGATGCAATCGGAGTGAAACGAATGGAAATGCTGAATCTGACCGCGGGGCGGATCGCTGCCGAGCTCGCCGCAATGAACGAGAGCAACGCAGAGGAATTCTATGTCAGCGGTTTTGGGCTGAAGGTGAAGGTGGAACGGCTGATCCGGCTCGTCCGCTCGGCCATGTTCCCGACGATCTATTGCGAGCAGCCGATGCCCGCCTCTCAGGTCGAAGCCATGACCTGTCTGAACCTTGAAAAAGCGGGGCTTTTGCTCGGGGAAATCTGCAACGATATTCTTTCCAATCCGCGCACGAACCATAAGGAGCTGAAGGCCTGCAACGTGTCCTGCATCACCGAATCGTTTCTGAACGCGCTTCCCGGCATCGCCGCCGCTCTGCATACGGATATTGTCGCGGCTTTCGTCGGCGATCCCGCCGCCAAATCGAATGAGGAAGTGATGCTTGCCTACCCCTCGTTTGAAGCGATCTCCGTCTATCGCATCGCGCACTGCCTGCAAACTCTCGGCGTACCGATGCTGCCGCGAATGATGACCGAGTCCGCGCACAGCAAGACCGGGATCGATATCCATCCGGGCGCAACGATCGGCAACTACTTCTTTATCGATCACGGAACCGGCGTCGTCATCGGCGAGACGACCGTCATCGGCGATCACGTCAAGCTGTATCAGGGCGTCACGCTCGGCGCAAAGTCCTTCCCCTCCGACGCGGAAGGCAACCCGATCAAGGGCATCCAGCGTCACCCGCACATCGGCAACAACGTCGTCATTTACGCCGGGGCGACGATTCTCGGCGGCGACACCGTGATCGGGGACAACTGTGTGATCGGCGGCAACGTGTGGCTCACACACAGCGTCGCCCCCGGCAGCGTCGTATACAGCGACCGGAACTGATCCCGCTTTGCAACGGCGCACAGCGCAACCAAGCGCATACAAAAACGGAGCTTTCTCCTTTTGGGAAAAGCTCCGTCGTTTTTTTATTCCGCCTGTCGGTAAGTTACAACCATTTTGCGCACCTTGTCGCGAATATCGGTCCTGTTCGCATACGCGGCGTCCATCAGCGGACGCAGGGCGCGGAAGAATTCATCGGTGTCGAACGGGATCGGGCAGCCGATATGGATGAGATCGTTCTCGGTCTTCTTCAGCCCCTCCTCCGCCATGAGTTTCTCCTCATACAGCTTTTCTCCGGGACGCAGGCCGGTGTATTCGATCTTGATGTCCACATCCGGGCGCAGACCCGAAAGCCGGATCAGGTTGCGGGCAAGCGTATCGATTTTGACCGGGCTGCCCATATCGAGCACGAAAATTTCGCCGCCCTTTGCATAGGTTCCCGCAAGCAGCACAAGGCTGACGGCTTCCGGAATCGTCATAAAGTAGCGGATAATGTCCGGATGCGTGACCTTCACGGGGCCGCCGTTTTGGATCATCTGCTTGAAGAGCGGCACGACCGATCCGTTGCTCCCGAGCACATTTCCGAACCGTACCGCAACGAATTCCGTCCGCGCCTCGCGGAAGACGCGGCCGGTTCCATCCTTATCCGCGTTTTCGATCCCCTCATGCGTGAACAGTTGCGGAATCTCGTCCGCCTTCTTTGCCTTGATCTTCGCGTCAAACGCCTGAATGATCATCTCGCAAAGCCGTTTGCTCGCGCCCATGATGTTCGTCGGGTTCACGGCCTTGTCCGTGGAAATCAGCACAAAGCGCTCGCAGCCGTGTACCATCGCCGCATACGCGGTCTTATAGGTGCCGAAGACGTTGTTCTTGATCGCCTCGTTCGGGCTGTCCTCCATCAGCGGAACATGCTTGTGCGCCGCCGCGTGGTACACGATTTCGGGATGATAGGTTTCAAAGACTTCGTAGATCCGGCGACTGTCGCGCACGGAGCCGATCAGCGTTTCAAAATCCAATTCGGGATAGCGCGATCCGAGTTCGTTCTGAATCTCATACGCGTTGTTTTCGTACACATCAAAGATCAGCAGCTTTTTCGGATGATGCTCGGCGATCTGCCGGCACAGTTCACTGCCGATCGACCCGCCGCCTCCCGTGACCAAAACGACCTTATCATGGATGAACGCAAACACTTCCTGAAGATCGGCGCGAATCGGTTCCCGGCCGAGCAGGTCCTCAACGGAAACATTCGTCATGCTTTCCACCGAAACGTCACCCGCCACAAACTGGAAGATGCCCGGCAGGTTCTTGAGCTCGCAATCCGTTTCCTTGCAGATGTTCAGAATATCGCGCCGCGCTTCGGCGGAAGCGCTCGGAATCGCAAGATAAATCTTTTCAATCCGATACTTTTCCACGTTCTCAAGGATCGTATTGCGGTCGCCGACGACCGGAATGCCATCCAGATACATGCCCCATTTTTTCGGATCGTCGTCCACAATGCAGAACACCCGATCATGCCGCGTCCGGGAATGATGCATATCCTTCAAAATCATCTGTCCCGCCATGCCCGCGCCGATCAGCATGACACGGCCGACATTCCGATCGCGGGTCAGCACATCCTTCAGAAAATCGATCATGCGATAGGCGAAGCGGGAAATGACGATCAGCGCCGTCTGGAAAACGAATCCGATGCAGTAATAGGAAATCGGCATGCGGCAAAACAGCAGCGTGATTCCGACGACATGCAGCACGCCCGTAATCACGCAGGCAAGCAGCACCCGGACGAGCTCCGGATAGCTTGCGTAGTGCCAGAGGGTGCGATACAGCCGAAACAGCGCAAATACCGCTACGCAAACGGCGGAATAGATCGGCGCGAACTTTGCCCACGCGAACAGATAATCGATATTCGTCGGATCGGTCAGCAGCGCAAAGCTGCCGTCGAACCGGAACCACAGCGCGGCAAAGTACGCAAGATTTACAATGAAGACGTCAAGCAGCAACGGCAGAATGATCGTACCGATGCCGCGCCCCTGTTTTCTGTTGACTTCCTGTTTTTCCATACCGCCCCAATGCATCCCGCTCCCCGTTTCAGGAAGCATTCGTTCCGTTTCTCTTTCGGGTCAACCCGTATATCCCCCAGGCGATCCCGTATCCGATCGCCACGCCGCAAAGGTCAATCCACACGTCCGCAATCGTCGATCCTCTGCCCGACAGGAGTTGAATCGTCTCATCCGCGACAGCAACCGCCATGCCGATTCCGAAGGTCGGCAGCGGTTTTCGCTGCAAAAGCGCTCCGAGCAGCGCGCCGATTACGGTATACTCAAAAACGTGCGCCAGTTTCCGGACGATTTCGATCGACATCCCCTGTCCGAACAGCAACGTCCATACCGGATTGATGATGTGTTCCGCAAACCATCCGCTCTCCGCCCCGGAGATGCCGCTGGGCATTGCGGAGTGAATCCATGCAAACAGGATCGCCGCGGCGGCGCATCCGATCAGGATCTTTCGTTTCATATCGACGGTTCGGCATCCTTTCGCACATCGGTAATCAGCTCAATTCCGCACCACACGCGCTGCTTCTTTCCGTCGAAATCGAACTCGATCTCGGCGCGTCTGCGCGAACGATCGAACTTCGTGATCACGCCTTCGAAATCCCCGAACAGCGACCCGTCCAGATGCACGCGATCGCCCGCTTCATACGCTTTCAGAATGCCGATCGTCCCATCCGAGGCGAGCAGCATTTCGGCAAACGCGCGATCCGAGCCCTGCAGCTCGTAGCGATCCGCCTCGTTTCCGAGGATCCGATGCACGTCCGTCAGCCTGCGGATCGCCAAAAAATCCGAAACCGGCGCGTCGCTGTACAGGAACACATACCCGGGCAGATACGAATGCACCTCTTCCCGCGCCGTTCCCTTGACCCATTTTCTCTGCACGATTTTGGGCATGATTGCACGCCCGAAGCCCATGGCCGTCAGCGATTCGGCAACGAACTCGCATTTTGCGGTGGTACAATACATGCAGTAGCAGTGCATTCGATTCTCCTTGCGTGTGGTTCTCGTTCAATACTCCGGAAAACGGATCTCCTTCTTTACCTTGCGGACTGCCTTTTTAAAGATCGCGTATTCCTGCGTACTGTGCGCGTCGGTCGCCACAAAGTCCAGTCTGCCCATCTCGCGGATGGCGTCCACCACGCGGCGCTTCTCCGCTTTCGGAGAAAAAATCGAAGACGCATTGCATTGCAGCAGACAGTCCATCTCGGTCAAAACGTCCAAAATTTCATGATCGCGCTGAATCGCAAGGTACCGTTCCGGATGCGCAATCACGATCTGCAGCCCGAGCTTTTGCAGGCTTCGGATGATCCTCGGCCACTCAGGCGGCCAATGGCCGAACGGTAGTTCCAATAGGAGCGTGTCCGCATCCTCAAGCGCAAATTCCTTCGCGCGCGCATAGTTCTGCGCATCGATCGCGCTGATGTTGTACTCAAACCCGAGCCGAAGCGCAATCCCGCGCTCTTTGGCATACGGCTTCAGCGTTTCGAAATGGTTTCGAATGATCGCAACGTCCGCATCCTTCGATTTCATATGCGGCGTTGCATAGATGCTGTCGATCCCTGCATCCTTTGCGGCGTCAAGCATCGCAATGGACTCGGCGAGGCTTTCCGACCCGTCGTCAACTGCAAATAAGATGTGACTGTGAAGATCCAGCATCCGTTCTTCTCCCGTTTGCCTGCTCAATGCACGGCTTTTTTCTTGGTTTTATGGTCCTTCTTGCTGTAGTAGTAATAGTAATCCGTGTGCTTCTTCTTGTCCCC
>ONLX01000123.1 GCA_900318765.1 uncultured Eubacteriales bacterium
ATCTTGACGGTTGCGAAGATGATCCGAAGATCCTGCACAAGCCCGGGATCTGCGATGTACATCAGATCCATCATCAACTTATCATAGGGGGTGGTGTTGTACTTGCCGTATACCTGCGCATAACCGGTAAGCCCTGCTTTGCATTGCAGACGAAGTCGGAATTCCGGCATCTCTTTTTCATACTGCTCCGCAATCTCCGGACGCTCCGGGCGCGGGCCGACTATGCTCATGTCCCCCTTCAGGATGTTCAGCAGCTGCGGAAGTTCATCGATCCGGAGCTTGCGCAGAACACGGCCGACCGGTGTGATGCGATCATCGTTTTCCCCCGTGCTGAGTCGCGCTACGCCGTCCTTTTCTGCGTCAACACGCATGGAACGGAATTTGATGATTTTGAATCGTTTTCCGTCCTTGGTCAGCCGTTCTTGCCGATAAAAGACCGGTCCCCCGTCCCGCTTAATCAGGATCGCCGCAATCAGAAACACCGGGCTCAGTATCAGCAAAGCAATTCCGCTGAGCAGGATATCGATCACGCGTTTTATGAACAGGTATTCCGGCTTTGCCGGATAACGTCGTACCATCAGGATCGGAAGATGGAGAATATGCAATCTGCTTGCGCTCGACATCAGCACATCTCCGATGCGCGGCAGCACCAGAACACGAATATCCTTCTCGGTACAATACTTCAAAATCACATTCCGATCATGGCTGTGAACTCCGCTCAAAAATACAACCTCAGCATCCGCCAAAGTATCCAGATTCTCCAGCACCTCGGAAGCGGACGATACTTTCTGAACATCGAATTTCTTGGTCAGTCCGTGCTCTCGGACCAGCTCGTCCATGCCCAATCGGCTGTCATAAACAATATGCGTTTTTTTCGCTGCGAAATGGCGAAAATACCACTTGTTCGACAGGATCGCCCAAAGAATGCTCAAACAGATCTGCGCCGCAATCGCAAGCAGCCCCGGCCAGACGGGAACAATCCGTTTGCAAAGGAAACAAATCGCAAGATAGATCAGCCCGTCCGCAATACACGCGGCAAGCACCTGGCTGTAAACAATTTCCGAAACGCGCGTATACGAGATTGTGAAAGCATTATAGATACGCCCCAAGTACACATACAACATCAGATACGCAATCGGAACCAGCACCGTTGCAAGAATCGGATATGCCGTGTCCATACGGCTCATATAGTACAGAATCCAAACCGCTCCGAACGGCAACACAATCAAAAATGCGTTCAACGTCTTCGCCAAACGCAGACTCAAATCATGTTTTAACGTACTCATTCCATTCCTTCCAGAATTGTCCGCCCCTCATAGCGCTCAACACAAGGTCAAGGCAAATTCCGCTTCAATATGCTACAAATTTAATTTTATTTATGATCATTCTCCTTCAACAGCATAACACCTCAAGACGACCCGGTAGCCGGATCGCCTGCACAATCTCTGTATTGATCAAAGCGGTTCTCCTGCCCGGAAATCCTCACGGTGCCGGCTTGCCGCTTCTATGCTGTTTGGGAAGAATCGGAGGCTGTTTTGAAAGCAAAACAGCACATCTCACCATCCGTTATTATATCATAGAGCAGGGAAAAAGCAACCCGTTTCACTTACTTTTGACACGTTGACGCCCAAAAGCAGTACATTTTTCGGATTCGAAAAATAGGGCACAGATGTCTTGCTTTGCGTAGCCGAACGTCTCAAACGCCGCTATGACCCACAGCCGCTTGTACGATAACCATGCAGGTCCACCGTGGCGCAAAAAAGCGCAGCCGTTCAAACCGACTGCGCTTTGAATCGTCCCTTTGAAAAAACGGATTCAGAAGCAGCGCTCCTTGCGCTCCTTCTTGCATCGCTCGATGTTGCCGCAGCGATAGCACAGCTCGTTGTCGCACAAGCCGTCGTTCTCAAAGTAGGAAAGAATGTTTTTGACCGTCGTTTCGGCGATGTTGTTCAGGGCCTCCTCCGTTAAAAACGCCTGATGTGACGTCACGATCACGTTCGGCATTGAAATCAGCCGCGCCAGGACGTCGTCGCTGACAATATGCCCCGAGAAATCATGGAAAAACACGTCCGCTTCCTCCTCGTACACATCGAGGCAGGCCGCTCCGACTTGACGCGCCTTAATTCCTTCGAGCAGCGCTTCCGCATCGACCAATGCGCCGCGCGAGGTGTTCACAAGAATCACACCCTTCTTCATCGCGGCAATTGCCTCGCTGCCGATCATATGATGCGATTCCTCCGTCAACGGACAATGCAGCGAAATAATATCGCTGTTTCGGTACAATTCCTCAAGAGAAACGTACTCGATCCCGCTGTCCTTTGCCGGGAACTTGTCATACGCCAGAACGCGCATCCCGAATCCGCGGCAGATATCGATGAAAATCCGCCCGATCCTGCCCGTTCCGATCACGCCGACCGTTTTTCCGTGCAGATCGAATCCGGTCAATCCGCTGAGCGAAAAATTGAATTCCCGCGTGCGGTTATATGCTTTATGAATCCTGCGAATCGACGTGAGCAGCAGCGCCATCGCATGTTCCGCAACCGAATACGGCGAGTATGCCGGAACGTGTACGACGTGAATCTTGCCGAACGCATGCCGAACATCCACATTGTTATAGCCGGCAGAGCGCAGCGCAATGAGTTTTACGCCTCGCTCGTACAAGCCGTCGATGACTTCGGCATTGACATCGTCGTTGACAAACACGCAGACCGCGTCCGCGCCGTTCGCCAGCTCTACGGTATCGCTGCTCAGCTTCCCTTCATAAAACTTAAACTCGATGCCCGCCTCCGCTCCATACCGTTCGAACGACGGACGATCGTACGGCTTCGTATCAAAAAATGCTACTTTCATAGAAACTCCTTTTTCAGCAGCCGAACAGCTCGGCCGTTTTTTCCATTCGTTCCGCCACCTTCACGCCGAACGGGCAGCGCTCCTCGCAGCTTTGACAGCCGATGCACGCGGAAGCGGTCTGCCCGAGCGCTTCGTAATGCGCACGGACGCTTTCCGGCACGGATGGCTGCGCGACGGCAAGGTCGTAAAACTTGTTGACCATCGCAATGTCGATCTCCATCGGGCAGGGTTTGCAATGGCCGCAGTAGGTGCATTGACCGCTGTATGCGTGCAGCGGCGCACCGGCGATCACGGACGCATAGTCCCTTTCCTCGTCGGACGCGGTTTCATAGGCGACCGCCGCATCGACCTGCTCCTTTGTGTCGAACCCGCAGAGGATCGACGCAACGCCCGGACGCGTCAGCGAGTAGTGAATCAGTTGACACGGCGTAAACGCGACGCCGAACGGAGACCGCTGCGGATCGAACAGCCGCCCGCCGAAGAACCCTTTCATGACGGTGATCCCGACGTTATGCTGCTCGCAAAGCCGATACAGCTCGGCGCGCTCGGCATCGATGCCCGCCATCGGCGCATCGTATCCGACAAACATGGAATCCAGATCGTCGCTTGCCGGTTTCATATCGAACGCCGGATTGATGCTGAACAGAATCATCTCGACAAGTCCCGTTTCCACCGCGCGCTTGGCCATGCGGGGATTGTGCGTGCTCATCCCGATATGCCGGATGACGCCCGCTGCATGCAGGCTCTTTACATAATCGAGGAACGGTCCGTTCATGCTCTTCTCCCAGTCCGCCTCGGTGTCGATATAATGAATCATGCCAAGATCCACATAGTCGGTCCTAAGCCGTTGCAACAGATCTTCAAACGCCGGAACGACTTCCTTGAGGTCCCGGGAACGAACATACTGCCCGTTCTGCCAGGTTGACCCGATATGTCCCTGCACGAACCAGTTTTCCCGGTTTCCCTCCATTGCTTTTCCGATGATGTCGCGCGATCTCGGATCCGGCATCCAACAATCGATGATGTTGATGCCCTTTTCCCTTGCGTACCGCAGCAGCGCGACCGATTCTTCTTCCGGATGCCGCTCCAGCCACTCGCCGCCAAAACCGACCTCGCTGATCGACAGCCCCGTTTTCCCCAGCGTTCTGTATCGCATATGCTTACCCTTTCCCGTTTGATACTTTATTATACCGTGCTTTCCTCCGCTTTGCAACGAGCAGATTTTTCGATCCCTCTTTTCTTTTTGTCCCCGATGTGCTATACTCCGATTGTGGTTATTTATTTTGGAGAATAACGTTATCACCTTTTGAGGAGAACGCTTTGGTCGACGCATTCGGACGCGAAATCACATATCTGCGCATCTCCGTAACCGATCGATGCAATTACCGCTGCCGGTATTGCATGGAGGAGGGCGGTGTTGTCCCCTATACGCATGCGGATATTCTGTCGTTCGAAGAGATCGCCGAGATTGCCGAAAGCGCGGCAGCGCTCGGCATTCGAAAGATCCGGCTGACCGGCGGGGAACCGCTTGTGCGGCGCGGCGTGGTGGATCTATGCAAAATGCTGCGAAGCATTCCGGATCTATCTGAACTCACGATGACAACCAACGGCAGCCTGCTCGCGCCGCTTGCCAAACCGCTCAGGGAAGCGGGCGTGGACCGGCTGAACATCAGTCTCGATACGCTCGACCCTGAGAAGTTTCATTCCATGACGCGGGGCGGATCGCTTTCCGATGTGTTGAACGGACTCGATGCAGCCGAGGCCGCCGGCTTTTTGGGAACCAAGCTGAACGTTGTTCTGATCGGCGGATTCAATGACGAGGAGATTCCCACGTTTGCCGCGCTCACAAAGGAGCGAGTCATCTGCGTGCGGTTCATCGAATTGATGCCGATCGGCTGCGCCGCGGGATGGAATTCAAAAACGTTCCTTTCCTCCGAAGCGGTAAAGCGTGCGCTTCCCGAACTGGAATTTTTGGAACGGGACGGCGTATCCGAGCGATACCGGCTGCCGGGCAGTCTCGGAACAATCGGGTTGATTTCTCCGATACATGCAAAATTCTGTTCGCGCTGCGATCGCATTCGCCTGACCTCGGACGGACAGCTCAAGCCCTGTCTGCACAGCGCGATGGAATATCCGCTCCGCGGGCTGCACGGGGACGCGCTGATGGAGGCTCTGCAACAAGCCATTTGGGCAAAGCCGAAGGAACACCATATGGACACAACGCATTCGAGCGATACGATGCGCCGGATGTTTGAGATCGGAGGATAGGATGGAACTGACCCACTTCGGAGAGCAGGGACGCGCCCGCATGGTGGACGTTTCCGAAAAGCCGGTGACCGTGCGGACAGCGGTCGCCGAATGCCGCATTCATATGAACGGGGAAACGCTTTCCCGGCTGAAATCGGGGTCACTCCCGAAAGGCGACGTGCTTGCGGTCGCGCAGGTGGCGGGAATCATGGCCGCAAAGCGGACGCATGAGCTGATTCCGATGTGTCATCCGCTGCCGCTGACCGGCGCGGATATCCGGTTCACTTTGGAGCCGGACGCGGTGCTGATTCGTTCGACCGTGCGATGCAGCGGCATGACCGGGGTGGAAATGGAAGCGCTGCATGCGGCTTCCGTTGCGGCGCTGACGATCTACGATATGTGTAAGGCGGTACAGAAGGATATGGAGATTACGGATCTGCATCTGCTGGAAAAAACCGGCGGAAAAAGCGGCGTGTACAAACGGGAGGCGCGGATATGAAAGAGATTGCTACGCGGGATGCGGTCGGTCACGTTCTTTGCCACGATCTGACGCAGATTGTTCCGGGCGAATTCAAGGGCGCACGGTTCCGAAAAGGACACGTTGTGACCGAAGAGGATATTCCCGTTCTGCTCTCCATGGGAAAGGAGCATCTCTATATCTTTGAGATGGAGCCCGGCATGCTGCACGAGAACGACGCTGCCGAGCGGCTTCTGCTTCTTACGGGAAGCGAGCACATGCGCCGCTCCGAAGTCCGTGAGGGAAAGATTGAACTGTTTGCAGACATGGACGGCGTATTTTTGGTGGATACCGAGCGGCTGAACGCGGTCAATGCGATCGATTCGATCACGATCGCCACACGCAAGGGGAATTTCCCGGTCAAAAAGGGGGATAAGCTTGCGGGGATGCGCGTGATCCCGCTCGTGATCGAAGCGTCGGTGCTCGATGCCGCAAAGGATGCGGCAGGCGAAGCGCCGATTCTTTCGCTTCAACCGTATGTATTGAAAACCGCAGCCGTCATTACGACGGGAAATGAAGTGCTTACCGGCCGAATCCGAGACGCGTTCACTCCGGTTCTGATTGAAAAGTTGCAAAGCTACGGCATCTCCGTAACGATGCACGCCGTCGTCGGCGATGAAAAGGAGCGCATCACGGACGCCATCGCGGCGGCACAGCGGGCCGGCGTTGATCTGATCCTCTGCACGGGCGGCATGAGCGTCGACCCCGACGACCGAACGCCCGGCGCCATCCGCGCAAGCGGGGCGGAGATCGTGACGTACGGCGCGCCGGTACTCCCCGGCGCCATGCTGCTGTACGGCTGCTTCCCCGACGGAACGCCGATCCTCGGCCTGCCCGGCTGCGTAATGTACGCAAAGGCGACCGTTTTTGATCTGATCCTGCCGCGCGTCGCTGCCGGCATCCGGCTGAAAAAATCCGATTTTACTACGCTCGGCGAGGGCGGACTCTGCCTCGGGTGCGACGAATGCACCTATCCGCATTGCCCGTTCGGAAAGTGAGGAAACCGATGTATACCGCCAAAGTCATTACCGTCAGCGATCGCTGCTCCCGCGGGGAAGCGGTCGATCGAAGCGGTCCGGTCGTGGAAGTGCTGCTGCGGGACGCAGGATACGACCTTTTGCCGTCCGCGATCGTTTCGGATGACCCGGACGCGCTCTTTACTGCGCTTACCGAATCGGTCTTGGAGGACGCGGCGTTGATCGTAACCACCGGCGGGACCGGATTCTCCCCGCGCGACAACGCGCCGGAAGTTACGCTTGCGTTCTGTGACCGCGCCGTTCCGGGCATTCCGGAGGCGATGCGGTATGCGTCGCTTCAGATTACGCCGCGCGCGATTCTCTCCCGTGCGGCGGCGGGCATCAAGGATCGCTCGCTGATTCTGAACCTGCCCGGCAGTCCGAAGGCCGCAAAAGAAAATCTCGAAGCCGTAATCGGCGCACTGGAGCACGGGCTGTTGATGCTGCGCGGCGGCACGCAGTCCTGCGCGGAAGGATAAAACCGAAGCCATCAATTGTGAACAAAAGACGGGAAACAGTGCCCCGTCTTTTTTCTTATACTGTTCTTGTCGGGCGGATCCGGGCAGTGCGGCAGCGGGCGGCGCCGCACCGTCCCTAAATCACCAACAGGAGGACCTCTATGACACCAAGAAATCACATTCTCGCAACGTTCCACGGCACGCGCATTGCGCGGACCGCGCCGTCCTATCAGTTCGACTACGGACAGAAGCTGTTCTTCCCAGACCTCGATCTCCCGCACTCCTATGAGGTGCATTTTGCCGATGCGGAAACCGGCGACTGTACAACGGTGCTCGGCTCATCGGACGGCGTCGCGATCCCGGATCAGTTCTTCTTGAGCGGCGCGCCGATCCTTGTATGGATCGTACTGCACGAAGGAGCTGACGACGGAGAAACGGTCTATAAAGTTACGATCCCGATCATTCGGCGGACCAAGCCGACCGACGATCCGCCGACCCCCGTGGAACAGAGTGCCATTGCGCAGGCAATTGCCGCGCTGAACGATGCGCTCGGCGTAGCGGAAGCCAATGTTGCGCACTACCCGAAGATCGAGAACGGCACATGGCGCATTTGGGACGGCGCAACCGAAACCTGGACCGATACACATCTGCGCGCCGAAGGGCAGGCGACCGGAATCTCCGGCATTACGGAACACTCCGATGGCTCACTGACCATCTCCTTTTCGAACGAAACATCCTACCGGACGGCCTCCATGCGCGGAGAAGACGGCGTTTCCCCGCAGGTTTCCGTTGCGCAGGTCGAAGGCGGAACGCGTGTGACCATCACCGATCGAAACGGCGACCATGTGTTTACCGTTCAAAACGGCAGCTCCGCGCCGTACGACGTCGACCGCATTTACCCGGTCGGCTCCATCTATATGAGCGTGAACGGCACCGACCCCGGAACGCTGTTCGGCGGGACGTGGCAGCGCATTTTGGATACGTTCCTGCTCGCGGCAGGCACAACGTATGCCCCGGGCGCAACCGGCGGCGAAGCGACCCATACGCTGACCAATGCGGAATTGCCGAATGTTCGCGGGAAAATCACATTCCACGGAGAACGGACGTACAGCCCCGTTGCCGGTTTCCAGGGCAATCTGTTTTCCGGTACGCTCAAAACCGGCACGTACGGCATCCCAAATCAAGAGTCCGGCTCCGGCGAATGGGACCAGAGTTACTACGACATTTGGGCGGAATTCGGCAACGACCAGCCGCACAACAACATGCCGCCGTACCTGGCCGTTTACGTCTGGAAGCGCACGGCATAAGGAGGGGCTATGGGAACAATCAGCGTTCAGAAATTCAAGGAATCCATCGTCGGACAGGTGGCTGCGCACAGCATCTATGTATGGGGCGCAAGCGGGCAGCTCTGCAAGGACATCGATGAATCATGGATCCGGCAAAAGGAAGCGCGAAACGAGAACGGAGCGCATGCAGACGACGCTGTCGCCGCATGGAAATCGGTGATGGCAGGTCCGTATCGGGACGTTGCCCGGGCATTTGACTGTTCCGGGTTCGTCTCGTGGTGCCTGATCCGGTGCGGCGCATTGTCCGGAAGAAAGGACTGCGACGGGCTGTATGACCGCTGTGAAACGGCGGATACGATTCGGGACGGCATGCTGCTGTTTCGCGTCAACCCGAAAAACCCCTCCGATGAAACGCACGTCGGCGTGTACGCTCAAGGCAAGCAGTACCACAGCAAGGGGCGAACATACGGCGTTGTCGAAGAGCCGTTCGATCCGTCGTACTGGCAAAAATACGGTTGGTTCAAAGCGCTCGCTAAGGGCGATCCAATCCCGACGCCTGCTTTGGCCACACAGCAAGTTCGGGTTCGCTACGGAACCGTGAACGTTCGCACCGGCCCGGGCAAGGACCATCCGCGCATCCTAACGGCACGGGGAAAGCAGACCTTTCCGCTTCTTCTGATCGATCCGACGACCGGCTGGTACAAAATCGATCTTGGCAACGGGCAGGCGGGATACATCTCCAACCGCGCGGATCTGACGGAGGTATTGTATGGAACCCGGTGAGTGGATTCAGTTTGTTCTGCTGCTCGGGTCGATCGCGGGCGCGCTTGCGGGGATTGCCGCGCTGATTGCAAGCGCTGTCAAGGCGGTCCGACGTGTGATCCGCTGGTTTACCGACCTCGGCGCATCGGTCGATACGCTCCTTCGGCACGACAAAGCCCAGTACCTTTCGATCCTGCGGCTGACGGTGATGTCCGAAAACATTCCGTTATCCGAGCGCATTGCTGCCGGAAAAACGTACGCCGAAGCGGGTGGCAACGGCGACGTGAAGCAATATTACGAAACGCACCTGAAACCCTTCGACACGATTCAAAGAAAGGAGAATGCCCATGAGCAATCGCATGTTTGATACGCTCCGCTTTCTGGAAGCGATTATCATGCCGCTCGTCACGTTTCTGACGGGGTTGACCGAAATCTGGGGCTTCGCCTACGGTATGGAGATCGCCGCAACGCTTGCGCTCTGCAACGCGCTCTGCGGCGCGCTGATCGAGGCCGCGCGCAAGCTCTACAACGACCGTCTGGAAAACGACGACTTCGGAATGACCGATTAACGAAAAAAGAAAAGAGCTGTCGGAGTCCTTTTGGACTCCGGCAGCTCCTTTTTATTACCTTATGCCTCGCTGTCCTCGATGTAACGGGCGGCCTGCGTTGTGAACAGCGTATAATACTCGCCGCCCAGGGCCATGAGCTCGCGATGGTTGCCTTTTTCGACGATCTCGCCGTTCACCATGACGAGGATCGTATCCGCAATCGTTGCGCTCGAAAGGCGATGCGAAATAAAGATGCTCGTCTTATCGCGGCGCAGCTCGTTAAATTGGTTGAAGATCTCCTGCTCCGCCATGGGGTCAAGCGACGCGGTCGGCTCGTCGAGAATCAGAATGTCCGAATCGGTGTAGAAAGCGCGCGCGATCGCAAGCTTCTGCCATTGCCCGATCGAAAGCTCCGTTCCGTTCTCCTCAAAGTAGCGCATCAGCGGCGTATCATACCTGCCGGGCAGCGCTTCGATAAACGCATCCGCGCCGGACCGTCTGGCGGCCTCCTCGACCTCGTTCTTTCCCGCATCGCGCCCGAGATCGCCGAACACGATGTTCTCCGAAACCGATACCGCGTACTTGCCGTAATCCTGGAAGATCATGCCGAACATATCATACAGCTCGTCCACATCGTACTCGCGGATATCGTGCCCGTCGAGCAGAATGGTGCCGGACGTCGGATCATACAACCGGGTCAGTAGCTTGACAAGCGTCGTTTTGCCTGCGCCGTTGAACCCGACGATGACGACCGTTTCCCCCGCGCGGATCGTGACGTTGATATTGTTCAGCACGTCCTTGGTCGAGCCCGGATAGCGGAAGCAGACATTGCGGAACTCCACCGTATGACCCGTATGCCGGGCCACATGCCGCGGCTCGGGCAGCGTCGGAACGATGCTCGGCTTCTCGTTCAAGAACGAGATCAAGTTTTCAATAAACAGCGTTCCCTCGTAGATCGTGGATGTACCGCTGATCAGCGCATTGACACCGCCGCTGATCGCGGTGATCGCGCCGGTGTACAGCGAGAAGTCACCGACCGGGAAGCTGCCGCGATACACGCCGCGCGCGAGAAAGATGTACAGAAGGCAGTACACGCCGCTCGACAGCAGCGCAGCGCCGAGCCCGTACAGCGTTTCCGCCACGCGCAGCTTCCGCAAGCCCTCATAATACTCGGTAAACGCGGCGCGATATTTCTCCGTAAACGTATCGGCCAGATTGAACATGCGGATCTCCTTGACAAGATCCTTGTCGATCACGGTTCCGGCATAATACTCCATCTGCCGCCGGTTCTTGGACCGGAAGAACATATAGTTCGCGTTCTTTTTCCGATAGACGAAATTGATGATTGTCGTCGGGATCGAAACGAGGACGATCAGAATCGGCGCCCACCAACTCACCGCAAACAGGACGACGACGTAGCTGACGATGCTGATCAGCGTGGACAGCAGCGAAAACGACGCGCTCATAATCTGAATCGGCCGCATTCCCGCTTCGCGGTTGGCGTTCTCCATGCGCGCATAGAAGTCCGGCGAGTCAAAGCTCACCATGTCGACCTCCTTGGCCTTGCGCATGATCTTCATCTTGACGTGGTTCGAAAGCTGTTCTCCCGAGATGGATACGACAAGGTTATACAACCTGGAGATCGCGTTGTTCGAAAACGTATAGAAGAATTGCAGCACCAGCAGCACGGCGATGACGCCGAACGCAAACGCCGTCCCATCCTGCGAAGCGGCATACGCATCCGCAAGCCGGTTCAGAATCTGCGCGCCGATCAGCGAGCCGAGGACCGGCATAACGCCGTTGAACAGTGCCATGAACACCATCCAAAACAGCAACGACTTTTTCGTTTCCCAAACAAGCTGAAAAATATAGAACAGGCGGGACAGGAATGTGGAGATCAAGGTGACAAGGTACTTTGGGACTTCGCCAATCGTCTTCGGCTTCGGCACGCGGTAGCGGTCGTTGACGTTGTTGACTTCTCTCATTGCCATGGGGTTTTCCTTTCGAGGGGTAAGGGATTTTCAAAAGCAGAACGGAGGCGGTAACATTGCCGCCTCCGCGTCGTTTAAGATTCTTCGTAACCGTTTGGATTCAGCTGCTGCCAGTGATAAGAGGTTGCGCACATATTCATGATATCGCGCTTGGCTTCCCAATGCAGCAGGTCATGCGCGCGCTTCGGGTTCGCAAAGTTCTGTGCGACGTCGCCCGGGCGGCGCGGATCGATCACATACGGCACCTCGGCGCCGCTCGCTTTGCGGTAGGCGTCGATCACTTCCAGCACGCTGTAACCGTTTCCGGTACCAAGATTAAACGCCTCCGTTCCGGTGTGCGAGAACGCATAGTCCAGCGCGGCCAGATGCCCGTTCGCAAGATCGACGACGTGGATATAATCGCGCACGCCGGTGCCGTCCTTGGTGTCATAATCGTTGCCGAAGACGTGCACCTTATCGAGCTTGCCGCCTGCAACCTTGGTGATATAGGGCAAAAGGTTGTTCGGAATGCCGTTCGGATCCTCGCCGATCAGACCGGAATCGTGCGCTCCGATCGGATTGAAGTACCGCAGCAGAATCGCCGACAGATTCGGATTCGTTTTGACCGTGTCGGTAATGATCTGCTCGCTCATCAGCTTCGTCCAACCGTACGGGTTTGTGCAGCCCTTCTCCTGCTCCTCGGAAATCGGAGAGGTGATGTCCCGATACACGGTGGCACTCGAGCTGAACACAAGGACATTGACATGATGCCGCAGCATGCACGAAAGCAGCGAGATCGTTGCGTTCAGATTGTTGCGATAATAGAGCAGCGGCTCGGCAACGCTTTCGCCGACGGCCTTCAGCCCCGCAAAATGAATCACCGCGTCAAAGTGATGCTGACCGAACACGCGATCCAACGCAATCTCATCGGAGACATCGATCGGATACAGCGGAACGGGCTTCCCCGTGATCTTCTCGACCCGTTTCAAAGACTCCTCCTTGGAATTGCGAAGATCGTCCGCCACCACAACGGAATACCCCGCTTCGAGCAGGGCGACGCAGGTATGCGATCCGATGTATCCGGCGCCGCCGGTTACCAAAATCGTGCGATTCATCAATACTCTCCTTCTCGGACAAAGCCGTTTTTATTCTCGCTTGTATTATAGCGAGTTTCGCCCCAAAGCACAAGAAGTATTTTGGCAGATTGAACCTGCGTTCCGGTAAAAAACTCTCGCTATTTCCAACGGGATATGGTATACTGAATCCATCATCAGGAAAGGAGCACCACGATGGACAAGTACGTTTGCGATCTCTGCGGCTATGAGTATGATCCCGAAGTCGGCGACCCCGACAACGGCATCGCGCCCGGAACGGCGTTTGAAGATCTGCCCGAAGACTGGGTGTGCCCCCTCTGCGGCGCAGGCAAAGAAGAATTCTCAAAGGAATAATCGAATACAGGTAACGCCCGATCTGTTGATCGGGCGTTGTCTTCTTTTAATCGGAAAACCGGTTCGGCGCGCCGGGGGTTACGACCTTTGTCGCGCGATAGGTGCCTTCGTCCGTACGCGCATAGGAAAAATCGGTCGGGATCGACGGAATCCGGCATTCATCGATTTCGAGATACCGGCTGTCGACCAGATACAGCGTTTCGCCCTCCTGCGAGAGCGCAAAGCCCGTGCAATACGGATCGGCATCCGTCGCGGTCGTGCCGCCCGTGCAGTACAGCACCAGATACGCGCCGCCTTCCAGCACCGTCCCCTCCGGGAACGTGTATTTATACTGCTTTTTCAGCTCGTCGGTCAGCCCGAATCCCGAGAGATCCACGGCAGCCGACGTCGGGTTATACAGTTCGACCCAATCGACCGAGCCGTATTCCGGATGCACGAACGCCTCATCGTTGGAGGTCATCGCCTCGTTGATTACGACGTGTCCCTCGCTGCGCGGCAAAAAGGCGACCAAGAGAACGATCGCCAGCACGACGGTCGCTGCAAGCGCGATTACGGCAATCGCCTTTGGGCGCGAAAAGCCGATCCGTTCCTTTGCAAACGTTCCATCCATCAACAGTTCTTCGGGCAGCGACGTCTCTTCCGATTCTGTGTTGACCGTTTTTTCCTGCTCTTCCATCCTCATTTATGCGTCTTTTCGCGCGCTCGTTTATGCGCGCCGATCTGGCCGGGACGCAGCTCCTTTCCTTTCGTCTGACGAACCGTTTCGCCCTTCAGCTTCTTGATGCGGTCACGCAGCTTTGCCGCAGTCTCGAATTCGAGCATGCGCGACGCTTCCAGCATCTGCTCGGTCAATACGGCGATCTCCTTTTGCTTCTGCCGCTCATCCATCGCATCGGGCTTTTCGTCCTCATGCCGCGTGATGACCAGCGTATCGTAAACCTTCTTTTCAATCGTATGCGGAATGATCCCGTGCGCCTCGTTGTACGCCTGCTGCTTCTTCCGGCGGCGCTCCGTTTCGCTCAAAGCGCGTTCCATCGAGCCCGTAATCGTATCGGCATACAGGATGACCTTGCCCTCGGCGTTGCGCGCCGCGCGGCCGATCGTCTGAATCAGGCTCGTTTCCGATCGCAGAAAGCCTTCCTTATCCGCATCCAGAATCGCAACCAACCCGACCTCCGGAAGATCGAGCCCCTCGCGCAGCAGGTTGATCCCGACAAGCGCGTCAAACTCGCCGAGCCGCAGATCGCGAATGATCTCCATGCGGTCGAGCGTATCGATGTCCGAATGCATATAACGGACGCGCACGTTGACCCCTTCGAGATACTCGGTCAGATCCTCCGCCATCCTTTTGGTCAGCGTCGTAATCAGCGTGCGGAACCCCTTTTCGGTCTGCTTGCGGACCTCCGAGAGCAAATCGTCGATCTGCCCCTTGATCGGACGCACCTCGACTTCGGGATCGACAAGCCCGGTCGGACGAATGATCTGCTCGGCGATCTGCCCCGCTTCAGACAGCTCAAATTTCGCGGGCGTTGCCGAAACGCAGATCAGCTGCGGAACGCGCGCATAGAACTCATCAAACGTGAGCGGTCGGTTGTCCCGCGCGGCGGGGAGCCGGAATCCGTATTCGACGAGCGCGTCCTTCCGCACGCGGTCGCCCTTGTACATTGCCCCGATCTGCGGCAGCGTGACATGGCTTTCGTCGATAAACATCAGGAAATCATCCGGGAAATAATCAATCAGCGTATACGGCGGCTCGCCGGGTCGACGCCCGTCGAAATACCGCGAATAGTTTTCAATGCCGCTGCAGAATCCGATCTCGCGCATCATTTCAATATCATGCGTAACGCGCTGCCGGATCCGCTCCGCCTCCAAAGGCCGGTTCGTATCGAGGAAGAATTGCTCCTGCGCCACCATGTCCCGCTCGATCTCCTCCAGCGCAGCGTTCATCTTCTCCCGTCCGGTGGCGTAATGCGTCGCAGGAAAGATGGCTACATGCGATCGCCGCCCGACCACTTCGCTCGTCGTCGTATCGATCTCCACGATACGATCGATCTCGTCGCCGAAAAACTCGACGCGAATCGCCTTATCCGACTGGCTCGCAGGATAGATATCCAGCACATCGCCGTGCGACCGAAACGTGCCGCGCTGAAAATCGATGTCGTTGCGCTGATACTGAATCTCGATGAGCCGCATCATGACGTCGCGCTTTTCGACCTCCATGCCCTCGCGAAGCGAGACGGACAGCTTCAGATATTCCTCGGGGTCGCCGAGACCGTAGATGCACGAAACCGATGCGACGATAATCACATCCTTCCGCTCATTGAGCGCGCAAGTTGCCGAGTGCCGCAGCTTATCGATCTCATCATTGACCTCGATCGTCTTTTCGATGTAAGTATCGGACGCAGGCAAATACGCCTCCGGCTGATAATAGTCGTAATACGAGACGAAAAACTCGACCGCGGAATCCGGAAACAGCTCCTTGAATTCGGAGCAGAGCTGCGCGGCAAGCGTTTTGTTGTGCGCGAGGACCAGCGTGGGCTTCTGCACACGCTCGATGACCTTTGCCATGGTATACGTTTTGCCGCTGCCGGTTACGCCGAGCAGCACCTGCATCCGTTCCCCGTTTTCCACGCCCTCGGCGAGCGTTCGGATCGCTTCGGGCTGATCGCCCTGCGGCGAATACGGGGAAACGACTTTGAAGGTATTGTTCATAAAACTCCTTTGCCGCCGGAGGACCTCCCCCGGCGGCATGCATGTTCGATCTTCCGTTACGCTTCCGCCGTCATCAGCGCGGCGCGAATCATCGTGTCGAACGCTTTCTGCCGTTCCTCCGGCGAAATCTCCTGCTCAGTCCCCAAAATATCCGAGATGGTCAGGAACGAAAGCGCCTTCTTGCCTGCGCGGGCAGCGTGCAGATACAGCGCCGCGCTCTCCATTTCCACGCACAGCGCTCCGAGCTCCCGCCATTTCTTCCACGCGCTGCGCGGATCGTAAAAGACATCGCTCGAAACGATGTTTCCGACGCGATACCGCGCGCCGAGCTGTTCAAGCGCATCCGCGCCCTTTCGCAGCAATCCGAAATCCGCAATCGGCGCGAACGTACCCGGCGTATCATACTGCCGGTCGAGATTCGCGTCGTGGCACGCGCCCTCGGCCAATACAACGTCGTACAGTTTGAGGTCCGGATGGATCGCGCCTGCGGAGCCGACGCGAATGATGCATTCCACATCGTAGAAGCGGTACAGCTCGTTCACGTAAATTCCAAGCGACGGCATCCCCATCCCGGTCGCCATGACGGAAACGCGCTTGCCTTCGAACGTGCCGGTATACCCAAAGTTCCCGCGCACATTGTTCACGAGCACAGGATGTTCAAGATACGTTTCCGCAATAAACTTTGCGCGCAGCGGATCGCCCGGCATCAGTACGGTTTTTGCGAAATCGCCCTTTTGGGCGGTGTTGTGCGGTGTTGCCATAGCTGCCTCTTTTTATGCAAGCCATGCGGAAAGTTTCGCATCGATATCCGCAATGACTTCCGCCAAAATGGCATCGCACGACGTCTCATCCTTCTCGTGCGCGCCGAGGTACAGCTTCAGTTTCGGCTCGGTGCCGCTCGGGCGGACCGTGACCCACGTCTCGTCCTCCAGCGTATAGCGCAGCACGTTCGACGACGGCAGCCCCGTCTCCTCCGGCTTGGTGAAATCGTCCACCCGGACAACCTTGCGCCCTGCGATCGCGGTCAGCGGCTGCTTCCGCAGCTCCTTCATCGCGTTCTGAATCTTCTCGATTCCGGCCTTGCCTTCGAGCGTATAGGACTTGACGCGTTCCCGATAGAATCCGTAAATCTCATAGACCTCCTCGAGCGCATCGGCCAGCGTCATGCCGCGCTGCGCATATGCCACGCACGCCTCAGCCACGAGCATTGCCGCGCAGATTGCGTCTTTATCCCGCGCAAAGCCGCCCGCCAAAAAGCCATAGCTTTCCTCAAAGCCGAACAGGAACGTATGTTCCCCGGTCTTTTCGGACTCGGCAATCTGCTCCGCGATGAACCGGAACCCGGTCAGCACCTCCCGGATATCGATCCCGAACCGGGCACAGATTGCGTCCGCCAGATGCGTCGAAACGATCGAACGAACGACAAGCCCGTTTTGGGGAAGCGTCCCCATCTTCTGATAAGACGTCAGCAGCGCATGGATCAGGATGCTGCCGATCTGGTTGCCGGTCAGAACCTGCCACTTCCCGTCGTTCTTGCGCACCGCGCAGCCGAGACGGTCGCTGTCCGGATCCGTCGCCAGAATGACGCTTGCTCCCTTCTCCTCCGCGAGCTTGAACGCGAGCGTGAACGCGTTCGGATCTTCGGGATTCGGGGCGGTAACCGTCGGGAAACTGCCGTCCGGCTTCTCCTGCTCGGGGACGACGTACACATTCGGAATGCCGATGCGGTCTAAAATCGTACGAACCGGGACGTTGCCCGCGCCGTGCAGCGGCGTATAGACCAGTTTCAAATCCTTGCCATGTTCCTTTACGAGCTCCGGCTGTGTCAGAAGCGACATCGTCTTCGCGTAATAAATCTCATCGACCTGCTTGCCGATCAGGATGATCTTCTCGGCGTCAATCGCCTCCTGAAAATCCATGTACGCGGTTTTGAATCCTTCGACGCCGCGGATCTCAGCCGTGATGGCCGCCGCTTCCTCGGGGCCGGACTGCCCTGCGGACGCGCCGTACACTTTATAACCGTTGTACTTGGGCGGGTTGTGGCTCGCGGTAATCACGACGCCTGCCGAAAGGCCGAGCTCCCGTACGGTGAAGCTGAGCTGCGGAACCGCGCGCAGTGATTCATAGAGGTAAACCTGAATGCCGTGCGCTGCCAGAACGCACGCGGTTTCCTTGGCAAACACGTCCGAAAAATGGCGCGAATCGTATGCGATCGCGACGGCGCGATGCTCGCCGGCCGTTTTGTCAAGATACCGGGCAAGGCCTTCCGTTGCGCGGCGAACGTTGTAAACGTTCATGCGATTGTCGCCCGCGCCCAAAATGCCGCGCAGGCCGGCGGTTCCGAACTCGAGTTCGGTATAAAACCGTTCCTCGATCTCCTGCGGGTCATTCGCGATCCCGCGAAGCTCTTCTTTGGTCGATTCGTCGATGTCGGGGCTGTTGAGCCAGAGTTGATACCGTTCCTGTGCGTTCATGTTGTCCTCCTTATCAAAATGTTTCGATGCCTTTGATCTCGCAAAGCGCGAGTTCCTTTTCACTTTCAAACGTCTTCCCGAACACCGAGAGGCGTTTGTGCAGCAGCATTTGCCGCCGCACGCGATGCTGCCGGTTCTTTTCGCGGTCACCGTATTTATCGTCGCCCAAAACAGGATGTCCGATCGCCGCGGTCTGAACGCGGATCTGGTGCGTACGCCCCGTAAACAGCTCGATCTCACAAAGCGACAGATCGTTTTTTCGCTCGAGAACGCGAATCGCAAGCTCCATGCGCAAAGCGCCCGGTTCCTCCGCGCGGCAAAGCCGCATCGTGGCTGCGTCCGCATCCTTTTTTGCGTAATGCACGTAACGCCCTTCCTTCGGGGTGCCGCAAAGAATCGCGTGATAAACCTTCTCGGTATCGTGGCGGTAGAACGCTTCCTCAAGCGCGTCCCGCATCGATTCGGTCCGCGCAAACACGACAAGCCCTTCGGTATTCGCGTCAAGCCGATGCACCGGGTAGATCGGATCGAACAACCCGGACAGCGCACCGTACAGCTCCTCTTCGACCTCTGCTCCCGGCTCCTTATCGACGACGATCATCCCGTCGTCCAGATACACGCCCGAGCATACTTCCGCCGCCGGAAGCATCTGTACCACCGCGCCGAATTCCTTCCACGGCGGCATCGAGTAAAACGTCAGCGATTCGCCGATCGTCGGATGCTGAATCGTCAACGCATAAGCCCAAAGGCGAATCGGCGATCCCGGCTTTGCCGCAGGGTTGTACCGCATATCCCCCTCGATCGGGAGCGCGCGCGAAGCAAGCTGCACGCGGATCTGATGCGGTCTTCCGGTATGCAGGGAAACGTCCAACATCGCCGTTCCGTTTTTTCGCGCAAGCGTGCGGTATTCGAGCGATGCAAACTTTGCGCCCGCCGTCCCCTCCGGAACGACCGACGTCGTATTCGTGGACTCGTCCTTCCAAAGCCAGTCGACAAGCGTGTCCTTCGGCTTCGGTTCTCCCGCTACGATCGCTGCATACCGTTTCTTTGCCTGCCGGCCCTTGAACTGCGCCGTCAGCCGTGCCGCGGCCTTGCTCGTGCGTGCAAATACCATAACGCCGCCGACCGGACGATCAAGCCGATGCACCAACCCGAGATAAACGTCTCCGGGCTTATGATACGCCTCCTTGATATAGGCCTTGCACCGGGTGAGCAAATCCTCATCGTGCGAAGCGTCCGCCTGAACGGGCATATTCGCAGGCTTTTCCACCACAAGCAGGTGGTTGTCCTCATACAGTACGTGAAGCGGTTCAGACATAGGGCGTCCATCTCCCGCTCGCGCCGCAGGGCAATACAAGCCCGCCCCGGCGGATCGGCAATCCGACCTCATCCGCAGCGACGTCCCCCTTCGGCAGCGCAAGCTTCAAAACATTGGAAAGCACCGACGGCGCAAGCCCCGTCGTGTAGGAATTGATCAAAAAGAAACAGGGCGTATCGGACAGCAGCATCGAACAATCCTCCACGAGCGGATACAGATCGTCCTCGATCTTCCACATCTCCCCCGTCGGACCGCGGCCGTAGCTCGGCGGGTCCATCAAAATGCCATCATATCGATTGCCGCGTCGGATCTCGCGCTTGACAAACTTGCCGCAGTCATCGACGAGATAGCGGATCGGCGCGGCGGAAAGTCCGCTTGCAGCCGCGTTTTCCTTTGCCCATGCGACCATGCCCTTTGCGGCATCCACATGCGCAACCTCCGCGCCGGCTTTGGCGCAGGCACACGTCGCCCCGCCGGTATAGGCAAACAGATTCAACACCTTCGGCGCTCTGCCGTACCGCTTTTGAAACGCCTCGATACGCTCGCGCATCCAGTCCCAGTTGACCGCCTGCTCGGGAAACAGTCCCGTATGCTTGAACCCGGTCGGACGCACGATGAATTTCAGATCGCGGTAGCGAATTGTCCAGCTCTCGGGAAGGGATTTTGCGTACTCCCAATGCCCGCCGCCCGAAGCGCTGCGAAGATAGGTCGCGTCACAGGGGGCGTCCTGCATCGTCCAAACCGCCTGCGGATCGGGGCGCAGCAACGTCACGCTGCCCCAGAACTCGCGCTTGTTTCCGTTGCCCGCGTCCAAAATTCCGTATTCTTTCCAACCGTCCGCCAAATACATTTCCGTAATCCCTTCGGTTCAATCGCCGACGCGGTGAATCTCCGCGCCGATCGCCGTCAGCTTCTGTTCCAAAAATTCATACCCGCGATCGATATACTCGATCCCGTACACATCGGTCGTTCCGCCCGCCGAAAGCCCCGCAACGATCAGTGCCGCGCCTGCGCGAAGATCGGTTGCGTGCAGAATGTTGCCGCGCAGCGTTTCGACGCCGCGCACCTTCGCAACGCGCTTGGATAGCGAGATCGACGCGCCGAGCTTCCGGAGCTCCTTGACGTGATTGAACCGATTCTCAAAAATATTCTCGGTGATGACGCTCGTCCCCTGCGCCGTACAAAGGTACGCCATCATCGGCTGCTGCAGATCGGTCGGGAATCCCGGATAAACCATGGTTTTGAGCGAGACCGCCCGCGGCCGCTCCCGCATGGAGACGCGGATGAAGAAATCCCGTCCGTCGTCGCCCTCAATGACCTGCGCGCCCGACTCCATGAGCTTGGCGGTGATGGCTTCCATGTGCGGCGGAATCACGTTCTTGATTACGACATCTCCGCGCGTTGCCGCAGCGGCGATCATGTACGTTCCGGTCTCGATCTGATCGGGAATGATCGAATAGGCGCATCCGTGCAGCTTTTTCCGTCCCTGAATACGGATCACGTCCGTTCCTGCGCCCTTGATGCGCGCGCCCATCATATTCAAAAAGTTTGCCACATCCACGACATGTGGCTCTTTTGCCACATTCTGCAGCACCGTCTGCCCCTCGGCACGGCACGCCGCGAGCATCACATTGATGGTCGCGCCGACGGAGACAACGTCAAAAAAGATCTCCGCCCCCTTCAGCTTCGTCGCCTGTGCGCGAATGACGTTCCGGCTCTCATCCATGTATACGTTTGCGCCGAGCGCGCGCATACCCTTGATGTGCTGATCGATCGGCCGCGCGCCGATCACGCAGCCGCCCGGCAGGGCAAGCTCCACCTCGCCGTAGGTGCCGAGCATTGCGCCGAGCAAATAATAGGAGGCGCGCATGGAGCTGACCTCCGGAAATGTTACATCGAACGTATCAATCGTCGTCGGATCAATGCGCATACAGCCGCCCGCCGTCATATCCACCTTCGCTCCGAGCCGGGACATGATATTTTTCAAGCTGACAACGTCCGCAATCTCGGGCAGATTCTCAAGCACACACGGTTCTCCGGCAAGAATTGCCGCCGGAATGATTGCCACCGCCGCATTTTTTGCGCCGCTGATCGTGACCGTACCTTCGAGCCGCCGCCCGCCGCCGATGCTGTAATACTGGTTCATCCTATGCCTCATTTTATGCCGCTGCCGCAGCAGAATCGTTCCGGGCGCCCGCTTCGAAATCCGCAGCGATACCCTTTTATAGTGTAACGGATTTTCCCCGTTTCGTCAACCGAAAATCACACGTCAAAGCCCGATTTCAAAACAGGTTTCCGATCCCGTTCTTTTTGCGAAATCCATCGCCCGCAATCCCGTTCTCCGGGTCCCTTTGTGTATGTTTGTGAATTTATAAAATTCGCGTAAAAATTCCGTTGATCGTTTGCTCTTTCTTTTGAATTGCGATATTGTACTTTTACAACAATGCTTTCAGCAAAACAGGTGACTGCGATGATCGAATACCAAAAAGCGGATGCCGCCGTTGCACGGCTGCTTTCCAAGCAAACGCCTCAAGCCGGCGTTCTGTATGTTCCTTCCCAGTTTGCGTATCCTTTCACATCCGATGGGAAGCAGTTCCTCTACCATACCCTGACAAAGCAATGCGTAGAAGCAATCCTTCCTGCGTCGTGTTCTGCAAACGAAGGGTTTGACGAACTGATTCAGGGCCGGTTTCTGGTTCCGTCCGGACAGAAAGAATATCCGCTGTACGAATCCGTCTCCAAATTGCTTCGCACCCTGCATCGAAAGCCGGGGTACAACGGGTATACCATCCTGCCCACCTTTGCCTGCAATGCGCGCTGCGTATATTGCTACGAAGCCGGGGTCGAGCAGCACGCAATGAAGCCCGAGACCGTCGACCAGCTGATTCGCTTTCTTCTCGAGACCCACGCCAAGGAAGAACTCACGTTGACCTGGTTTGGCGGGGAACCGTTGCTCTGTCCGCATGTGATCGATCGCGTTTCTGCCGCTTTGCAGGAAGCCGCAGTACCGTTTCACGCAATCATTGTGACCAACGCGAGTCTGATCACGCCCGAAATTCTGGAAAAAATGACCGGCGCCTGGAAAGTCAAACGGGTTCAGGTTTCAATGGACGGCGCGGAAGCGGATTATGTGGCGCGCAAGCGATATCGGCAGGACCTGGATCAATATCACACGGTCATACAAGCGATTGATCGGATGGCAGAAGCCGGCATTCAGGTGACGATTCGCTGCAACGTGGATGAACAGAATATCGGCTCCGTTCCGTTGTTTTTGGAGGATCTCAAAACAGCGATCACGCACAAGGAAAATGTCAGATTTTACCTTGCGCGCCTGTTCCAGACCTATGGAGACGCGCACAATCCGGATCTGATTCAGGCCATCCGGGACCTGAGCCCTGCAATTGCGTCCGCCGGGTTCCAGCCGCAGCTCGGCAGCACTTCTGTCAACAAGCTGCGGATCAATCACTGCATGGCCGATGGAAGCGGCGTTGTGATCTCGCCTGACGGCGGTATCGCAGCCTGCGAGCATCTTCCTTCCGAAACCCGGTATGGGGATATCTGGAACGGCCCGACCAATCCCGAAATCCGAGCGGAATTCACGCGCACCGACCGCACGCGGGAAAAATGCCGTTCCTGTCCGTTCCTTCCGATCTGCACGTCTTTTGCCTCTTGCCCGAATATCGACGCGAGCTGCCGCGTCTGGCAGCAGAAAAGGCTTGAACCGAAGCTGATCCGTTTGGTGCAGAAAAAAACCTCCTCAAATGAGGAGGCAGACGATCCTTCGTTCTGTTAAACAACTTCCGATACGCGTTCGCCGGTGAAAGGCGAGCGCGTTTTTATAGGCCGTACGTATCCCGCCACGCGGCAAGCGTTCCGTCTGCCGCCCAGGTTTCGAACAGCTCGTCGCACAGGTCGAGCAGCACGCTTCCCTTCGGGGCGATCGCGTAATAGGAAATCGTGCCGAGCGGTTCCTGATACAGCAGCATCCCGCGTTCCAGATGGCTCTTTGCCGCCGTGCGCGGCATGCAAAGCGCATCGACCGTTCCGGCACGCAGCTTTACGAGCATCGAATAGTAGTCCGCGCAGGGAACGACCAACACCTCCGCATCCTGCTCGTCCACCAACCGGTACAGCAGCGTTTCGGCAGGCGTTCCCGAAAGGACTCCGATCGAGGCGCCGCCGAGCGGCCGTTCGGAATACGCCATCAACACGCAATCGTCGATATAAAACGGGAGCTCGCTGCGCTCGTAGTTTACGTTGTCAAACGACTGCATCGCCATGATCGCCAGATCGATATATCCGTCGTCCATCCGCCAAAGCGCAGAATAGCGCGTGCACGGCACGAACGTAATGCTGTCCGCGCTCTCAAAGATCGTTTCGCCGATCTCGTTGCCGATCGCATACTCCATTCCGCTGCCGTTTTCGCTGAGACCGTATAGGCTTTCATCGACTCCGATCCGCAGCACGCCCGCGCTTTTGACCATCTCCATCTCCGCCGAATTCAGAACTCGGCTGCGCGGACGGTTCACGAGGATCAACAGCGTCAACAACAGCGCAAAGCCCGCAATCAACAGGACCGGCCGGATCGGGAGCCGATCCTGCCAGCCGGGGCGCAGCCGCAGCCGCCGCTTTTGCGGAAAGGGTTGATTCATTTTCGTTTCCATTAAAGCTTATTATAACAAACTATTTGAAAATAGGAAAGCGCTCTTTACAGATTCGGGAAAAAATCGTAAAATAGAAGCACAAAATCTTCTGCGGAGGCTCCCATGCGATTGTTTATTGCCGTTCCGTTGCCCAAAAATGTGCAGCGCACCGTCTTTTCCGTTCAGGAGGAGCTGCGGCTTGGCGCAACCGCCGGGCGGTTCGTCCCTGCCGGCAATCATCATATCACCGTGCGATTCCTCGGCGAGAGCAATGCGCTCGCCGATCTTGCGTTTGCCATGCACGACGCGGTTAAGGATGCGCACCCGTTCACGCTGCGGCTCGGCGGACTCGGTTCCTTTACGCACAGCGGTTCCAAGACGTGTTTTTTGCACGTCAACGGGGAAACGCAGGAGCTGTTCCGCATTCACGAAACGCTGGAAGCTGCGCTGCTCGACCGCGGATTTGTGCGCGGACGCGGCAAACCCGAACCGCATATCACGCTCGCCCGTGCCGTCGAATATCCGGAGGGACTGCGGCTTTCCGTGCCGAACGAATCCTTCCGCGTCGGTTCGATCGTCCTGTATGAAAGCACGAACCGCGGCGGGCGCATGGTCTATACGCCCCTGCATACCGAAACCTTTTGAGCCATGGCAAAGCTGACGATTCTTTCGGGCGAGCCGCATTCCGGCAAAACAGAAGCGCTTTACGCCCGGCTGCAACAACAGATCGAACGCGGCAAACGCGTGGTTCTGCTCGTCCCCGAGCAGGCGACCTACCGCGCCGAATCCGCGCTCTGCGCCCGCCTCGGCGGGCTGCTCGGCGTCGATGTGTACAGTCTTGATCGGCTCTCCGAACGTTTGATTTCCGAATACGGGCAAGCGCTTCCGTACCTGGACGATCGCGGACGCTGCATGGTGCTTCGCAGGGCCGCGTTTTTGGAGCGCGACCGGCTGCAGCTCTTCTCCCGCGCAGCGGAACACCGCGGATTCGCTGCCGCCATGGATGCGCGCATCGGCCGGTTCAAACAAAGCTGCATTCTTCCCGAGGATCTGGACAACGCGGCAAAGAAGCTGCCCGAACACGATCTTTTGCGGCAAAAGCTCGAGGATTTTTCTCTGCTCTATCGGGAAAGCGAATCCTTTCTTGCCGATCGGTACCTGACCGCGAACGACCTTTTAACCGTTGCCACAACGCTCGTCGAAGGATCCTGGCTTCATGGCTGCACCGTGTTCGTCGACGATTTCGACCGGCCGCGTGAGCAGGCGCTCCGGCTTCTGATCCGCATTCTCCAAGCCGCAGATTCCGTGACGATCACGCTGCGCGATTCCGCTGACCCGAACCTTTCCTCGCTGTATGCGCCGGACCGCAAACTCCATGACCGGCTCCGGGACGCCTGTGAAACGCTCGGAATTCCGTTTTCAAAGCAGCAGATGGAACGCTCCTCGGGCGGAGATCCCGCTCTGGATCATTTGAAAAACAACCTGTTTTCCGACGCGCCCTCCCCCTATCCTATGGAGACCGACGCGATTGCGATCCTTGCCGCCAAGGACCGCGCAACCGAAGTTGCCCTTTTGGCGGACCGCATTCTGGAACTTGTGAAGGCGGGAAAGCGTTTTTCGGACATTGCTGTTGTTTCGAGCGACCTTGCGGCGTACGGTCCGCTTGTTCGCCGCGCCTTTTTGCGGCGCAACATTCCGCTGTTTTACGATGCGACGCGTCCGCTCGGCGGGCTCGCCGCGATCGACTTCATTCGCAGCGCCGCGCGCGCCGCTTGTCTCGGTTTTCCGATGGACGATCTTCTGCGATTGCTCAAGAGCGGCTATGCGGGGGTGGACGAAGCGGACGTCGAGGTGTTTGAAAACTACGTGCTGCGGTACGGGATCTACGGCAGCGAATGCCGAAAGCCGTTCGCCATCGGAGAAATTCCGCCCGCAGCGGAAGCCGTACGCGCGCACATCATGGATACGCTTTTGCCGCTGTATACCGATACCGCTTCTTCGAAAACCACCGATCGCGTCCGCGCGCTGTGGCGCTATCTGGAAGCGAACGGATTCCGTGAAGCGCTTGAAGCCGAGGCGCAGTCGCTGTTTGCGCTCGGCGCGGAGTCCGATGCGCAAATGATCGCACAGGTCTGGCGTGCCGTGACCGATTTGCTCGTGCAGCTCGATACCGTGCTTGGGGAAACGAACCTGACGCGCAAGGAGTTTCCGATGCTGCTCGAGGAGGGACTATCGGGATTCTCCGTCGGCATTCTGCCCGGGCAGGGCGACCGCGTGACGCTCGGCGACCTCGTCCGCACACGGCTTGCGCCGATCGATACGCTGTTTGTGCTCGGCTGCACCGATGGGGTGTTCCCGCCGGTTCGGACCGACGACGATCTGATCAACGATCCCGAGCTTCAGACGCTGCGCGATCTCGGGCTGCCCGTTTGGGACGGAACGCAGGGAGAATCGGCGGCGGATCGGCTCGCGCTGATCTCGCTGCTCGGCAAGGCAAAGCGCCGCATCGTGTTCTCCTATGCATTCTCCGACGGGACAAGTGAATTGAGCCGCTCTCCGCTGCTCGGAAGCATCGACCGGCTGTTTCCGGGCAACCGGGAAATCGTCGGCATGACCGCGATGACCGCCGCGCCGATGAGTAAGCCCGTCGCATTTTCCGCGCTGTCCGAGCTGCTGTCGCTCTGGCGGCAGGACGGATATTGCGCGCCGATGCTTCCGCCGCTGCTCGCCTATTTTTCCAACGATCCCGATTATCGGGACGCAACGGAGGCGATCCGTTCGGGCGAAGCCCAAAGCGCTTCCCCCGCGGCGTTCGGCAAGGATGTTGCCGCGCAGCTGTATGGACGCGCGCCGTTCATGAGCGCGAGCCGCCTGGAACAATACGCGCGCTGTCCGTTCGCGCAGTACGTAAAGTACGGGCTAAGGGCCGAAGAGCGCAAGGTTGCCGACGAGACGGCTTCCGACGCGGGCACCTTCTTACATGACGCGCTCGACGCGTTCGTTCGCGAAGCCAAGAAGCGCGGCTTTGAGCTCGGCGCCATGACCGAATCGGATGTGGACACCGTTTTGGACGCGGTTCTGCCCGAGCTGCTTGTGACGCACAACGACGGTCTCTTCGGGCGGGACGCGCGCCTTCGCGAATCGCTGTTTCTGCGGCTCCGCACCGTGCGGCTCGCTGCAAACTCGATTGTGCAGCAGCTGCACGCCGGACGGTTCGACGTTGCCGCAACGGAGCTCTCCTTCGGCATGGACGGCTCGTCGTTCCAGCCGATCTCCCTGACGCTGAAGGACGGGCGGCGCATTCGCGTTTACGGCAAGATTGACCGCGTCGATCGCACGCCGGACGGGGAGCTGCTCCGCGTCATTGATTATAAAATGGGCAAGACGCGCACTTTTGATCCGACAAAACTGCTCTCAGGCGAATCGCTGCAGCTTCCGCTGTACGTTGCGGCCGCGCAGCAGGTCGGCGGCGCGCTTGCCGGTATGTACTATATGCCCCTTACGCTCGATCCGCCGGAGCCGGGCGAAACGCCGCAGCACCGGCTGTATGGCCTGACCGCGTCCGACGATGCGTCGATTTTGGCGGCGGGCAATTTTGAAAAGCAGTCGCCCTGGATCTACGATCTGAAGCGCAATAAGAACGGTGAAATTTCGGGCTCCGCCGCAGAACGGGATCGATTGATGGAAATCGTTGCCGCTGCGCAGCGAATCGCCGCGCAGCAGGCGGAGGGCATCCTTGCGGGGAACGCTGCGGTCTTCCCGACCGAGTCCGCCTGCAAATGGTGTCCGTACGGAAGCGTTTGCAGGTTCGATAAGCAGACGGGCTGTAGAACGCGTACCACCCGGAAGGTGACTGCGGACGATCTGTTGACCGGAAAGGAGGAATTGCCGTGAACTGGAACCCCGATCAAATTCGTGCGATTGAGGCCACGGGCAATGTAATCGTTTCCGCTGCCGCCGGCGCAGGCAAGACCTCCGTTCTGACCGAGCGCGTGTTCCGGCTTGTTGCAAACGGAACGCCGATCGATCGGATGCTGATTCTGACCTTCACCCGCGCCGCCGCCGGAGAAATGAAATCCCGCATCTTTACGCGGCTCGAATCCGCAGCGCAGTCCGCCGCAACCGACAGGGAACGCGCGTACCTCCTTTCCCAGGCACAGCTTTGTGCCGCTGCGAACATCTCGACCATGCACGCCTTTTGCGCGAAGGTCGTGTTCCGTCACTTCTTCCGCGTCGGGCTCGCGCCGTCCTCCCGAACGATGGATGAAACCGAAAGCGCCGTGCTGCGCAGCGAGGTGCAGACGCGGGTCCTCACGGAGCTTGCCGAAACCGAACCTGAATCGTATCGCCGCCTGATCGCGGCATTCAACGGGGAACGCACGCTCCGGGAAACGCTTGACCGACTGAACCGCTTCCTTTCTGCGGAGCCGGATCCAGAAGCGTGGTTGGCGCGTGCCGAAGCGACGCTGACCGATCGCGACGCGTTCCTTGCTCTGCTCGAAAGCGAATGGGCATCCGATAAAAAAGCACTTACGCTTGCGCTTTCCGACCTGAACGATGCGCGTGACGCGCTTCCGCCCGCCTGCCAAAAGGCGATTTCCCTGCTGGACGAGCTGCTCACGCATGCGCGCGGCGCTCTGCTTCAGCCCGACCGAACCGCGTACGGCGCGGCGCTCTGCGGGATTCCGACCGGCGGAAGGCTATCGTTCCCGAAGGATTTTTCCGCTGCCGATTCCCAACCGGTCAAGGATGCGAAAGCGTTGTTCCTGAAGCTCTGTAAGGAGCAGGCGGAGCGCTGTTCCGCGGACGCGGATACGTTGTTCCGAACCCAGACCGACGGCGCGGCGGTCGTCACCCCGCTGTTTCGGCTGCTCCGAGCGGAGCGCTCCGCTTACGCCGAGGAAAAGCGGCAGCGCGCCTGCCTCGATTTTGATGACCTTGAGCATCTGACCATCGAGATTCTTCGCGACGAGCGCATCGCCGCCGAGTACCGCGAGCGGTTCGTATACGTGATCGTGGATGAGTACCAGGACAGCAACCGCGTCCAGGAGGCGATTCTCGATCGGATCCGCAGGAAAAACAATCTGTTTTTTGTCGGCGACGTCAAGCAATCGATCTATCGGTTCCGCAAGGCCGAACCGAAGCTGTTTTTGGAAAAATGCCGCACCTTCTTCGGAGACGTCGGCACGCGGGTGGATCTCAAGCAGAACTTCCGTTCCGGAGGCGCGGTCATCGACGCGGTGAATCGCGTGTTTGAAACGATTCTGCACGAACCGATCGCCGGGATCGAATACGACGCGGCTGCGCGGCTCTACCGCGGCAGCAGCGAAACGGGCGGAGCGGTGGAATGCCACGTCTTTGAAAAGAAGAGCGACAGCGATGAGGAGTCGCTTGCCGACGCCGAAGCCGAAGCACGGTTCATTGCCGACGCGATTGCCGCGCGCATGAAGCGCCCGATCTTCGACAGCAAGACCGGCAAAACACGTGATCCCGAATACGGGGACTTTTCGATTCTGCTTCGCAGCAAAACGCATGCCGAAATCTATGCCGAAACGCTTGCCTTCTGGGGCATTCCCTGTTATGCGCAGCTTTCCGGCGGGTACTTTGATGCGATTGAGGTGCGGCTGGTCATCAATCTGCTGCGCGTGCTCGATAACCGACGGCAGGATATTCCGCTGCTCTCGGTGCTGCGATCTCCGTTCTTCCGCTTTACCGACGACGAGCTGATCGCGCTTCGCACCGCGACGCGCGGCAGTCTGCTCGACTGCCTGCTTGCCGCAAAGGAACATCCGCACGTGCAGGAAACCCTGAAGGCGCTTTCCGAATGGCGCGCGCTTGCAAAGCGCGTCACAATGGAGGAGCTGCTCGATTCCGTGATGGATGCGGTGCAGTACCGCGAGCGCATGGGCGCGCTGCCGGGCGGCATCCAACGGACGCGAAACCTGGATGCATTGGTCGAGCGGGCGCGCGCGTTTGACGCGACCGGCTCCGGCGGCATTCACGGATTCCTATCGTTCATCGACGCGGCGGAGGCGGCTGCCGACCTCGGGGCATCCCAAACCGTGACGGCGAACGTCGTTCGCATCATGACGATTCATAAATCGAAGGGATTGGAATTCCCCATCGTGTTCCTTGCCGGGCTCGGCGCACTCTATAACCGGCAGGATGAAAAGGACTCGCTGCTTCTGCACGACCGGCTCGGCGTCGGGCTTCAATTTCTCGACGCGGAGGGGTTCCGCCGCCGGACCTATGCGCGCCGGATCATCAAGGATGCGATCGCCGACGCCGCATGGCAGGAGGAGCTGCGCGTGCTGTACGTCGGTATGACGCGCGCCAGGAGCGAGTTGATCTTACTGGGCTGTCTCTCGAATGCCGAAAAAGCGCTTGCCGAGCTTCCGATGCCGACGCTGACGAATCTGCGCCGCGCTTCGAACAATCTGAGGCTGTTGCTGCTTTCTCTGAACGGATATCTGCCGATTCAATTGCACCGGAAGGCGGATGTTGCCTCGGGTGCAGAACAGCGGCAGCTGCCTGCGCTGCCCGAAGCCGATCCCCGTCTGACGCAAGCGCTGTGCGAATCGCTCGCCTGGACGTATCCGTTCCCGATTCGACAGGATTTGCCGATCAAAACTTCGGTCACGGCACTCGGAGAACGCTCGCTGGATCCGTTTGCAGAACCGCGCTTTGCCGCCGAGCCGGACGGCGCTGCGCTCGGATCGCGGGTGCATACGCTGCTGCGCCGTATTCCGCTGACCGAAGGCGCGGAGGCTGCTCTTTTTACAAGCGCCGATTTTTCGACGCTTCCGATCAGCCATCGAAACGCGCTGCGTTGGTGGATCCAATCCCCGCTGTTTTTGCGCATGTGCAAGTCGCCGCGCGCGGAGCGGGAATGGAGCTTTGTGCGACAGCTTCCCGCAAACGCGCTGTTTGACACGGAAGAAACCGTCCCCGTTCTGCTGCAGGGTGTGATTGACGCATGCTTCCTCGAAGACGGCGCATGGGTGCTGCTCGATTATAAGACCGATCGCGTGGAAGGCGACCCTGCCGAACACGCCGAGCGGCATCGCAAACAGCTCACGCTCTACGCCGAAGCGCTTGCTGCGCTGTCCCGGATCCCCGTGCGCGAAGCGTACATCGTCTTTTTGAACGCGAACGCGGTTGTGAAACTGATATGAATTTGCCAAACGATTATCTTGCGCGCATGCGCGAACAACTGAAAACGGATTTTGACGCGTACTGCGCCGCGATGGACGAGCCGCCAAAGGCCGCGCTTCGGGTGAATACGCTGAAAATCACACCCGCGGAATTTGCCTCGCTGTGCGCGGTTCCGTTGACCCCGCTCTCGGGCGCGTCGGATGGGTTTTCGGTACCCGACGGGTTCCGGCCGGGACGCGATCCGCTGCATGCGGCAGGGCTCTACTATATGCAGGAAGCGAGCGCGCAGGCGCCCGCACGGTTATTACACATCGAACCCGGGATGACCGTGCTCGATCTATGCGCCGCGCCCGGCGGAAAAAGCACCCAGCTTGCCGCCCGTCTCAACGGAACGGGCGTGCTCGTCGCGAACGAGTACGTTGCTTCTCGCGCGCAGACGCTTGTCGGCAACCTGGAGCGCATGGGCGTCACGAACGCAATTGTGACAAACGCCGACACCGAAACGCTCTGTGAGCGGCTTTCGCAGCAGTTCGATGCGGTTCTGTGCGACGCGCCGTGTGCCGGAGAAGGGATGTTTCGCAAGGATCCGCGCGCCGTTGCCGAGTGGTCCAAGGAGCATGTCAACGCGTGTGCCCTGCGGGAACGCGGGATCCTGCACAATGCTGCCAAGGCCGTGAAACCGGGCGGCGAGCTGGTGTATTCGACCTGCTCGTTCTCACCCGCCGAGGACGGTGAAACCGTCGCACTGTTTTTGCAGGCGCATCCCGATTTTTCACTGACCTTCGAGCAAACGCTCTATCCGCACTCGTCCGACGGCGAAGGACAATACATGGCGCATTTTGTCCGTTCCGGCGTTCGGACGCCGTCCGCATTTTCCATGGGGCGCTCGGACCGCTGCGCCGCATGGGAAGCGTTTTCTTCCGAATTGAACCCGCTTCTGGGGCGTGTGCTCCGCCTGAAAGACGGGCGCGTTCTGCTTGTTCCGCCACTGCCGTTTTCGTTGGACGGCCTCCGCATCGTGCGGGCGGGACTGCTGCTCGGCGAGGACAAGGGAAATCGATTTGAACCGTCCCACGCGCTCGCGCTCAGCGTTCCCTTGCCGTTTTTGCACACGGAATCGTTGGACGAGGCGGATGCCGCCCGGTACCTCGCGGGTGAACCGATCGCGCGCGCCGCAAAGAAGGGTTGGTGTGCCGCCACGGTTCACGGCTACGCGCTCGGCCTAATGAAATCCGATGGACAGCTTCTGAAAAACCATTATCCTAAGGGGCTTCGGATGCCTTGACAACCGGGATGCCCGGTGCTATACTACAAAAAAACACATCTTCAGGGCGGGGTGCAATTCCCCACCGGCAGTATAGTCTGCGAGCGGCGTTGTCCGCATGATTCGGTGCAATTCCGAAACCGACGGTATAGTCCGGATGAAAGAAGATCGACGCTCCGGGGAATGATTTCTTCGGAGCGTTTTTCGCCCTCCGGGAAGGAGACAACTGTATGGAAGCATCCAAACGCACCGTTTTTTCGGTCAAAACCGTCGCCACGATCGCAATGCTCTGCGCGATCGCGTTCGTTGCAAAGCTGATCTCAACCGTCTTTCCGACGGTATCGGGGTTCCTGTCCTTTGACCTCAAGGACGTCGTGATTGTGATCGGCGGATTTCTTTACGGGCCGCTTGCCGCCGCGATCATTGCCGGAATCGTCTCGCTGGTCGAGATGGTGACCGTGAGCACCACCGGCGCGATCGGGCTTTTGATGAATGTGCTTGCAAGCTGTTCGTTTGCCTGCATTGCGGCTGTGATCTATGCGATCCGGCGCGATATGAAGGGCGCGATCTTCGGGCTGTTGCTCGGCGTCCTCTGCATGACCGGCGTCATGCTGCTTTGGAACTGGCTGATCACGCCGCTGTACATGAAGGTCGACCGTTCGGTCGTCGTCGGGATGCTTGTTCCGGTGTTTTTGCCGTTCAACCTCGTGAAAGGCGGCATCAACGCAACGCTGGCGTTACTCCTGTATAAACCGATCGTCACCGCGCTCCGAAAGGCGCATCTCGTTCCGGAAGGCAATGCGCCGCGACAGACAAAGTGGAGTGTTCTGATCGCGTCGCTCGTCCTGCTTGCAACATTTGTCCTGTTCGCGCTCGTTTTGATGGGCATACTTTGATGGAACCTGCGGATGGATTCCGCAGAAGGAGGCAATCTATGAATGCAATTGTAACCGTGATCGGTCAGAACCGCGTCGGCATTATTGCCGCGATCAGCACCCGGCTTGCAGCGCTCGGCGTCGACATTCTCGATGTGTCGCAAACGATTTTAAACGGGAGCTTTACGATGGTGATGGTCGTCAATCTGGAAGGCGCAAGCGCGTCGTTTGTTGAAATTCGCGATGCGCTGAGCGATCTTGCCGCGGAACGCGGGCTCTCGATCCGCATTCAGCGGCAGGAGATTTTCGAAGCGATGCACACGGTATGACGGTATGCTGAACAAGAACGATATCCTCTCCACGATCGAGATGATCGATCAGCAGCACCTCGATATCCGCACGATCACGATGGGCATTTCGCTCACGGATTGCGCGGACGCTTCGGCTGCGCGCGCGTGCGACAAGATCTATGATAAGATCACACACTATGCGAAGGATCTTGTCTCCGTCGGGGAAGCGATCGAGATGGAATTCGGGATCCCGATCGTCAATAAGCGCATTTCGGTCACGCCGATCGCGCTCGTTTCCGCAGCAAGCGAGACAGATTCCTACGTGCCGTTCTGCAAAGCGCTCGACCGTGCGGCCAAGACCTGCGGCGTCGATTACATCGGCGGGTTCTCCGCGCTTGTGCAAAAAGGCATGACCAAAGCGGATGAAAAGCTGATCCGCTCGATCCCAGAAGCGCTTTCGGAAACCGACGTCGTCTGCTCCTCGGTCAATATCGGATCGACGAAGGCCGGCATCAATATGGATGCGGTACGGCTCATGGGCCACGTGATTCGCGAAACCGCGGAACGCACGAACGGCGCGGGCTGCTGCAAGCTCGTCGTGTTCTGCAATGCGGTCGACGACAACCCGTTTATGGCCGGAGCGTTCCATGGCATCGGCGAACCAGAAAAGGTGATCAACGTCGGCGTTTCGGGACCGGGCGTTGTGTATCACGCGCTGCAGGCGGTGAAAGGCGCGCCGTTTGACGTCGTTGCCGAAACCGTCAAGAAGACGGCATTCCGCATCACGCGCATGGGGCAGCTTGTCGCGCAGGAAGCATCGAAGCGGCTCAATACGCCCTTTGGCATTGTCGATCTTTCCCTTGCGCCGACGCCCGCTGTGGGCGATTCGGTCGCGCGGATTCTTGAAGAAATGGGGCTTGAAACCTGCGGCACGCACGGCACGACCGCTGCGCTTGCGCTGCTGAACGACGCGGTGAAAAAGGGCGGCGTCATGGCGTCGTCTTCCGTCGGCGGGCTTTCGGGCGCGTTCATTCCGGTTTCGGAGGATGAAGGCATGATCGCAGCCGCCAAGGCCGGCGTGCTGACGATCGATAAGCTCGAAGCCATGACCTGCGTCTGCTCGGTCGGGCTCGATATGATCGCTGTTCCGGGCGATACGAGCGCGGATACGATCGCCGCAATCCTGGCGGACGAGGCCGCCATCGGCATGGTCAACAGCAAAACAACCGCGGTGCGCGTCCTTCCCGCAATCGGCAAGTCCGTAGGCGATACCGTCGAGATGGGAGGACTCATGGGCAGCGCGCCCGTCATGCCGGTGCATGCCGCGTCGAGTGAAGCGTTTATTGCGCGCGGCGGACGCATCCCCGCGCCGATGCAAAGTCTAAAAAACTGAAAGGAACTCGCCTATGCAATTACAACTGGATCCGAGCCTGCCTTACGCGATCGCGCTTGAAGGCGGCGGCGCAAAAGGCGGTTATGAAATCGGGGTCTGGAGAGCACTGAACGAAACGGGCTTTGCAATCGCCGCTGTTTCGGGAACGAGCGTCGGCGCGCTGAACGGAGCGCTGATGGCGATGGGATCGTATGACAAAGCCGTGGAGGTGTGGAACTCCGTCCGGATGTCGAGCATTGTTTCGGTCGACGAAGCCGGCGAGAACGAGCTCAAGCGGATGCTGAGCGGTTCCGTTCCGCTGCTGGAGCTGCCGGAATATTTGCCGCGCATCCTGGACCTGATCAATCAGCGCGGTCTGGATGTTGCGCCGCTGCGCGCCTGGATTCGGGAGATCGTCGATCCGGAGCGTCTCCGCAGCGCGCCGATTCCGCTGTATGTTACGACCGTCTCCCTCGCCGAACGCAAGGGGCTCGAGATCAAGATCAACGATCTCGATACCGACGAAGCGATCTTCGATATGCTGCTTGCGAGCGCCTATCATCCGGCGTTCAAAAACGAGCCGCTGTATGACGGAAAACAGTATCTCGACGGCGGCGCGTTTGATTCGCTGCCGCTGCACGTCCTCGTCGAAAACGGGTACCGCAATCTGATCGGCGTGCGGCTGCCCGGCGGGCTCGGCATCGAACGCAGGTTCAAGATGCCCGATGACGCGAACGTAACGATCATCAAGCCGAATATCGACCTCGGCGGCGCGCTCGATTTTGACGCCGAGCGTGCGCGCTTCCATATGCAGGTCGGATATTTCGACACGCTGCGCGCGCTGTATGGGCTGTATGGAGCGAAGTATTATGTGGATCGGACACTTTCCGACCGCAACGCGCTGGACTGGATCCTCGACCGCTATGAACGCGAAGGGTCCGAAAAGCCGCTGCGCGCGCTGATCGAACAAACGCTTCCCTCCGAAGCGAAGCGGCTGAACGTGCGCGAAGGGGACTATTACGAGCTGATGATCGCATTGCTCGAGGAGGAAGCGCTGCAGCGCGGCGTAGAGCCGCTTGTGATCCGCACCGATCGGGACTTTATGCGCGCGATCGCGGACGTGGAACTCGAACGCCGCAAGGCGGAAAAAGCCGCAGCCGCAGAAGAAGATTCCCCGCAATAAGGCAATCCGACAGAACGATCCACCGGCAAATTCCGGTGGATCTGCTTTCTTTTTTGGGGTCAATTGATGATCGAGAAAAACTGAATCCGGGTATCGCCGGTGATCGTGAACGAATAGCTGAACCGATATGTCCAGTATCCATACAGCGTTTCCGGCGGTTTGCTGCTGACCGGATTGAGCGGGTTGGCATACGAGCCGCGTCCCGCCGACGCAGGGCTGCCTTCGAAGTACCCTTCGCTCGAACTCGATGAAGCATAGATCGTCACGACTGTTCCGAGCGGTAACGACCCGGAGGTACCCGAACCGTTTGCGCTTGAAAACGTACATCCCACGCACTGGATGCTGTATTTGGGAACCGGCGTCGCCGTCGGACGCGGGGTTGGCGTAGGCGTGGGTGTGGGCGTCGGGGTCGGACGCGTACCGGGATCGCCGTCTCTCCAACGCGAATGCAGAACGACCGTTACGGGGCGTGACCAATCGCGATCCCATTCGCCGCCGTTTTCCGACGGAGCGTAAAAATCGAAATACGAAACCGCTTCGACGCGCTTCTCCTCCGCATCATACCAACCGGCAAAGATCCGGTTCGGCTGCCACGGCACCGGATATGCCGAGAGGTAGCACAGCGATTCGGATTCGAGCGGCGCGTTCCAATAATAGATGGCGTCGTCCAACTGCAGCACCATCCGCGTCGGCTCGTTCGACACCCAGCGTGTATGCACTTCGACGCGGCGCACCCCGTCCGCATCGGGGCGAATCAGGCGAATATCGTCCGCAGTCAAAACATCGTACAGATCCACCGTCGCAAAGCCCTGATCGGACGGCCAATCGCGATTCTGAATCACGTATCCGACCGCCGTGAAGCCTTCCTCATATGGAAGCGGCGGGAGGCGATATTCCGTAAAATCGGGCTCCCGAAAGGTTTCGTTTGCCAGAACAACCGGCGACCAATCCGAATAATCAAACCGATCGGCATAGACCGTAATCGAGATCGCGCCCTCTTTGCGGATCGGATACAGCTCCGGCGTCGGTTCCGGCGTTGCCGTCGGTTCGGGGGTCGGTTCCGCCGTGGGGGTTGGCGTTGTCGTCGGCTCGGGGGCAGGCACCCGCGTCGGCTCCAACGTTGCGGGCGGCGCCGGCGTTTCCGTCCAAACAGCCACCTGACGCGGCGTTTCGGTCGGCGCATCCGTGACGATCGCGGTGAGCGTCGCCGTCGGTACAACCGACATGCGGCTTGTGGTATGCGAAAACAGAACGCCGATCACGGTTAACCCTGCGGCGCCGAGCAGAAGCATGACTTTTGTCAACCGGTCCCGATTCGATGTGCCGGTTGTTTCTTCCTCCGCGACCTTGAGATCGCGATTGAACTCATCCGACAGCTTCGGGTATTCGGGCGTAACGCCCTCCCGATACTCGGGCGACAACCCGAGCAGCTCATGCGTTCTCTTTCTCATTTCCATCCAACGGCAGAATCCTTGCTCCGCCGTGCACTCCATGATCCTGTAGTATCGAACCGGGAAATTGCCTCGATGCGCCTTTTGGCATCGCTTATAGATCAGTATTCGATCTCCCGGATCCTCGTGTAAGTCGTGTCGTAATGCACCAGTTTCTGGGTAAACGAAACATGTGCGGTTCCATGCTCGGGGAACGATTCCGGCCGCGGCATCACAAACGCGTAGGAATAATACACCGCATCGCCATATTCATGGGGCTCGAGCTCCAACCGGCACGTTTCCGCAGGGATATCCTGCCCGTCCACCGTGACGGTCACATATACGTCACCGGGCGCAAGATCCTCCCGTTCCCCGTAGAAAAACCGCAGCCCATCGTATGTCATCCATTCCTCAATCCGGGCAACGAAGCAGTCCGGATAAGTCGTTTCTCCGAACATGTATGCATAGGGATCCTCTTCGGGATTCGGCAGGTCGTAATGCACGCTGACCCACATCTCATGCGCGGCTTCAACGGTTTCAACGTCGGACGGTCCGTCCTCCCCGCTATACGCATAGGTCACTTCCATCTGCGGCTCCAGATTGTAATCGGGCGGCACGTTGTCAAAATCAAACTCGTGGGAATACAAGTAATCATACAGATCGAAATCATGCAGCCAATAATAGCCGAACAGCCGCTCTTCCGCGTCCGGCTCATATTCCCAGATCGTGCCCAGATAGACGTCATAGATCCGCAAGGCGATTGATTCGAGTTGCTCCGGCACGTTCCATTGCACGAAGGCTTCGTATACCTCTGACCTGCGATAGAACGTAATCTTTACGCCGGGGATCGGAACCGCTGTCGGCTTGGATGTCGATTCGGGCGAGGGCGTTTCCGTTGGCGCCGCCGTGAGGGCGACCGCAGGCGCGGGGGTGGCCGTTTCCGTCGGAACCGGGGAAACCGTCGCGTGCGGCTCTTCAACCGCATCGCTCTTTACGGACCGCGGGAACAGGATTCCGAGCACCGTCAGCCCCACCGCAGCCAGCAGCAGCATGACGCGGCGAAGCCGTTTTTTGCGATCCTCGGCAGCAATCACAACGGGCGCGTTGCGATTGAACTCGTCCGGGAGCGGCGGATATTCGGGCGTGCCGCCTTCCTGATACTGGGGCGGAATGCCCATGATTTCATGGGCATGTTTTCTCATTTCTGATGAACATCGATCTGCGGGAACGGAACCTCAACGCCGAGTTTCCGCATCCCCACGAACAGGTCATGGTTCAGAACACGCGCTCCGGAATAGATATCCGGCTCCGCAACTTCGACTACGAACTTCAAAACGACCGCACTGTCGCCGAGTGAATCGATCCCAAGGTATTCGGGCGTGGATTTCATCAGGTCCGGATGCGCGGCCCGGATCTCCTCCAGCAGCGCGGGAATCTGCTTTTCCAGCGCTTCGAGATCCGTTTCATACGGGATCGGGAATTCCGCAACCGACTTCGACGTATGATCCGAGCGGTTCAGAATGTTCTTCATATCGGAATTGTTGACGATTTTCACATTGCCGCCGACGTCGGTAATCACGGTCGTGCGGACGCTGATATCGGTTACCGTTCCGCGGAATCCGTTGATTTCGATGATATCGCCGATGTTGTACTGATTGTCGATCAAAATGAACATTCCGGTGACCACGTCGGCAATCAGGCTCTCCGCGCCGAAGCCGATGATCAGGGCGATGATTCCGAGACCGGACAGGATCGTGATGATATCCACGTTCAGCATCGTCAAAGCAACGCAGATCGCGATCAGGATGACCGCGTAACGGATGATGTTCTTCGTCAGTGCAATCATTGTGCGGGCACGGTTGCTCTTCGGTTTGAGAATCCCGAGGACAAAGCTGACGATCCCTTCCAATACCAGCAGGATCAGAAGAAGCAGGACGCCGTTCACGATCCGCTCGGGATTCCACTCGAACTTCGGCAGACTCTCGATCAGGCCGGTGGTCCTTGCCGCAACATAAACGATCACTCCGATTACCAACAGAATCAGAACGCGAATCAACGGGGATTTTTTCTTCATGGGCTTCTCCTTCTGCCGAAATGCCGACATTGTTCTGAATATATTATAGAAGATTTCCCGAACCGTGTCAACGAAAACCCAAGGGCTTCGGAAATTTATGAATAAACGGTAAAACCGTCTTCCGAAATCGGACAAGAACCACAATTTATGGTATAATGCGTTGTTATGAAACGGGTATTTTGTGCCCGTCCGAGGAGGAAACCATGGCTGAAGAATATTCCGTTCGCAATATTACCGTGATGGAAGGATTGGACGCGGTCCGGATGCGGCCCGGTATGTATATCGGTTCGACCGGATTGCCCGGTCTGCATCACATGCTTTGGGAAATCGTGGACAACGCGATCGACGAAGCGGCGAACGGCTATGCAAATGAAATCAATGTGACGCTGAATCGGGATAAGAGCGTGACCGTTTCGGACAACGGTCGCGGCATCCCGACCGGCATCCATGAAAAGCTCGGCGTCTCCGGGGTTGAAGTCGTCTTTACACAGCTCCACGCCGGCGGAAAATTCGGGAACGACGCGTACGGGTACTCCGGCGGTCTGCACGGGGTCGGCGCTTCCGTCGTCAACGCGCTTTCGCGCTGGGTCAAGGTCGAGGTGTTCCACGAGAACCGCGCCTATCTGATCGAGTTTTCCAGCGAGGAGAACGCGGAAGGGAAGATCGTTTCCGGCAAGCCCAAGTATCCGTTGACCGAGACCGGAAGAACGCGCAGGCAGGGCACCGTTGTTTCGTTCCTGCCCGATGACCGGGTGTTCGAGACGATCGATATGCAGTACGGCGTGATTATGAAACGGCTGCGCGAGCTTGCGTACCTGAACCGCGGCGTCAAGCTGACGCTTGACGATAACCGCGAATGGGGCAAGTCGAAGCACAACGAGTTCTGCTATGAGGGCGGCCTCAGCGACTTTGTGCGCTACATTCAGGAGGACAAAACCGCGCTGTATGATCCGCCGATCCATTTTTCGGGCGAATCCAACGGGATCCAGGTCGAAGTGGCGATTCTGCACAACGACGGCTACTCCGAAACCATCGCCTCCTACGTCAACAACATCCCGACAACCGAGGGCGGCACGCACGAGACCGGGTTCAAAGCGGCGCTGACCAAGGTGATGAACGATTACTGCCGCAAAGTCGGCGCGCTCAAGGAAAAGGACGCGTCGCTTGCGGGCGAGGATTTCCGTGAAGGCATGACGGCGGTTCTGTCGCTGAAGATGCGGAACATCCAGTTTGAGGGACAGACCAAAACGAAGCTCGGCAACACCGAAGCGCGACCCGCAGTGGAAACGGTGGTGACGCAGCAGCTTTCCGTTTGGCTCGAAAATCTCAAGAACACTGCGGTCGCAAACCAGATCGCCGAGAAGGCTGTCAAGGCGGCGAAGGCCCGCAACGCCGCGCGGAAAGCCAAGGAGACCGCGCGTGAAAAGAGCAAGCTCGAAAATGCGCCGCTCGTCGGAAAGCTGTCCAGCTGCACCGGTCGTGACTATTCGCAGAACGAGCTGTTCATTGTGGAGGGAGACTCCGCAGGCGGAAGCGCAAAGCAGGGGCGCGACCGTCGGTTCCAGGCGATTCTTCCGCTGCGCGGAAAGCCGCTGAACGTGGAAAAAAAGCGGCTCGAGCAGGTGCTGCAGAACGATGAGTTCCGTTCGATCATCACGGCGCTCGGGACCGGCATCGGGGACGATTTCGATATCTCCGGGCTCCGTTACAACAAGATCATTATCCTTGCCGATGCCGACCAGGACGGCGCGCATATCCGCGCGATCCTCCTGACGTTCTTCTATCGCTATATGCGGCCGCTCATCACCGAGGGACATGTTTACATCGGCATGGCTCCGCTCTACCGCGTGCAAAAGCCGAACAAGCCGCCCGTCTACTGCTATGACGATGCGGCGCTCAAGAGCGCGATGAAACAGGTCTCGGGCAAGAACTATACGCTGCAGCGCTATAAGGGGCTCGGTGAGATGAACCCGGAGCAGCTTTGGGAAACGACCATGAACCCGCAGGGCCGCAAGCTGACCTGCGTAACGATTGACGACGCGGCGGAGGTTGAGCATCTTGTAACGGTCCTGATGGGCGATCGCGTGCAATCGCGTAAGGAATACATTTTTGAGTATGCGGACTTCAACCGCTCGAACGCAGTTTTTGAGAAGATAAAGGAATAACGGTATGGCTACGACAAAGAAACCCACGACCCCGCCGCCGCAGGAAACGATCCTGCACATCAGCATGGACGAGGTCATGCACAATTCCATGATGCCCTACGCCGAGCATGTCATCCTGGAGCGCGCGCTGCCGCGCGTTGAGGACGGATTGAAGCCCGTACAGCGGCGCATTCTCTACACCATGCTGGAGCTCGGCAATACGCCCGATAAGCCGCATCGCAAATGCGCACGTATCGTCGGCGACTGTCTCGGTAAATACCATCCGCACGGCGACAGCTCGGTGTACGACGCGCTCGTGCGCATGGCGCAGCCGTTCAATATGGGCGTTTGCCTCATCGACGGACACGGCAATTTCGGTTCGGTCGACGGCGACAGCGCGGCCGCCATGCGTTACACCGAAGCGCGTATGACCGACGCGGCCATGCTGCTGTTGAAGGACATCGACAAGGATACCGTTCCGCTCGCTTGGAACTTCGACGATACGATGAAGGAGCCGGAGCTCTTGCCCGGGCGGTTTCCGAATCTGCTTGTGAACGGCGCAAGCGGCATCGCGGTCGGCCTTGCGACGAATATTCCTCCGCACAATCCGGTCGAAGCAATCGACGCGGTCATCGCGCAGATCGACAATCCGAAGATCACGATTCCGGAGCTGATGAAAATCCTGCCTGCGCCGGATTTCCCGACCGGCGGGTACCTGATCGACTCGGAAGAGATCGCGCGTTCCTATGAGACCGGGCGCGGCAAGCTGACGATGCGAGCCAAAACGCACTTTGAGGACATGAAGAACGGCAAGACGCGCATCGTGATCGATGAGTTTCCGTTCACCGTCAACAAAGCCGCTTGCCTCGAAAAGATCCTGCAGATCACGCAGGAAAAGAAGGCGATGTTTGCTGCGATTGCGGACATCCGGGACGAATCCGACCGCACCGGAACGCGTGCCGTCATTGAAATCAAGAAGGACGGCGATCCCGAGAAGATTCTCCAGATGCTGTTCAAGTATTCGGATCTGCAATGCACGTTTGGCGCAAACTACGTCGCGATTGCAAACGGCAAGCCGCAGCAGATGAACCTCAAGGAGATTCTTGCGCATTACATCCGGCATCAGCGCGAAGTCACGACGCGGCGAACCAAGACGGAGCTGGAGATCGCCAAAAAACGCTGCCACATCTTAGAGGGCTTGATGGTCGCGGTCAACAACCTCGATCGCGTCATCAAACTGATTCGCGCCTCGAAGTCCCCGAAGGAAGCGCGCGAAGGGTTGATGGCAACATTCTCGCTGACCGAAGTGCAGGCGCAGGCAATCCTCGATTTAAGGCTCCAAAAGCTCACCGGGCTTGAGCTGCTCTCGATCGAAAATGAGTACCGCGATACGAAAAAGCGGATTGCGGAGCTCGAAGCCATCCTCGCTTCGGATCGGAAGCTTGCCAACCTGATTAAGCGGGAGCTTTCCGAAGTGCGCGCGTTGTTTGACGGCAAGCGGCACACCGCGATCATCGCGGGGGATGTTTCGATCGAAGCCGCCCCCGAAGAAGCGCTGCCCGCGGAGGAAATGACCGTTACGCTGCTCGATGGGCAGAAGCTGCGCAAAACGCCGTCGCGCCTGTTCAACGCGGCGCAGATCAAGGCGGAACGGCCGATTGAGTCGGTCACGCTCCCCGGCGACGGCACGCTGCGGCTGTTCACCGATCGCGGCGAGCTCCTTGCATTGAAGGTTTCGGAAATTCCCGAAACGCACGCCACCGCAAAGCCGGTCAGCCTCGTTTCTCTGCTGGAAATGGAGAAGGGCGAACGCATCATCCGGATGATCGACGAAGCGCAAAGCGGCGATTATCTGCTGGTCACCGAAAATGGCATGATCAAGCGGACCGCCGCCGAGGAATTCCGCATCCGCTCCAAGCGCACGACGGCAATCGGGCTGAAAGAAAAGGACCTGCTGCTCTGCGTCAGGGAAGCGACCGAAGACAGCATCCTGCTCGTTTCGCGGTTCGGCATGAGCATTCGCTTTGCCGCGGACACCGTTCCCTCCACCGGACGAACGGGCCAGGGCGTGGTTGCGATCAAACTGGAACCGAAGGACAAGGTCTTCTTTATGGAACAGACGGGCGACGAAGGCGAGCTGATTACCGTCAGCGATCGCGGCTACGGAAAGCGCAGCTTCCTGTTCGACTATGAGCTGCAGGGCCGGAACGGCAAGGGCGTGAAGACCTTCGACTTCAAGAAAAACGGATCGAACGGAACACAACTCGCGTTCGTAGGCACTGTCACCGAACCGTATACGCTCATTCTCGAACAGCGGCACGGCGCAAAGACGTCGCTGAGTTCCGAGCAGATTCACATTCAGCCGAAAGCCGGAAAAGGCGAGCTGCTTGTGCCGGTTGTACTCGACGACGACGTTGTCGCAGGGTATCGCGAATAAAACCATAGTCCGCCGGACGCAGGCATTTTCTGCAATCCGGCGGATTCTTCTTTGAAAACCGCTTGCTATCGCGCGAAAAGCATGGTATGATTTTACAGAAAGATTACACAGGAGGGGACGTATGAAACAAGCACGCATCAAATGGACCGCGCTGCTTTGCGCCTTGCTGGCGGCGGTATTCGTCTGCGTATTCTTTGCAGATCGGTTTCAGACGGCAAACGGCGCAATTAAGATTACGGAGGGCACAATCCCAACCGAGGTCGGCGATCTGACCTATAAGCTCTATACACCGAAGGGCGCCAAGGATGCGCCGGGCGTTTTGCTGCTGCACGGGTACCAGAACGACCGCGAAACCTGCGCGGCATACGCGATTGAGCTTGCGCGGCGCGGCGTCGTCGTGCTTGCGCTGGATGAGTACGGTCACGGCGCAAGTCTTGCAGGGCTTAAGAACCGCGGCTATGTCAACCATATGGTCAAGGTCAATTACGGGGAGGACAGCGTCGAAGACGGGACGTTCCGTTCGATCGGCGGCTCCATCCGCTATCGTCTTTTGATGAACTTCTCCAACCTCAGTTTCTTCTACGATCGCTACACCAAGGACGATGCGGGCAATGCGATTACCGACAGCTCCTGCGGCGGCAACGCGGCGTACGCCTTCCTTGCGAGCCTGCCCACGGTCGATTCCTCTCGCCTCGGGCTCTCGGGTCATTCAATGGGTACGTGGTCGAGCTGGTCGGTTGCCGCGCACTATGCGGGAACGGAGATCGAGCCCAAAGCAACCGTTCTGCAATGCGGCGAGCTGTTCAGCGACAATGCGTATGATCCGAACGCGTACCACTTCAACAACGTGCTGCTGCTTCAGGCCAAGTGGGATGAGTTCAGCTATTTCAGGGACTACAAAAAGGTCGTGGATGACAACGTGCTGCGTTCGCCGCTTCGGACGAGTTTCCTCGGAACGACTGCCGATCAGGCCGCCTGGAATACGACGTTCGGTTCCTTTGCGGACGGTTCCGCACGCCGCATGGAGCTGCTCTACACGAATCACCGTTTAACCACGCATCATGAGCACGGACTTGCGGTTGCGCTCGACTGGTTTGCCGATGCGCTCGGCTATACGAACGCGGTCCCATCCGATCAGCAGATCGCGATGGGCAAGGAATGGCTGATCCTTGCGGCGATGCTGCTCGCGCTTGCCGCGATGATTCCGCTGATGGAGCTGCTTTTGACGATCCCGTTCTTTGCTCCGATCGTACAGCCTCTGCCCTCGAAGGCGGGGATTGCTCCGCGCGGCAAATGGTGGCGCGGCGCGCTGCTCACGATTCTGATCGCCGGTTCGACCTATCCGTTTATGACTCAGCTCGGCCACGCGCTGCTTCCGCTGCCGGAAGGCGTGTTCCGTATGACGGTCGGCAACGGGTTCATCGGCTGGTATCTGCTGCTGATTCTCGTGATGCTGCTGACAACCTGGATCGGTGTGCGCGGCGCCAAGAAGCGCGGCACGTATGACGGATTCTATGGCCTCGGCTTCGGTTCCGAGAAGCAGCCGAACAAGATTGCCTGGGGCATCCTGCTGCGCGCATGCGTGCTCGTGCTTTGCATGCTGTTGATGCTGTACGGCGTCGTTGCGCTGTGCGGACTGTTCCACAGCCTCGATCTCCGGTTCATTTGGCCGTTCTTTAAGACGTTCACCTGGGAGCGGCTCGGGCAGTTCTTCGTGTACATTCCGATCTTCGCATTCTTCTTCCTTTTGAACAACTCGAAGATCATGGCGTCGATGCGCACCGAAGCAACGTATCAGAAGGGCTTTGCCGGGTTTATGAAGAACTGGTGGCGGAACGCGCTTCTGATGATCGGCGGCGTGCTGATCATTGTCTTGATCGAGTACATTCCGTTCTTCCTCGGGATCGGGCCTGGCGCAGACCTGCTGTTCGGTTCGACGTTCGGCGGCCCGTTCATGTCGCTTCTGATCCTGTTCGTCCCGCAGGTGATCGTGTTCAGCGTCTTCTGCACGTACATCTACCGCCGCACCGGCAGCATCTACGTCGGTGCGATCACGGTCGCCTCGCTCGCGGCGTGGATCGTTACGGGCGGCTCCGCGATTCTGTAATCCCAAAAACCGACAACCGCTCCGGGCAAACGCCCGGAGCGGTTTTGTTGAATTCTCACAGAAAAGGCTGCACTTATACGCTTGCCTCATGCGTAATACCGAGACATTTATCTTCCGCATCGAAGCTGCGTTTTTGCCATATGCAGAAAACGCACTCACCTTGAGCGCTGGCAATATTATGTTTGTGTAGCGAAGATATTATACCATGGCTGATCGAAATATTCAACCAAAATCAAAGATCGAATGTGATTTGAATAAAAAAGCTGCCACCCCGAGGCAGCTTTCAAATCAGATCTCTGAATACTGTTTTGAGCAGAGATCTTTTTGACGCTCAGGATGGCAAGAAAGGTCGTTACGAGGGTGAATTCCATTATTTCCCATCGGGAAAGCTCGTGAAAAAGTCGTGTTCAAGCGCGGGCGCGCCGTACCGTTCCTTGCCGAGCGCAATCGCTCTCATCAGGAACGTCATATTGTTCGCGAGGTTGCGCATGGTCTGCAGCCCCTCCAGGTCTTTTTTTACATCCTCCGCCGTAAAGCCGTGTACCTGGTTCCAGTAGGTGGAAGAAGCGATCGGCATGGCGGAAATCGTGAAGTACTTGTTCAAAACGTCAAACGACGCCGTGTTGCCCCCTCTGCGGCAGGATACGACCGCTGCGCCGACCTTCAGGTGCTTTGAGAACGCGGTGCTGTAAAACAGTCGATCCAAAAAGGAGAGCAGTGTGCCGTTCGGCGAGCCGTAATAGACCGGAGCGCCGATCACCAAGCCGTCCGCCGCTTCAAATTTCGGGGCAATCTCGTTTACGAGGTCGTCGAACACGCACTTGCCGTTTTTTTTGCAAAACTGGCAGGCAATACAGCCCCGGATTGCTCTGTTTCCGACCGTGATCTGTTCCATCTCAACGCCCTGCGCCTCGAACACCCGCGCCATCTCCTCAAGCGCGGTTGCCGTGCAGCCTTTTGTGTGCGGACTGCCGTTGAGTAATAATACCCGCATTTGTTTTCTCCTTCTGCTGTAGTGTTTATTTCCCGTCCTTGCTCATATAGCGGGCGCGGTTGAAGCGGTCGTTTACGTCCGCAACATTTTCCGTGACGTTGGATGAAGGTTCCGCTTCTCCTCGTTTCTTTGCGCGATGCGCCATCAAAAGCCCGACGACGCCGAGCACCGCAACGACGATCAGAAATCCGACAAACAGCTTCCCAAAAAAGCCCATCGTTCGATCCCCCTGTTCCATTTCAAATATGTCCTCAAAAAACCGAGAGCGATTTGCCGCCGCTCCCGGTTTTACACATTAGCAGAAAAGCTTCTTTCAAACGTCCCGTTCGAAAACCATGGTTGTAAGCTGTGTCTTCTCGTCTCTGGTCGGGGTCGTCATCATCGTGTGAAGACGCCACCCTTCCTTCGCATATTTGTTCAACAAGCCTTCCACGCTGTCGATATTTCTGGTGCCGCGGCCAAAGAATTTTTCGTTGAATCGCCTTTGCTCAATCGCGTATTCTTTCATAGACCTTCTCCTTTGTTGTTCTGTTCACGGAAGGGTCTTCTAAGGAGGCCCTCCCATGCCTGGTCTTTTCAACAAACGTATTGAAAAAATCTCCTTGTCTTGCCGCGTTTTGCTTAGCCGAAGTACTGCTTCAGCAGTCCCTCAACGGCCTTGCCGGGTCAGACCCGATAGGTTTTTTCAAACCCGCAGTTGTCACAGCAGTAACGATAACTTGTTTTCGGGGCATAACCGCCCATGCTGTTGAACATGGGATCGCGCTGGGAGTCCAGA
>ONLX01000122.1 GCA_900318765.1 uncultured Eubacteriales bacterium
TCGTTCACACGATAGCAGGTTCCCGGAACATTCCGGATTTCCCGAACGGGAATGCCTGCATCCAGTGCTTCGGCCAACGCGACGATGCTCCGCTCTCCCATGCCGTACATCAGAATGTCCGCTCCGGAATCGTACAGGATCGAATGCCGAACGCGATCGTCCCAGTAATCATAATGGGCAAATCTTCTTAGGCTTGCTTCAATGCCGCCGATCAGCACCGGCACATGCGGATACGCTTCCCGGCAGCGGTTGCCGTACACGATCACCGCGCGATCCGGGCGCGCGCCGGCCTTTCCTCCCGGCGTATAGGAATCGTCCGTCCTGCGGCGCTTCGCGACGGTATAATGGTTCACCATCGAATCGATGTTTCCCGAAGAGACCAAAAACGCAAGTCTTGGCTTGCCGAGCGCGCGGAACGCTTCAACGTCATGCCAATCCGGCTGTGCAATAATGCCGACCGTGAACCCATGCGCCTGCAGCGTCCGGGCAATGATTGCCGCACCGAATGACGGATGATCGATGTACGCGTCTCCGTTGATATAAACAAAATCAAGCCCTTCGAATCCGAGGGCTTTGCATTCCGCCATGGACATCGGCGGCATCGTTGTGATCGGTTTACGTTTCATCTCCGTTGGAAGCGGCGAGCCGGTGACGACCGGTCGTACCGTAGAACGAACCCGGCGATACCGGACCGACGATGATATCCTTGACATCCGCCAATGGATCCGGAGCGAGCTGTGCCGAAAGATATTCGATCGTCGTCGCCATCTCGAGCCGTTCCTGTTCCATCTGCTTCAGCTGCGCGATCAATTCATCCAGATACCGGTCAACTTCTTCGCAGTCGTACCCGTATAAGGATCGCCGGAATTCTTTCGTCGCAATGTTCTCCGCCTTAATCATAACGCTGATCAGAAATCGGTATAGTTGTTCTCACCGTTATCGACGACGTTGCAGTTTTTCGGCGCGACCAAAAAGATCCCGCGCGAAATCTTGCTGATCGATCCGTCCAGCGCATAGACCGCGCCGAGCAAAAAGTCCAGCACGCGCTGCGCGGTTGCGCCGTCCAGCTCTTCCATGTTCACGATAATCGGTTTGGAGCTCTTGAGGTTGTCCGCAATGCTCTGGGCATCATCGTACACCACGGGGTGGAAGACGACCATCTTCATATCCGACGGAATATCCCGCGGGGTGATTCCCTCACCGACGGCTGCGGGCCGCGTCGCCTCCCTGCGCTGTTTCGGACGGGGCGCCGCCTTCGGAGCTTGCTGAGGCTGTTGTGCCTCTTCCTCCATCAGTTCTTCGTCATCCGCATCTTCTAAACCGATAAAACTTAAAAACCTACCCATTGTGTGTTCCTCCCTGAATGGTTCTCGCGCCGAAAATGGCTGTGCCGACGCGTACAATCGTCGCGCCTTCCTCAATCGCGATCGGATAGTCATGGCTCATGCCCATGGACAGCGTATCGACCGACGGAACGGACCTTCTAAGCTGTTCAAACAGCATGCGCATCTGCCGGAAATACGGACGCGCACTTTCCGGCTCGCCCGCCGGCGGAACGCACATCAATCCGCACAGTCGCACGCCCTTTTTGGCGCAGGCGCTCTCGGCGTATCGCATCAGATCCTCCGGCGCGAACCCGCCCTTCTGCGGTTCTCTGCCGATATTGACCTCGAACAGGATTCGCTGTTCCGTCCCTTGCGCTGCAGCACGGTTTGCAATTGCCTCAAGCAAGGGCATCCGATCGACCGACTGAATCATGTCGGCATTGCCACAGATGTATTTTACCTTGTTCGTTTGCAATTGTCCAATAAAATGAGCCTCTAAATTGCGCTGTTTATAAAAAGTTAACTTTTCCGTGAACTCCTGCGCACGATTTTCCCCGATGAGTGTAATCCCTGCATCCACCGCTTCGGCAATTCGATCGGTCGAAACAAACTTCGTTACCGCCATCAGGCGCACTTCGGATTCCGATCTTCCCGAACGTTCCAGCGCACGCCGCATCGTTTCACGCACAACTTCCACGTTTTCCGCAATCGTCATCAGTCATCGTCCTCCTCAATCGGCATCCGGTAGCGAAGGCCCGAGAACAGCGTGAGCTTTTCGTCACGTGCGGAGATCACCGCGTCCTCTCCGTCCGATCCCGCGATGTACACCGCAATCGGCGTATACCCATAGTCTGACTTGATATACACATAGGGAACGCCGCCCGAATACTGAATATACTTGACGGGAACCGTAAGCCCCGACGCGACGTTCTGCACCGAGATGTCCACGACGCGCGCGTCCAGCAGCGGTTTCACATCCGCGGCAACCGACAAAACGTACAGAATACCGTTTGATGCGTCCTTTTCGGATACGACCGTTCCCATAAACGCGCCTTCGATTCCCTTGATGGTAAAGGGATAGGTCATGCCCGGCATCAGGCGCTTGCTCAGATCCGCCGTACTCGTCGTGCTCGCAACGAACGCAAGATAGAACATGCTGCGATCGGTAACAATCCGATACGAGAAGTTTTCCGAATCCGCCGCAAACGAGGTGGAGGACATGATGCGCTTCACCTGCGAAACGGTCAGCTGCGATACATCGCGCAGCGGTTCCTCATTGGAATCCGTATAAAAGCTGATGTACCCATTGTATCCGCTTTTCAGCGTGCGTGCCATGTTCGTTTCAAACGAAGAGTACTGCGCATCGAGCGCCCGGATTTCCGCGGCAAGCGTTGACGCGTCGGACAGCTGTGACACCATCAGATCGCGGCGCTCCATCAGCAGCGCAAGCAGCTCCGTCTCAAGATCCGCATAGGATTCATTCGATTCTCCGTTCGACGCCGCGCGCATCTGCCCGCCGAGATAGGCGATCCGATCATTGAGGCTGACAACCGTAGCCGGCAGCACGCCGCCGCTCAATGTTTTCAACTGCAGTTCCAGTTTTGCGTAAAGTTCCGTCTCCTTGGACGTGATTGTGGCAAGCGCGGTTTCATATCCGTACGGATACAGAACCGCAACGTCATCGCCCTCCTGCACATAGACGCCGCTTTTGGCAATGATTTTCGCGTCGCTTGCGGACTCGGAGATCGATTGCTCGGTCCGGATCACGACCGCCTTCGTTTCGATCTCGGAATAGATCTGATTCACCGTCATGCGGCGCACATGACCGGTCAGATTTTGCAGCACTACAACAACCCCGATGACGATCGCGACGAGCAGCGCCACGCCGAGCACCGAGAACAGATAAAACCGTCTGCTGAGTTTCAAACTGCGTTCCATGTCGAATTATCCTCTTTATCGGGAAGGAATCGTCCTTCCGCTCCATGCCTCCGTCTGTTTTCGCATCGGCTCCTGTACCTTCGCCAGTCTGCCGACTGCGGCAAGCGTGAAGGAATCCCGCGTCAAAACCTTCGGAATCAACGCGTTCACATCATCGATCGTGACCGACTCGATCCGTGCAAGCGTCTCGTTGAGATCATACCGTTCTCCGATCAGAAGTGCGGTCTTGCCGATCGCGTTCATGTGCGCCGCCGGGGATTCCATGCTCAAAACGTAGCTGCCCTTAAGCTGCTGTTTGCAGCGTCGGAATTCCTCTTCGGTCACGCCGTGCGCCAACAGATCATCGAGTTCTGCAAGCATCAGCCGCAGCGCTTCCTTCGCCTGCTTTTCGGTGCTGCCCACATACAGGCAAAGGGAACCGATTCCTCGGTAGGACATCGGGAACGAATATACCGAATAGCAGAGCCCCCGTTCTTCCCGGATGTGCTGAAATAGGCGCGAGCTCATATTGCCGCCGAGGATGTTGGACAATACGGACAGCGTAAAGGAATCCTTTGTCCAGATCGGGGCTCCGGGAAACTCCAGAACCATATGCACCTGTTCTATGTCCTTTTCGGCAAACGTCGCTACAGCGCCGCGCTCCGGTGCATACGCCGGAACAGCCCTGCGCTCACCGTGCCGGACCGACGCGAACCGCCGCTCCAGCTCCTCCATGAGTTTTGCCTCGTCGTATTTTCCCGCCACGGCGATTACAATGTTTTCCGCCGTATAATGCGCATCCATATAGGCGCGCAAATCCCCGGCATACAGGTTCGAAACCGTTTCCGCAGTTCCTAAAATTTCACGCGAAAGCGCAGTCCCGCGGTAAAAGGATTCGGAAGCGCGGTCGAACACATAGTCCTCCGGGCTGTCCAACGTCATGGCAATCTCTTCCAAAACAACGTCCTTTTCCCGCGCAAGCTCCTCCGGATCAAGCGTGCTGTTCAGTGCCAGATCCGCTAAGATATCCACGCAAAGCGGCATATCCTCATCCAGTGCTTTGACATGAAAACAGGTGCATTCCTTCGCCGTAAACGCATTCAGATTCGCGCCGATCGCATCCATTTCCATGGAGATTTCGGCAGCGCTGCGGTGCGTTGTTCCCTTGAACACCATGTGTTCAATGAAATGCGAAACGCCGGAATTGCGCTTCGATTCAAAGACGGATCCGGCATTCACCCAGACACCGAGCGAAATCGAACGCATCTGCGGCATCGGCTCAAGCGCGACGCGAATTCCGGTTGACAGTTCGCGAAAGGTCATAATTTTCTCCTTTGCAGTACAATATTGCCCCTGCCCGAACGCTCAGCCGATGGCGCGCTGCGCTCCGGGAAAACGCCCGTCGCCTGTAAAAGCGCACAGAGGGACAAAGGTCACCCCCTGCCCCTCCGTTTTCCATTGAAAAAGCTTACTCCTCGTCCTTCTTCTCTTCGGGCAGGAGATCTTTCCGCGTCAGGCTGATCTTGCCGGTCTTCTGGTCGATATCAATGACACGAACCAGAACCTGGTCGCCGAGATTCATGACGTCTTCCACCTTGTTCACGCGCGTCTTGGCCATGCGCGAGATGTGCAGCAGACCGTCCTTACCGGGCGTGAGGTTGATGAATGCGCCGAACTCCTTGATGCCGACAACTTTTCCGAGATACACATCGCCGACTTCGATATCCTTAACGATCCCATCGATGATGCGCTTGGCTTCCGCCGCTGCCGCCTCGTCGGGGGATGCGATCATGACGGTACCGTCATCCTCGATATCGATCTTGACGCCGGTCTGCGCGATAATGCCGTTGATCGTCTTGCCGCCGCTTCCGATGACCTCACGGATCTTATCCGGATGGATCTTGAAGCTGATGATGCGCGGCGCGTACGGGGAAAGCTCCGGACGCGGCTCGGAGATCGTCTCCGCCATCTTGTCCAGAATGAACAAGCGGCCTCTTCTTGCCTGTGCGAGCGCACGGGTCAGGATTTCGCGATCAATGCCCTTGATCTTGATATCCATCTGGATTGCCGTGATGCCGTCCCGCGTGCCGGCAACCTTGAAGTCCATATCACCGAGGAAGTCCTCGAGGCCCTGAATGTCGGTCAGAACAGAGATGTTGCCGGTTTCCGTATCCTTGATGAGACCCATCGCAACGCCTGCGACCGGCTTCTTGATCGGAACGCCCGCATCCATCAGCGCCATCGTGCTTGCGCAGATGGACGCCTGCGAAGTCGAACCGTTCGAGCTGATGACCTCGGAAACGAGGCGCATGCAATACGGGAATTCTTCTTCGCTCGGAAGCACCGGCAGGAGCGCACGCTCGGCAAGCGCGCCGTGACCGATTTCGCGGCGACCGGGGCTGCGTACAGGACGCGTCTCGCCGGTCGAATACGGCGGCATGTTGTACTGGTGCATATAGCGCTTGCTTTCCTCGAGCGTCAGCCCGTCGAGCGCCTGCGCTTCGGAAATCGTGCCGAGCGTCGCAATCGTCATGACCTGAGTCTGGCCGCGCGTGAATACCGCGGAGCCATGCGGACGCTCCAGAATGCCGACCTCGCTCCAGATCGGGCGAATCTCTTCCAAAGCACGTCCGTCGGGACGGATCTTATCGTTCGTGATCTTGGAACGCATTACTTCCTTCGTCATCTGATACAGGATCGCATCGACGTCCTTCGCAACTGCAGGATCCTCCGCCGCAAATTCTGCGATCGTTTCCGCCTTGACCTGCTCGGTGCGCACTTCGCGCTCATGCCGATCAAACGTATCCATCTGCCAGCGAACCTTATCGATCGCCCATGCACGGACCTTCTCCTCAAGCTCGGGATCTGCATGATGGATATTGACTTCCATCTTCGGCTTGCCGATTTCCGCCTGAATCTCTGCGATAAACGCAACGATCTTCTTGATTTCTTCGTGCGCGAACAGGATTGCGCCGAGCATCTCCTCCTCGGAGACCTCGTTCGCACCCGCTTCGACCATCATAACCGCTTCGCTCGTTCCGGCTACGGTCAGCGACAGGCAGCTCTTTTCCCGCTGCGCAAGGTTCGGGTTCAGGATGTATTCCCCGTCGATCATACCGACTGCAACGGCGCCCGTCGGTCCCATGAACGGTGCGTTCGAGATCGACAGCGCGATCGAAGAACCGATCATGCCGAGGATTTCCGGCTGCACGTCCTGCTCAACGGACAGAACGGTCGCAATCACCTGTACGTCGTTATAAAATCCCTTCGGGAACAGCGGACGAAGCGGACGATCGATCAAACGGCAGGTCAGGATCGCCTTCTCGGTCGGGCGACCTTCGCGCTTGATGAAGCCGCCGGGGATCTTGCCGACTGCATACAGTTTCTCTTCATACTCGATGGAAAGCGGCAGAAAGTCAACGCCGTCACGCGGGGCCTTCGCCACCGTTGCGTTGACCATGACCGCCGTACCGCCGCAGCGAACGAGGCAGTTGCCCCCCGCCTGCTCGGCATACTTACCGGTTTCGACGATCAGTTCACGATCGCCGATCATGGTTCTGAATACTCTTTGCATTTCTTTTTTACCCTCTTTATCTCTATTTTATGAATGCCGTAGAAAGAGCGAAACAGCAAAAAGATAAGCGGGGAGAAGCCCCCGCTTTTGCTCGTTACTTTCTGAGATTCAAAGCAGCGACGATCGCTCTGTAACGCTCGATGTCCTTCTCTTTCAGATAGTTGAGAAGGCCGCGACGCTTACCGACCATCTTCAAAAGGCCGCGACGGCTGTGATGATCCTTCATGTTCAGCTTCAGATGCTCGTTGAGGTGGTTGATGCGCTCGGTCAACAGAGCGATCTGAACCTCGGGAGAACCCGTGTCGCCTTCATGCGTTGCGTACGTTGCGATAATTTCCTGTTTCGTCATTATGGTTTCCTCCGTTTTTTTCTGATCCCCGCAAACTGCGTCGCGCGTCGGAGTTGTCGCATCAACCCGGCCTGCGGATGAATTCGAATTATCTTACCACACTTTTATCGTGTTGTAAACACTTTTTTCCGTTTCTTCAAAAACTTTTTTCGCGTCCGCAGCGTCTTTCGCAATCCGTTCTTTCAATGCGTCGATCGAGGCAAACCGTTGCTCCTCCCGCAGCCGTTTCAAAAACAGCACGGTCGCTTCCCGGCCGTACAAATCCATCGATTCATCCATCAGATGGGTTTCCAGCGTGCGCATCGTTCCGCCGACCGTGGGATTGCAGCCGATATTCGTCACCGCGCCGTACAGCGTCTTTCCGATCAGAAGTGCCGAAGCATAAACGCCGTCTTTGGGCAAAAGCTGCTGCCCGGGATCGACATTCGCGGTCGGAAACCCGATTCGCCGCCCGATTGCCTTATGATGCACGACGCGTCCCGTTATCGCGTACGGTCGGTCAAGCATTGCGTTCGCCGTCACGAGATCGCCGTTTTTCAAGGCTTCGCGTACACGTGTCGACGAGCACGGTATCCCGGCGTAGCAGACCGGATCGAGAATCTCCGTTTCAAAGCCATACTGCTTTCCGAACGCTTTCATCTGTTCTCCGGTGCCCGACGCGCCGGCGCCGAAACGGTAATCGTAGCCGCAGACGATCGCCAAAACACGTCCGTCATACCGTTTCAGAAGCCACTGCACAAACGCCTCCGGCGGGATGGCGGCAAACAGCTTTGTAAAAGCAACCGTATCGACTCCGTCGATGCCGAGGCTGCCGATCAGCGTTTCCTTGAGCCGCGGCGTGCAGAGGTAGTCCGCCGAACCGGTGAATACCTCGCGCGGATGATTCGAAAACGTGAACGCTACCGCAAGATCGCCGTTTTCGTGCGCAATCGAAGCAGCGCGCTCGAGCAGTGCGCGATGCCCGAGATGCACCCCGTCAAACATACCGAGTGCGATCACCGTCCGATTCATACGTCCTCCCCCGGCACCGCTTTACAGCAGCGCCTTTGCAAATTCGTCTGCGTCGAACCTCTGCAGATCCTCGATCCCTTCGCCGACGCCGATAAAGCGCACCGGAACATTCAGCGTGTCGTGAATCTGGACGGTGACGCCGCCCTTGGCTGTCCCGTCAAGCTTGGTCAGAACGACACCCGTCAGCTCACAAACTTCCAGGAACGCCTTTGCCTGTGCCGTCGCGTTCTGGCCGGTCGTCGCATCGAGCACCAACAGCACCTCGCACGGCGTATCCGGAAGTTCGCGCGCGATCACGCGGCGAATCTTATTCAGTTCGTTCATCAGGTTCTTCTTGTTATGCAGTCTGCCCGCGGTATCAACCAGCAGAAGGTCGCAGTCCTTCGCGCGGTAGGATGCGATCGCATCAAACACGACCGCCGCCGGATCGGACCCTTCACCGTGCCGCACCATCGGGCAGCCGGACCGATTCGCCCATTCCCCGAGCTGTTCCGCTGCGGCCGCGCGGAAGGTATCCGCCGCCGCGATCATCGGCTTTCTGCCGCGTTCCTTGTACAGATGCGCAAGCTTGCCGATCGTCGTCGTCTTTCCGACGCCGTTCACACCGACGATCAGGACAACGCAGGCTTCCTTATCCGCCCGGAAGTCCGTATTATGACGCATGGTATCCGCAATCAGGGCAGCAAGCGTCGTCTTCGCCTCATCGCGTGATGACAGCTTTTCCTGCCGCACCTTGTCTTTTAATGCATCCAACAGCTTTTCGGCGGTCTCCATGCCCATATCGGCAAGGATCATAGCCTCTTCCAGTTCGTCGTAGAACGCATCGTTGATCCGCTCCCCGCCAAACAATCCCGCAAACCAGTTGTTCGTCTTTCCGAGGCCTTCTTTTAATCTGGTAAACCAACTTTTTTTCTGTTCCATAACGTATCCTCCGATACCGGAATTTGATCAGTCGAATCGTGCGGAGACGATTGTGCTGACGCCTTTTTCCTCCATTGCGACGCCATACAGGGTGTCACAAACCTCCATGCTGCCCTTGCGGTGCGTGATGATGATGAACTGCGTTTCGTCGGAATACTGTGTCAAATACTCCGCAAATCGGGAAACGTTTTCCTCGTCGAGCGACGTTTCGATTTCGTCGAGCACACAGAACGCCGGCGCTTTGATCTTCAGCATCGCAAACAGCAATGCAATCGCGGTCAGCGCGCGCTCCCCGCCCGAGAGCAGCGACAGCAGCTGCAGTTTCTTTCCCGGCGGCTGCGCAATGATATCGATATCGCAATTGAGCACGTCGTTCTTGTCCGAGAGCCGCAGCTCTGCGTGGCCTCCGCCGAACAGCTTGACAAATACTTTCGAAAAGCTCTCCTGCACACGTGCGAATTCCGCAGTAAACGTTGCTTCCATCTGACGTGTGATCTGTGCAATCAGCGTGAACAGATCGGCTTTTGCCTTCTCCAGATCGTCGTACTGCGTCTTCATCGACTCATACCGTTCGGAAACGGTGCGATAATCCTCGATCGCGGAAACGTTGATCTCGCCGAGCTCGCGGATCTGCGATTTCAGCTCATTGATTCGGCTGTTTGTCGCGCCGATCGGGATTTCACGACGCAGCGGCAACGCGTTTTCATAGGTCAGTTCGTAATCCTGGAAGATCCGATCCGCCATCTGCCGGCATTCCAGTTCGATACGGTCGATCGCCAGCTCGCCCTTATGCTTGCGCTCGCCTGCTTCGCGATATGCTTCCGCCAGTTCGTCACGACGCTGACGGTATCGTGCCAACAGCTCGCTCGTGCGCTGACGCTCCTTTTCCAATCGCTGCTGCTCGTCCTTCGCCGCCTGCAGATCGGTCTGCTCGCCCGCAATACTGCGTTCCATCTCGCTGAGCCGTTCCTGTGCGGTTTCGATCTGTTCCGTCATCGAGCGATACTCGTTTTCATAATCCTCGATCCGCTGCATCGCAAGAGCGCGGTCGCGCGTCAATCGGTTCCGTTCGGCTGTACGCGCATCATCTTCCTTCTGCAGCGCCATCCGCGCAATCTTTCGCTCGGTCAAAGCAGCGTTCTCCGCTTCCCGCGCAGTACGCAGCGCGTTCAGCGACTGCTGCGCCACTATGATTTCGGTGCGGGACGCCGTATTGCTCTGCTCGATCTCGGCCTGTACCGATTGCGAGGCTTCCCGCCGCCGCTCGATATCTGCAATGCTGTCCCCGATATCCGTTCGCTCGTCGGCAATATCCGAAATGCTTTGCTCTGCGTCCTTCCAATCGCGCAGGATAATCTCCCGCTGTTCGTTCTGCCGTACGAGTTCCAGTTCATCCGCATGGGCTTCCTGCAAAAGCGCCTGCAGCTGCGTATCCGCAAGCACGATCTGCTGTTTGCAGGTCTCAATCTCTTCCTGCTTTTTCAGAACGGCCTTTTCCGCCGCCTTGCGTTGTTTGGAAATCTCTTCAATCTCGCGCTCGCGTCCGAGCAGCGAAGACCCGTTTTTTTTGACGCTTCCGCCCGTCATGGTGCCGCCCGTTGAAAGGAAGTCTCCGAGCAGGGTCGCAATATGGAACGCGTTCTTTGATTTCTTTTTCAGAGCAATCCCGCTTTCAAGGTCCTTGACGACGACGGTTCTTCCGAGCAAATAGTCCGCAACGACCGCTAAGCCCGGATCGCAGGTGATCAGCTCACTTGCAACGCCGATCACCCCATTTTCCTTCAGAAACGCGCGCTCACGCTCGTTCAGTGGATTCGGGGTCAGCATCGATACCGGCAGCAGCGTGATCCGGCCGAGATCGTTCTTACGCGCATACTCGATCACCGCCTTGCCCTCTTCCGCGGAACGCGTAACCAGATTCTGCATCGACCCGCCGAGCGACATCCCGATCGCCGTTTCATATTCCTTCGGCACGCGCAGCAATTCCGCCACGGGTCCGATGATGCACTTTTTCAGTTGTTCGTCGCGGTCGGATGCCTGCATTACAAGTCGCACGCTGTTCTGATAGCCTTCATGCGAGCGCATCATATCGCGCAGCACATGTTCTCGGCTCGACAGCGCGCCGGCATTCTGTTCGGCAATCCGCAGCTCCTCCTGCCGGACAAGCAGGTCGGATTCGATCGAATACCGGTTGCTCTGCGCTTCCCGGTAGGCCGCGATATGCTCGTTGTGTGTTTGCTCGGCATCGGCACGCAGCTTGTCCGCCGCTTCCAACTCTTTCTGCAGAGAAGCAAGCTTTTCCTTTGCCGCCGCTTCCTCCCCGTCAAGCGCGTTCAAACGTTCCTTCAGGGAGGCAACCATCGTTTCGAACCGGGACGCATCGCTTCGCGCGTCAGCAAGACGGTTCATCGCCTCCATCATCGCGTTCTTCGCCGCGTCCAACGCCGATTCGCGCTCGGCTATCTCCGCATCCATCCGGGCAACAGCTGCATCGCCTTCGGAAATCTCCCGATCCATGGCGTTCCGCGTTTCCCATTCCGTCTCGGAAAGTTCGGTTGCGGTAAGATCCGTTTCCAATGCAAGAACCTGCGCCTTTAACGCATCGCGCTCTTTTCCGATTCGCTCGGTTTCTTTCTTCGCATAGTCACGACGCTCCACGAGCAGGTTGCTCTCTCCTACATGCGCTTCCACGCCGGAAAGCATTTCGATCAGGCGATTCTGCTGCTCGGAAAGCTGCTCATCCAGCTCCCGAACCTGCGCTTCCAATGTTCCGGATTGTTCGGAAAGCTCTCGGTCATGCGCTTCGTTGTCGGAAAGTTCCGAGCTGAGCTGCTCTACGGTCTCGCGCAGCGTGTTCAACCGTTCCTTCTGACGGTCCGTCTGGTACAGAAACATGTTGACGTCCAGGTCTTTGAGCTCCTCGCGCAGTTTCAAAAACGTCCGTGCCGTTGCGCTCTGCTCCTCCAAAGGCCCGAGCCGCGTCTCAAGCTCGTTCAGAAGGTCCAGGAGACGCTCCATATTCTTTTCCGTTGCGTCGAGCTTGCGCTCGGCTTCCTCTTTGCGGGCGCGGTACCGCGTTACGCCTGCGGCTTCCTCCAACGCAACACGACGGTCGCTCGATTTGTTGGATAAAATCTCATCGACCTTGCCCTGTGAGATAATCGAATACCCGTCCTTGCCGATGCCGGTATCGCGGAACAGCTCCATGATATCCTTCAGGCGGCACGTCTTGCCGTTCAGAACGTATTCGCTTTCTCCCGAACGATACATACGCCGCGTTACCGCGACTTCGTTGAATTCGACCGGAAGTTTTTGATCGGAATTATCGAACGTCAGCGTCACTTCGCACATCGACTGCGGCTTGCGCGTCTGCGTGCCGTTGAAGATGACATCCTCCATCTTTGTGCCGCGCAGCGCACGCGCGCTCTGTTCTCCGAGCACCCAGCGCACCGCGTCGGAAATATTGCTCTTTCCGCTGCCGTTCGGCCCGATGACCGCCGTAATTCCGCTGCCGAACTGCAGCTCGGTTCTTTTGGCGAACGACTTAAAGCCCGCAACCTCTAACTTCGTGAGTCTCATACCGTTTTCCCCATGCGTTCCAACGCGTCACGCGCGGCAGCCTGACCCGCGCTCTGCTTTGAATTGCCCTCGCCCGTTCCGAGCGTGCGATCCTCCAGGAGCACCGCCATTGTAAACACCTTCTGATGGTCGGGGCCTTTCTCATCCAGCATCCGGTAAACGACCTGCTTGCCGTGCGTCTCATGATGCACGATCTCCTGCAGGCGCGTTTTATAATCCTTATCAAGCTGCGGCTGCGCGGTAAAGTCCAACAGCGGCAGCACCGTCCGACGGATGAACGCTTTTGCGGGTTCCCAGCCGCCGTCAAGATAAATCGCCGCAATCACGGCTTCGAATGCGTCCGACAGAATGGATGGTTTTTCCCGCCCGCCGCCGAGATCCTCGCCGTGGCTGAGCAACAGAAAAGCGCCGAGGTACACGCCCTTTGCCGCCTGAAACAGCGCAGATTCGCAAACGATGCTGGCGCGTGTTTTGGAAAGCCGGCCTTCCTGCATCTGCGGAAAGCGAAAATACAGCTCTTCCGAAACGCAAAGCTCGAGCACCGCATCGCCCAAAAACTCCATGCGCTCATTATCCTGCGGCTCACGCCGCCCTTTTTCACCTTTATAAAAGGAAGAATGCGTCAATGCACGCTCCAAAAGCGCGCGATTCGAAAATGAATATCCGAGCGCGGATTCGAGATCCGCAAGCCGATTTTGATTCATAGCAGTCCTTTCCGTGCCGTTTCCAAGCCGTTCGCAGATTCGAACGGTTTGGGGACGTCACTTACAAAAAGCCCGCACGGCGTGCGGGCAGTCCGACGTACACTGTCGAAGATTATCGGTTTTGCAGGTAACGGACAATATCGCCGACGGTTTTGACTTTGGGCAGTTCCTCATCCGGAATCTCCACATCAAATTCCTGCTCCATGTCCATCACAAGCTCCACGATGTCAAGCGAATCCGCGCGCAGATCCTCAATCAGGTTGCTGTCCATGGTGATCTCGGCGGGATCCAGATCCAACTGGTTTGCGATGATCTGACGAACCTTTTCAAATTCCATATGATTCTCCTTGTTCTTTTCCCGTTTCCCGGGCAATGTACGTTTGTATTTTATCGAATCCGTCGGCGTTTGTCAACCGTTCCGCAAGAATTTACCGCATGCGTTGGAAATCAAAACATAAAAGCAGAGTATTCGCTACGCTGCCTTCTGTGGGATTGATGATGGTTCGATCAACGCATGTCAGCCGTTCGCATCGGCGAGCTCGTCGAGATGGCGGCCAAGCGTCTGATACATCGGATCGTTCGTCGCGCGGAGCACCTCGACCTCCGTCAAGGTACGCACCGTCTGCCGGCCACGCTCATCCAGAAGCGCATACCGCTCCAACAGCGTGCGGCTCTCGCGATCCAAAAACATGCCCTGCTCCCCGAGCACCGGTTTGATGCCGAGCACTTTGCAGATGGTCATGATCGTTGAGAACGAAGTCCCTCCGATCCCTTTTTGCAATGCCGTCACGATTGTCGACTGGGGAACACCGATCGCCATCGAGAACTGCCGGACACTGCGGTACTGTCGCTTAATCTCCTTCTTGATCAACAGTGTTAATTCATCCATGGGTCTTCCTCGAAATCCGCGGCGCGCTGGGATTTTTTGATGCTGCGGATTTTTGTATATGATATCAGTGAAATCGAATTCCGTCAATAGAAAAAACCCCTATTTTTCTAAGAAAATTCGGTAAAATTATCTTTTTTGCACGCACGATTGACGATTGCGAAAAAAATGGATATAATGGAAAATCATATATGATGAAAGGGACATTTTCAAGGTGACAACGAGCATTCAATTTTGGGATTTTGAAGTCTGGGAATTCCTGGTTGCGCTTGCCGGTCTGTTTTTGGCGATGCTGATCGCAAACGGATTGCGGCGCACCATTCCTTTTTTGAAAAAATCGCTGATTCCGAGTTCCGTAATCGGCGGTTTTCTGATTCTTGCGTTCATCGGCATCTTCCGCGCGATTTCCGGCAAGACACCGTTCAATACCGCTACGATGGAGATGCTCACCTACCACGGATTGGGACTCGGCGTCGTTGCCATGACGTTTCAAAACGCTGACCGCCGCTCCGGAAAGGAAGCGCGTCGGGATGTGTTCAACTCTTCGCTGATCACGGTTTCCACCTATCTGCTGCAGGGCGTAGTCGGGCTTTGCATTACGATCGTTCTGTTCTATTTGCTCGGAAGCTGGGCGCAGTCTGGCATTCTGCTCCCGATGGGATACGGACAGGGACCGGGCCAGGCGTTCAACTGGGGCACCACCTATATGAACAACTACGGATTTGAGCATGGTTCAAGCTTCGGTCTCTCCGTTGCGGCCTGCGGCTTTATCGCAGCAAGCATCGGCGGCGTCATTTATCTGAACCTTGCTTCCCGTAAGGGCAAAAAGCGGAGCGCAAACGCCGAAGAGCAGGAGGATCTGACCGCCGCGGTCATTACCACGCGCGGAGAAATTCCGCTCTCCGAATCGCTCGATAAGCTGACTGTGCAGTTCGCGCTCGTCTTCACCGCATACGGGCTCGCCTATCTGATGATGCTCGGACTTTCCGCACTCTGCGATCTCGGCGGCGGATTCTTCGTGAACACCGTGAAGCCGTTGATCTGGGGCTTCAACTTCCTCTTCGGTATGCTTGCGGCAACCATCATCAAATCCTATTTCAAGATCGGCAAGAAGGCCGGATTTGTGCATCGTTCCTATACAAACGACTTTTTGCTCACCCGCATTTCGGGCCTGATGTTCGATCTGATGGTCGTCGCCTCGATCGCCTCGATTGATCTGTCGGCGTTCCGGTATCGTGAATTCTGGATTCCGCTGCTGCTCATCTGCATTGCCGGCGGCGTGATCAGCTATTTCTACGTCCGCTTCATTTCGCGCAAGTTCTTTGCCGGATATGCGGATGAACAATTCCTTGTCATGTACGGAATGCTGACCGGAACCGTCAGCACCGGTCTGATTCTGCTGCGCGAGGTCGATCCGCTGTTCAAAACGCCTGCCGCGAACAACGTGATCTATCAGAACCTCTGGTCGATTCTGCTCGGCGCGCCGATGCTGCTGCTGATGGGTGTCGTTGCCCAATCGATGCAGATGACGTTCCTGACGCTCGGCATCCTCATTGCGCTGCTCGGTTTGATGCTCGTACTCCTGTTCCGCTCGAAGATTTTCCGCAAAAAGCAAAAAACAGCTGAATAAACCAAGCAAAAAATGCTCCCGGGTTCGGGAGCATTTTTGATTGCGAATCTTATTTCCAAAGTTCGACGGGGTATATGCCGTCATCCTGCATCTTTTTGATTGCGGCCTGGAGAATCGGCAGATCCGGCCGGTTCGTTACGCCATGCCAGCGAGCGCTCGTCGAAAGCATCTCGATCGTAATCTGTCCTTCGCGCATCATATCATCAAGAATGCGCGGAAGCAGATATTCGCACTTGAGCGGATTCTTCTTCACGTTCTCATCGAGCCATGCCGGGAAGCGCTTCTCAAATTCATCGAGCACCATCGGCTGCAGACCGAAAAGATTCATCGAAACCGGCGTTTCGAAGGCAAGCGGTTCCCACGTTGCGCCGTCGTCTTCGGTAAAGGCGGCTGCGTCGCCGCGCTTTTCAATCTTGAGCCGTTCGGTCAGTGTCTTCAACTTGCCGTCTTCGCCGACTTCGCACACGCCGCGCGCAACGGAGCCGTAATCCGACAGCGTATTGCCGAGCGCATAGGCGACCATCGCGTTATCGCTCGGATCCCGCTCGACGGCCAGATAGTCGTAGATTTTGCGAAATGCGTCCGCGCCGTAGAAATCGTCGGCATTCAATACGGCGAACGGCGCATCGAGCTCATCCTTGGCACACAGAATCGCATGGGCGGTCCCCCACGGCTTCACGCGTCCCTCGGGGATGCCGTAGCCCGCGGGCAGCTTATCGGGCGTCTGATACGCGTAGACGAGATTCACAAACGGACGAATGCGCTTGCCGATGCGCTCCTCAAAATCCGCCTCGATCTCTGGCTTGATGATGCAGACGATCTTCTCAAAGCCCGCGCGTTTCGCGTCGAAAATCGAATAGTCGATGATGACGTGTCCCTGCGCATCGATCGGCTCAATCTGCTTCAGCCCGCCGAACCGGCTGCCCATCCCTGCTGCCATGATCAAAAGAATCGGTTTTTTCATGTCTTTCCTCCTCTAAAATGGTTGTATCGTGACGAGATACTTCTCAATCAATTCCATCGGTTTATACTGGAGTTTCGAGTACCGAAGGCCGGCATCTCCTCCGTCGTCCTCCCGGTTGACCGTGTTCACATTCGGGAAGCACTTTACGAACGCCTGTGCCATCGCAGGATACGCCCCTGCAACATCCAGCCTCGCCTTTTCAACGTGAACATACAGCGTATCCCCCTTGACTTCTCCGACCGAAAGCGCAAGCGCTTGTCCGCCGTCGATCAGGCAGGCTGCCGTTTGCCCGAGACGCTCACGATTGTGCAAAAGCTCCCGTGCGCCGCGAAGCTCATTTTGCTCCAGAAGCGGGCTGTCGGGATGCTGTGCCACATACTCGTCCAAAAACGCCTGCGCCGTCTGTTCGATTTCCGGCGTGTTGACAATGGCGCAAACCGCATTCGGATGCTCGCGCCAGAATCGGTTCACATGGTTCTTCTGTGTATGAAGCTGCTTACCGGAGTAGGTCCGAAAGGCATTCGCATCGTACAGATAATCCGCCCAATCCCGGATGCTCTCCGCCCGGACACGTTCCCCGTACCGGTCGCGCAACACGCCGAGCGCCTCCTCAGGAACAACGCAAAAGCGGAGCGGAATATGATTCTTTTCCGCATCACATTCGATACAATCGAACGCACGGTCAAAGTCCCCACAGCCGATCGGAACGGTGTAGCAATCCCCGTATTCCCCATAATTGGCACGAATACACAGGCAATGATCCACAACCGCAAAGTAGGAAACATAGATATTCCGCCATTGATAGACCGCCCCGATCGTATTGTCACAAATACCATAGGCATACTGCAAAAAATACGGTTCAAGCGAAAGATTATTCTGTTCCGTCAACAAGGTGAATGTACAATCATTGGTTTCCATAACCATCAGTATACCACAGATTTGCATTTTGGGAAGATGCGTTTTCCAAAAAACGCGGAGATTCTGATTGGGCAAGCAAGATCTTTCGCTCGGAAGAGTATCCTTTATATAAAATATATAAAATCGACGAAAAGGGTTGACTTTTTTGGTATAACATGATAAAGTACGAATACATTCCGGAAGGAAAAGGAATAGGATGAGCATTCGGTTTGCATTTGCATACGGCTACGATTACTACTTTAGAAGGAAATGAAGTAGCTGTTTGTGTTATCCACCGGTGCCCGACAAGGCAATCCGCCGCACAAATGGCTGTGCGGCTTTTTTAACACCAAAATGATGACAAAGGAGTCTGTTATGAAACACACCACACGTATCCTCGGTGCCGTTTTGGCGGCAATTCTGGTCCTCGGCTGTATCGGCTGCAGCGGTTCTGCCGCCACAGAATCAAAAACGACTTATACGGTCGGCATCTGCCAGCTCGTTCAGCATGACGCGCTTGACGCAGCAACCAAGGGGTTCCGCGATGCACTGACTGAAAAGCTCGGTGACAGCGTTGTATTCGTCGAGCAGAACGCATCGGGCGACTCGGCGACCTGCGCGGTGATCTGCAACCAGTTTGTCGGCGATGAAGTCGATCTGATCCTCGCCAACGCAACGCCCGCGCTGCAGGCGGCGCAGGCTGCGACGAACAAGATCCCGGTGCTTGGCACGTCCGTTACGGATTACGGCGCGGCGCTCGGCCTCGAAAACTTCTCCGGCGCAACCGGTACGAACATCTCCGGTACCTCCGACCGCGTTCCCGAAGAGGAACAGGTAAAGATCCTCGGCGAACTCTTCCCGGATGTGAAGACCGTCGGCATTCTGTACTGCTCTGCGGAAGCGAATTCGAAAGTGCAGGCGGAAGCCTATCGCGCGGCTGCGGAAGCGCTCGGCTACACCGTTTCGGATTACACATTTGCGGATTCCAACGATCTTGCGCAGATCACCCGCACCGCGTGTGACGAATGCGATGTGCTCTATGTTCCGACCGACAATACGGCAGCCTCCAACGCGGAACTGATCAACAATGTTGCTCTGGAAACCAAGACGCCGATTCTTGCCGGCGAAGGCGATATCTGCCGCGGCTGCGGCGTTGCGACGCTGTCGATTTCCTACTACGACCTCGGCTTCGTAACAGGCAACATGGCGTATGAGATCCTTGTGAACGGCGCGGATGTTTCTGCAATGCAGGTTGAATACGCTCCGTTTACGCGGCAGTACAACGCGCCGAACTGCGCTGCGCTCGGCATCAACGTTCCTTCGGATTACAAACCGCTCGACTGATTGTTTCCCCGGCGAATCTACGGAAGGAGATCGTAGTCTATGGAAGCGTACTTCGCTTCGCTGAGTTTTTTGAAACTGCTGAAGAACATGCCCGGCGGAATTGCGCAGGGGCTGATTTGGGGACTCATGGCGCTCGGAATCTACATCAGCTTCCGGCTGTTGGACGTTGCGGATCTGACCGTGGACGGATCGTTCACGACCGGCGGGGCATGCGCGGCCATGCTGATTCTTGCAGGATGCCCCGCGTGGGTTGCGCTGCTCGTTGCAATGGCAGTCGGCTGTGTTGCGGGACTTGTGACCGGACTGCTGCACACGAAACTCGGGATTCCGGCGATTCTCTCCGGGATCCTGACGCAATACGCGCTCTATTCGGTCAACCTCCACATCATGGGGATGGCAGCGAACAAAGCGATCAGCGTTGACCGGTACACGCTTGTCCTTTCGCTGCGTCATATCCCGCAGGCGATTCTGATCGGCGGAATCATCGTGTTGGTTGTGATTGGACTGATGTACTGGTATTTCGGCACCGAACAAGGCTCTGCGCTCCGCGCCACCGGCAGCAATCCTGCCCTGGCCCGCGCGCTCGGCATCAGCATTGACAATATGAAGGTGCTCGGACTCGCGATCTCAAACGGCATTGTCGCTCTCGCAGGCGGGCTCATGGCGCAGTATCAGGGCTTTGCGGATATCAATATGGGCCGCGGCGCGATCGTTATCGGTCTGGCCGCCGTTATCATCGGCGAAGTCATCGGCAGGGCGCTGCTCGGCAAGCATCTGAACTTCTTCGGCACGCTGTCCTTTGTTGCGATCGGCGGCGTCATTTACAATCTGGTCATGGTCATCGTGCTTTGGCTGAAGCTCGATTCGAACGACCTGAAGCTCTTTACGGCAATCATCGTTGCCATTTTCCTTGCCGTTCCGTATTTCAGAGACAAGGCGAAGACTTCGTTCCGCAAGAGTGCGCGGCAGGAGGCCCACCATGCTTGAGATTTTGCATTTGTACAAAACCTTCAATCCCGGAACGATCAATGAGAAAAAAGCCATTGTGGATCTCTCGCTTCACCTTGCGCCGGGCGACTTTGTCACCGTTATCGGCGGAAACGGCGCAGGTAAGTCGACTTTACTGAACGCCGTCGCGGGCGTCTGGCCCGTGGACAGCGGACGAATCCTCCTCGATGGGAAGGACGTAACCGCGCTTCCCGAGCACAAGCGGGCAGCTTACATCGGCCGTGTCTTCCAGGACCCGATCATGGGAACCGCTCCGAATATGCAGATTGAGGAAAACCTCGCGCTCGCGCTGCGGCGCGGCGAACATCGCGGGCTGCGTTGGGGCGTCACCAAGAAAGAACGGGAAGAATACCGCGAGCGGCTCAAAATCCTCGGTCTCGGGCTTGAAGATCGATTGACCGTAAAGGTCGGTCTGCTCTCCGGCGGACAACGCCAAGCGCTGACGCTGCTGATGGCGTCGCTCAAGAAGCCGAAGCTGCTGCTGCTCGACGAGCACACCGCCGCGCTGGATCCGGTTACCGCTGCGAAAGTTCTGGAGCTGAGCGACCGCATCATTGCCGAAAGCAACCTGACCGCATTGATGATCACGCACAACATGACGGATGCAATCACGCACGGCAATCGACTGATCATGATGGACGAAGGACATATCATTCTCGATATCTCCGGTGAGGACAAGCGAAAGCTCACCAAGCGCGATCTGATGGAGCGATTTGCAGCCGTTGCAGGGTATGCGCTTGAAAACGATCAAACGTTGCTGACAAAAGATTAAGCCGTGAAAAGCAGACGCAAAAAGTGCCTGCTTTTCGTTTCTTAAAAAAGAGGATACTATATGAGCAAATTGGAACTGCAAACGGAGCGATTGGTGCTGACGCCGCTGGGTACGCGCTTTTTGGAAACGGTCAACGAGTACGCAATGGATCCGGAGAATACAACCTATATGATCCACCTTCCGAACCGAAGTTCGGAGGAAACCTTGGAATTTCTGAAAGCGGTCGATGCCGAATGGGCCAAAACACCCCCGGGTTTCTATGAATTTGCGCTGCTCTATCAGGACAGACACATCGGCGCGGCGAGTATCTATCCGGAAAACGGAACCGCAGAGCTCGGATGGATCGTGAACCGCCGCTACTGGGGAAACGGATTCGCCTTCGAAGCGGCAAGCGCAATCGTCGCGTATTTTTCGTCTCACTTTGGGATCACAAAGTTTGTTGCGCATTGTGACGCGGAGAATGTAGCCTCATATAAGACGATGGAAAAGCTCGGCATGCAGCGAATGGGCGTGTTCCCAGGGCGCAAAAACCGGTCGGCTGTAACAGAATCCTTGGAATATCAATATGAACTCTTCCTGTAATGGGAACAACGAAAAAGGACAGCGCCATTTGCTGTCCTTCTCCGTTTCGGAATCGGTTATGCGGTCATTCCATGGGAGGCCATGTAGTCGTAGATTTTCTTTCCGTGTTCCTGTTCTTCCTTCTGAATGTGGTTCAGAACATCGCGCGCCTGCTGACTGACGAATTCGAAGATGCACGTATCGTAGAGCGAGGAAACATGTTTCTCGGTGTCGAGCGCATCGCGGCAAAGGTACTCGTCCTCTTCACAGGCTTTCGACTGCTTCTTCGATCCGCCGGAACCGGAGGACGAATCCTGCTGCTTTTGGGAGCCGCTCTGGGCATTCATGGCGGGAATCGTCCCGCTCTGCATCTGTTCGAGCGTTTTCAGATGTTCTTCTTCGGTCGTCTTGATGCTTTCAAACAGCGTGCGAAGCTCCTCATCACACGCGCGGTCCGCATAGTCTGTGTACTTATCGATGCAGATCTGTTCGGAGTTCATCATGTCTTGCAAAAGCATTGATTCTTTTTGCGTCCATTGCATTTTTCATCACCTCGCCGTTAGTATTGCCGGTCCCATCCGCCTCTATTCCGAGGTTTTTCGAAAGATTCTGTCCAAAGTACAGAGAAATTGTCAAAACAGATTTTTCCTGCTCTTGCGCCGATCTTCGGTTGATGGTATACTCCTATTCAGAGAAGCAGCGCCCGGCGAAGGGCATGCTCCCATCGGAGGATTTATGCGAAACAGATTGTTTGTTCAAATACTATGCGGCTTGCTGCTGTGCCTGCTGCCGTTCTCCGCACTCGGTGAAGATCTGCAAAACGGCGACGGTGCAGAACAGCCTGCTTTCTCGTCCATATCGGACGAGTCCATACAGGAGGCTTCCGATCAAGGCACGCAAGAACCAATTGTCGAAGAAGCGGCCGAAACGTCATCCGAAGTTCCGGAATCCGATTCAGTGATCGAGCTTGCGCCGATCGACCTTGTCCAAGAAGCCTCGAACGAGGATCTGTTCTATGCATATGTGAACGCCATGTTCCGCAGCGGGAGAACGACAAATCTGACGTTCCCGCGGATGAAAAGCCTTCCGGACCCCTCGCAGGTGCTTGCGCCTACGGACTTTGCATTGGAACAGGCGCTGAAGGAGCAGATGGTTCGGATTGCTTCCGGAGTACAGACGAGCACGAAGGTGAGCATTCGCCTTGCCGATATCGGGATTTCTTCCTGGTCACAGATAGAAAACTACGAGGCCGTGATTCGTACGCTGATCCGCGATTGTTCCTATGAGATGTACTGGTTCGGACGTCGGATTCAAAACGGTTCGATCTCCAAAGGCGTTGTGACCCTGCCGTTTTTGGTTGCAAGCGATTTTGCGAAAAGCGGAGCTTCTTATGAAGTCGATCCTGCGCAGGTGCTCGCCGCAAAGGCTGCTGTAGAGAACGCGAAGCAAATCGTTTCCGAATACGCATCGCTTCCGGATTATGAAAAATTGCTGGCGTATCGGGATAAGATCTGCTCTCTTGTCTCGTATCACTACGACGCTGCCCGAAACTCGAGCAGCTATGGGGAGAATCCGTGGCAGCTGATCTATGTGTTCGATAACGATCCCGAAACGAACGTCGTCTGTGAAGGATACGCCAAGGCGTTTGAATATCTCTGCAACCAATCCGTCTTCCGCAGCCCGCTGATCAATTGCTTCTGTGCCAGCGGCAGCGTCCGGTTCTCCGCCGGCGGTGGCGGCGGTCATATGTGGAACATCCTCACGATGGATGACGGCCGCAACTATATGATCGATCTGACAAACAGCGACCTCGGCGCAACCGGCTCAAACATCCGGTTCCTCGCGCCGGCGGCATCCGGTTCGGTTGACGACGGATATACCTTCGAAACCGGCGATTGGTTCCCCTATGACACTGCGACGCGCCTGGCTTGCTCCGACGACTCCTTGACGCTTTCCGATACTCCGTATCTGATCTCGATTCAAATGCAAACGTATCCGGACAAAGTGACTTACCATCGCGGGCAAGCGTTTGATCCGGCGGGCGGCAAACTTCTCCTGACCTATCACAACGGAACTCCCCAGGCGATCAATCTTCCCGATGAGCGCGTCTCCCTCTCCGGCTATGACAAGATGCAGTGCGGGGAGCAGACGATCCGGGTTGCCTATGATCACTGTACAACGACCTTCCGAATCACGGTAACGGACGACGTTCCGGCATCGATTGCCGTGACTACGCTTCCGGATCGGACAATTTATCTGGAAGCAAAGGATGCGTTTGATCCGGCAGGCGGGGAAATCACACTGACCTATGCCGACGGCGAAACCGGAACAATCGATCTTGCCGAAGCAGCGATCACGGGATTTGACAATACGGCTGTCGGAGAACAGATACTGACCGTTTCCTACGGTGGACAGGCTGCAACTTTTCCGATTACGATACGGGCAAAGACGCTGCTGACGCTTTCGATCACGGCGCTTCCGGACCGGTTGGAATACTTCGAGGGGGACGCGTTTGATCCGGCGGGCGGACAGCTTTTCCTGGAATACGACAACGATACGACGGAAACAATCGGGTTTGCGGATGCTTCCGTAAGCGGGTATGACAGCGGTGTCATCGGCGAACAGCTCCTGACCGTTTCATACCGCGGAAAGGGCGAAACCTTCACCGTTACGGTGCTTCGGAAGAACCGGATCGTCTTCGAAGAAGGCGCGCTTCCGCAAACCGGCACAGTCGAGGTCGACGGCATCCCCTACCCGGTTACAGACAATCAGGTACTGCTTCCGTACGGACTGGATGCTTCGATCATGACGGAGTATACCTACAATACGGTTTCCGAGAATCCGCACGAGGTCTATCCGACGGGCATGCGGGTGTGGCGCGTTGATCCGTTTGAGGACATCAAAATCGCGAGCCCGTTGCCGGAGCTGACGAACCTGCTGCAATACTCCGGAAGCTCGATTCGCTTCTCGGGCAACAAGGGCATTCGCATGATTACTTCGATTCCGAAGGAGGAACGCACCAGTCTGATTCAAAAGGATCTGGCCGGTTTTACCCTCGTCGAATACGGAACGGTCGTCGCGTGGGACAGTGAGCTTGCGGGCTCTCCGCTTCTGCTGAACGGCGTCGGCGCGAAGCAGGCTTATGCCTACCGAAAAGGCGTTGCCGATCCGATTTTCAAGGACACGGGCAAGCTGATTCAATATACGAACGTCCTGGTTGGCCTGACGGATGAAAAATGCGTCCCGGATCTGGCAATGCGCCCGTATATGATCTTGCAGTTCGGAAAGGAAACGACCGTGCTTTACGGTGGAACCATTCATCGCAGCATCGGCTACATTGCGTATCAGAACCGGAACGCCTTCCAGCCGAAGACGAGCGCGTATCAATTCCTTTGGGATATCATCCATTATGTCTATGGAGATTCGTTTGATTCGGATTACCGTGGATGAGTGCAAAGCAGAATACAGAATCCGGCGGATTGTTGCATAGAACAATCCGCTTTTTTGTTTGGTATAGGAGGGGGTGGCTATGGGCATACTGACCGTATGCTGAACCTCTTTTTACGAACAATTCTTCTGTATCTGTTCCTGCTCCTGATTCTGCGGCTTACCGGAAAACGGCAAGTGGCCGACCTGGAGCCATCGGACCTGATTGTGACGCTCGTGATTGCCGATGTCGGTTCCAACGCCATCAGCGATACGAACATTCCGCTTCTGTACAGCGTCGTGCCGATTCTTGCTTTGTATCTTGTACAGCAGCTGATCGCCAAGGCCTGTTTGAAATCGGATCGGATTCGCGCAATCATCTGCGGAAACCCGCAGTATCTGATCCGGGACGGCGTCATGCAGGAGGAAACGATGCGCGGCACAAACTATGCGATTCGCGATCTCATTGAGCATCTAAGGGAAAAGGATGTCTTTGATCTTGCAGAGGTGACCGACGCCATCCTCGAATCAAACGGAAGTCTCAGCGTCCGTCTGAAGCCGGAAGAGCTTCCCCCGACGCGGCGGGAACTGAACGTCCGGCCGCCGAAATCGGAGCGCCCGGAATTGCTGATCCGAGAAGGCGATCCCTGTCCGGAAGGGATGCGGGAGAGCGGCATTACGGACCATCGGCTGTCCCTGCTGCTGAACAAGGAAGGCTTGCATGCCGAGAATGTCTTTTATGCGCAGCGCAGCACGGACGGCACCATTCGGCTGCAAACGTTCCGAAAGGATGGCGCACGGATCCGTACCGTGCGGGAAGGAGGTTCGAAATGACGTTCTTGCGATTTCGAACGGTGTGCACCGTTTTGTTCTGCGCGGGACTGCTTGCACTTTTTTGGATCCCACAGCGGATGCTGATGCAAAGTGCTGATGAGTGGAACCGTGCTGCCGAGGAGGCGGCCGATCTGATGCGCGCAGGCGAATATGAGCGCGGCGAACGTGTTTGCAAAGCGCTGTATGAATCCTTCCGGGATCGTATGGACGCTTTGGAACGGTTTTTGAATCATGATGCCGTCGATGCGGTACTGACGTCTCTTCGCGAAGCATCCGCCCTTGCAGAGGCAGGCGACGCAGCCGGAACGCTTTCTGCTTTGGCCTCTGCGCAAGGCGGTATCGATCACCTGGTATGCATCGAACGATTCACCTGGAACGCATTATTATAGCCCGGAGACAAGCTCCGGGCTCTGTTGAATCGATTATTTGGCGCTGCAGGCTTTGGTCCGTTCGTTTCTCCGACCGCAGCTTAGCCGATATCCTTCTTTCGATAGACGTTGCCGTACTCAATCGTCCCGCCTGCGCTTTCGAGCAGCTCGGTGACCGTGACAAGTTCATAGCCCTGATCAAGCAGCCAAGGAATCAGCTCATCGATTGCTTCGAGCGTCTGCTGAATGCGGTCATGGAACAATACGATGGATCCGTTCGTCACTTTTGTTTCCACGGTGTCCAGAATCTTTGCTTTGTTCCGGACCTTCCAGTCCGCAGAATCGACTGACCACAGGATCACTGCAGTTTCCGCATACTTGGCGCCGCGCAAAACGTTCGAATTGCGATTACCTCCGGGGGGACGCATCAAGTGCGTCTCATATCCGCCTTCGATCGCTTCGGAGATTTCGAGCTTGGTGCGCTCAATCCTTTTGGCGTTCGTCGACGCATCGAACCCGGTCATCATATCATGGTTCTGCCCATGCACCCCGATTTCACAGCCGAGGTCCACCATCCGCTGCAGGATATAACCGTTGTCGTCATGAATCGCAGAGGCGAGCACAAAGAACGTTGCTCGGACGCCATACTTTTCCAACACGTCCAAAAACTGCATGGTATAGACGTTATTCGGTCCGTCATCAAACGTCAGCGCAACCATCGGCCGGTTCGGATCGGGCGTCGCCGTTGGCTCAGGGGTCGGTTCCGGCGTTGCCGTCGGCTCAGGCGTTGCGGTCGGTGTCGGTGACGGCGCGGGTGTATCGGTCGGAACGGGTGTAAACGTCGGCGCCAGAGTGACAACCATTTCCACGATTGTCTCCAAAGTCGCCGGGGTACTCGTCGGACTCGGCAGATTCGTTTCCGCGACAGGAGAAGGGACGCGCGTGCATCCGATCAGCAGCAGCACAGATAATATGTAAAGCATCCATCGTTTCATACCGATTATGATACCACCGTTTTCGACAAATATCAATCGAATTTGCAACAAGCCGCAAAAAAAGAGGTCATCCGCTTCGATGACCTCTTTCGTCTTTCCGTTGTGTCAGTTGGCTTTCACATACTTGCTGAAGATGTATGCAGTGCCGGTGCCGTACTTCACTTTGGTCCAATTGCCTTCATACCCGAGGATCGTGACAGTCACGCCCTTCTTGATCGTGCCGAGCAGCGCAGAACTGGACGTTGCCTTTTCACGCACGTTGACCATCGTCTTGCAGTTGTAGATGACGCCGGTCTTATCGCCCGTCGGTTCGGGATCGGGCGTTACTTTTCCATCGACAATCTTGGAATAGTTTTTGTGAACGTAACCAACCGTCTTATCGGTATACTGAATCTTATAGTAATTGCCGGATTGTCCGAGATACGTATACGTCTTCCCGCGCGGCGCCGTTCCGATCAGTGCGGTGTTTGAGCTTCCGCCTGCACGCACGTTGCAGTATTCCTTGCAGTTCACAATCGAAACCACCTTATCGCCCGTGGGTTCCGGATCGGTTCCGCTGATCTTGCTGTACTTCTTATGAACGAAGCCAACCGTGCTCGACGTGTACTGAATCTTGTAATAGTTTCCGGATTTTCCGAGATACGTGTACTTTTCGCCCTTCAGCGCAACGCCGATCTTTTTCGTGGACGAATTGCCGCCTGCGCGAACATTGACCCACTCGTTGCAGTTCACGATCGTCAAAGTCTTGCCGGAAGGATCGGGAGCGGGCGATTCGCCCTTCTTGGCATAGTCTTCATGGACATAGCCTTCCACACCCTCTTTGTACTGAATCTTATAGTACTTACCCTCTTTGCCGAGGTACGGATATACGTTGCCCTTCTTTGCCGTGCCGATCTTCTCACTCGACGAGGACGGACCTTTGCGGACATTGCAGGAATTGTTGCAGTTTACAATCGTAATCGTTTCAATCGTCTTCTTGACGATCTCCAACGTAACATCTTCCGTCGTCAAGGTCGCTTCGCCGCTCTTGGTCGCGCGGATCTTGACGGTATCTTTGCCGACGTCCTTCCGCTTCGGGACAACCGTCGTCCAGGTCTTGCCGGCATCGGTCGAATACTCGATCGTATAGCCTTCCCCGTTCTCGACCGTCGCCGCTTTCAGCGCATGCTCATTGCCATCGTAATCGAATTTGGAGCTTTCCGCCTTCAGCGTCGGGCCTGCGACGATCTCCAACGTAACATCCGCAGTCGTCAGCGTTTCCGCCATATCCTTGCGCGCACGAATCTTCACCGTCGTCTTGCCGGGCTCCTTCGCGGAGGGAACCGTTTCGGTCCAGGACGTTCCGCCATCGGTCGAATACTCGATCGTGTAACCGGTTCCGTTCTCCACCTTTGCCTCGGGGAGCTTGTGCTCATTTCCATCATACGGGAACGATGCGCTCTCCGCCTTCAGCTTCGGTTCGGTGGACGGCGCGGTGATCTCGATCGTCGCCGTCTCGCTCAGATTCGTCGTTCCGTTCGTCGCATAGACCGTTACCGTATACTTGCCGATCTCCTTGAATGCGATCGGGGACGTTGTCTTCGTGCTGCCGCCGTCATCGGAATATTCGATCGTATAGGTCCCGAATCCGTTTTCCACGGTTGCAACGATCTTCTGCTCTTTTGAGCTGTCATACTCGAACGTTCCGTTGCCGGTGATCTTCAGCTTGGCCTTTTCTTCGATCTTGACCGTAGTGTTTTCGGTCAGCGTATCGCCCGTGCCTTTGGGCGTTGCGGTGACCTGAACCGAATACGAACCGGGATCGGTCAGCGAAACGGAAGCAACGGTTGCCCCGTTGACGGTGTACGCAAAATCGTAATCGTCCTTACTGCCGTTCTCGATCGACGCGGTGACCGCATGAGCCGATCCGTCATAGGTGAATGTACCGCCGCCGGACAGAACGAGCTTCGCCTTCGGCGCGGGCTCGGTGATCTCGAGCTTGACGGTCTTCGAAAGCGGAGTTGCTTCCGTGTTCGTCTCGTTCGTTGCCTTGATCGAGATATTATACGTACCGACTTCGCTCTTGGAAGGTGCGGTCGTCTCATAGTCGCCCCCGTTGACCGAATATTCGATCTTATAAGTGTCCGTTCCTGCATCCTGAACCGTTGCCGAAACCGTATGCGCAGACCCGTCATACTCGAACGTTCCCGCTCCGGTGACCTTCAGGCTCGGATCTTCGGCCAGCGCGCTCATCGGGAATACCATCAGAAGCAGAATCCCGGCCAGGATCAAACCCATCATTCGTTTCATGTTTCCTGAAACCTCCTTGTCTCTCTTTTCAAAATCCGAAAGGCGTTCGCCTCCCGTGGATCATCTGACTATACTATACCACACATAAGGCGGTGCAGTTGCAACAAACTTGTAATATTTTGGCTCAAACCTTGCTTTCATCAAAGTCAATCAGGATGGAAGATCGGGTCGGAACCAGCTTTTTCAGGGTAACGCCCGCCGCAAGGAACATGCGCTTGCTTGCCCGCGTCATCGGAGTTTCCGCGTATTTATCGGAAAGATACACGACCTCGCGAATCCCGCTCTGAATGATCGCCTTCGCGCATTCATTGCACGGGAACAGGGCCACATAGATCCGGCAGCCCGCAAGGGATGCGCCGGCGTTGTTCAAAATCGCATTCAGCTCTGCATGGCACACGTAAGGATACTTCGTATCATAATCCGCGCCTTCACGTTCCCAGGGGAACTCGTCATCGCTGCAGCCGATCGGAAAGCCGTTGTACCCGACCGACATGATTTTGTTGTGCTCATTTACGATACATGCGCCCACCTGCGTATTCGGATCCTTGCTCCGATACGACGACAGCAGCGCGATTCCCATGAAATATTCATCCCAGGAGAGATAATCCTTGCGCTTAGACATACCCCGTCTCCTTTACATACACTGGTATGTTATCATGTTCCGGATAAGAACGCAAGTGATTTTGGACAATATATGAATAAAATATGAACAAAAAATGCCGCAGGGATCACCTTCCTGCGGCAAATTTGGTTCAAATCTTTCGGCGCACTTCTCCGGATCGTGCGGAACACGGCTCCCGGATTATGCTTCGGGCTGCTCCGGCTCCTTCTGCTCGGCTTCGGGCTTATCCTCCGCCCAATCCGTTGCAACGTCAACGCCCTTCCGAACGGTCTTGACCAATGTTTTTCCGAGATCCTTGCCCAGCGAGGCAAAATCTTTTCCGACCTGCTTCCAATTGCTCTTCAGTGTTTTTTCTTCCATGTGATTTCATTCCTTTCTTTCTATGAATCTTTCCATCGGATGGCGCAAAGATGCGCACGTTCTTCAAATCCGACGCCGCGATAGGCGGCGTTGGAAGGTGCGTAATCCCGATCGGCATACAGCATCGGAATCCTGTTTTCCTGTAAAATACGTTCACAAAGCACCGACAGCAGCGCTTTTGCGTATCCCCGATTCCGATACGGCGCATCGGTGACAACCGAATGAATCACCGAATAACCCGATCCGACATCAGCACGCCTGGCGATCGAGGCCACCGTCCCATCCGGCGCTCGCCACCCGGCAGCAAAGGCATCTTTTCCGAAAGCCTCTCCCGCTTCCCTGCGCTGCGCCGCAGTCATCGGGTTTCCGTCCGCAAAAGACAGGCGGTCCAGCAGTTCCCCTGCGCGGACCGATACTACCTCCGAACCCGGAACAAATTCTCCCTCAGCTGTGCAGACGCGCAGTCGATCCATCCGATACACGGACATGCGCTGCCGCTCCGCGGGAATCGAACTCCAGGCAAGTTCGGCCAGCCTGGCGACCGTTCCTTTTGCGATGATCCCGGAAAGCTGCCCGGTTGATCGCAAGGTCGCAAGCGAATCAAACAGCGAGTGAAGCATCTCCTCCGAAATATCGTTTGCCGTCCAGATCCATGCAGGCGTTTTCGGTTCTCCGAGAACGAGCAGGCAGGATTGACCGTCCGTCAGCACCAGAGGCCTGCCGCGTTCGAGCATCCGCTCAATCCGAACAAACGCAAGCCGGTCACGCGGAGGGATCAGCGTTTGCAGTGCCGTATCGCTCGGCGAAACCATGCGCAGTTCTTCCATGCCCGTTCCCCCTTTCCGAAATGATATACAATAGTATATCAGAAAGGAAGCCGATGCGCAACGGTTTTTCAGCAGCAGTGCCACACCTGCGCCTCATACGGACGCAGCACGCCTGCTTCCCCCGTCGGATAATTGGAAAGCTGCAGCTTCAGATCGTTCTTGTCAAAGCCCTTCGGGAGCCGGAACCGCTGTTCCCGCTCGGAGAATGAGATGAGGATTAGGTATCGATCGCTGCCGTATGTGCGCTCATACACATAGCGCCGATTCGACCACGCCTGATATTCCCGATATGTACCGAACAGCAGTGTATCGTTGGATTTTCGAAGCGCTAGCGCCTTTCGGTAAAAGTTCAGGATGCTGTCCGGATCGCGTTCCTCCGCAGCCACGTTGATCTGCCTGTAATTCGGATTCACATGGAACCACGGCGTTCCCGTCGTGAATCCGGCATTCTCGGTATCGTCCCATTGAACGGGTGTGCGAGCCGAGTCGCGAGAAGAAATATGGATGCGATGCATCCGTTTCTCCTCGGACTGATGGCGGAAGAACGTCCGATACATATTGATGGACGCTACATCGTTATAGGAATCGATCGAGGGAAGCGCGATGTTCAGCATGCCGATCTCCTGTCCCTGATAGATGAACGGCGTTCCCTGCTGAAACAGGTACGCGGTTGCAAGCGCCGTTCCGGATTCCCGCCAATACCGCTCGCTGCCATATCGGCTGATGACGCGCGGATGGTCGTGGTTCTCCAGGTACAAGGCGTTCCATGCCTTTCCCGCAAGCTCGGTTTGCCACTTTGAAAACGCACGTTTCAGCTTTCGCAGTGAAAACGCATGGTGCATATACTCGGTGATGATGCAGTCCGCCATCATCGTATCGAACTGAATCATCATGTCAAGCACACGGTCCTTACCGACCAGATAGCGAAGTGCCGTTTTGACCGAGGTCATCGGCGCTTCCCCGATCTGCACCGCACCGTATTCCTGCGCCACTGCGCGAAACTCCCGAAGATACTGCATCAGGTTCGGTCCGTCCTTATAAAACGGCAAACCGTTGATCGCCGGAAGGAACGGGATTCCGTCCGGCAGCTTCTCATGCTTGGAGATGTACGTGATCACGTCCTCGCGGAATCCGTCCACGCCCATCTCGAGCCAGAACCGCATGATGTCCTTGACTTCCTCTCGAACGCGCGGATTGTCCATATTCAGATCCGGCTGTTTCTTGGCAAATACATGAAGATAGTATTGCCCGCGTCCCGCATCGTATTCCCACGCAAGTCCCTCGAACTGGCTGAACCAATTGTTCGGCGGGCGCAGTCCCTTCTTCGAAGGCTTCGGGTCGCGCCAGATATAATAGTCGCTGTACGGGTTATCCTTTCCCTTTCGGCTTTCAAGGAACCAGGGATGCTCATCGGATGTGTGATTCACAACAAGATCCATAATAACCGCAAGCCCCAGTTCATGCGCCTTGTGCAGCACCTTTTGAAACTGCTCCAGCGTCCCGTACTCCGGATGGATATTGCGATAATCGGCGATATCGTATCCATAGTCCGCGTTCGGCGAAGGATAGATCGGACTGAACCAGATACCGTCCACGCCGAGGTCCCGGATATATTCCAATTTGTTATAAACCCCGTACAAGTCGCCGATGCCGTCCCCGTTCCCGTCCGCAAAGCTGCGGATCCAGATCTGATAAAACGCCATCCTCCGATAATCCAACTGTTTCATACGTTTATCCTTTCCGTAACGTTTCGATGCCGTGCGTAATGGTGTCGGTCAGTTTCGTCAGCAGACTGCCCAATGTATCCTCCTCGTCTGCACCGTTTTCGATCATGCCTGCGGTAACCGTCTCGAAGTTTCGAATCAGCCGATCATAGAAGATTCTGCGTTTGGTCATTCTCTCCATGCCGTGAGAGGTCAGATCCACCAAATAGTCGGTCATCTGCTTCCTCCGGGGCATAAGAAGGCCGCTCTTCCTTTCTTCAAGAACCTCTCCGTATCGCTCGTATGCCTGCGCCACGCAGTCCTTCCAGGAAAGATACAGTTCATCCATCGCATGCTGTCCGATCTCGTGGAGCTTCGACCGATCGGGAAGCACCCGAATAAGCAGCTCTGCCATAGCCTCCGCCGTTTCCTCGATGATGTAGCCGTTTTGTCCGTCGGTGATGCCTTCGGCCGCGCAGGAATTGCGGATCAGCACGCAGGCAAGCCCGCATGCCGCGGCTTCGCGCACGACCAAGCCGTTTGTGTCAAACGTGGACGGAAACAGGAACAGATCCGCACGCGTGTTCCACGCCCGAAGCACGTTCCGGTCATACACCGGGCCGAGGAAGATGCACTTGCCCGGCGTGCTTTCGGTATCCATCAATCCGAGTGATTCGGCGCGCGCTCTGAGCTGCTCAAGATCCGGACCCTTTCCGATAAACACCATACGATAATCCTGCCCGGCGTCGGAAAGCTGCTTCAATGCATCGAGAATCAACGGAATGCCCTTGTACGTAATCATTCGGCCGACAAACAGCAGCACCGGTACATCCGCCGGAAGATCATACCCTTCGGTCACAGCGGCGACGGTTTCTGCGTCCACGCGACCTTTCGGAAAATCGACACCGTTGTTCATTACGCGGTATTCACCCGTAAACCCGATTTCGCGCAGGCTTTCTCCCGCGCCGCGGCTCACCGTCCAAACCTCGTCGCATGCCTCAATGTTGCCGACCATCGCATGAATGGCCTCATCCGCCGCGAACTTCGGTTTCATATACCGGCGAATATCGATGTCGTACTTGGTATGATACGTCAGAATCACGGGCGCATTCGTACGCTCCCGCAGAATCCGGGCAACGACCGTCGATGCCGCGGGACAGTGCGTATGGATGATATCCGGCGCAAACGTTTCGAGCCTTGCCATTTCTTCCTCGGCAAACGGAACGCCCGTGCGGTATCCGTTCGTCACAGAAGCGGTGTCGAGACTCGGATACGCGACCACCGGATAGGGGTACTGCGAATAATCCGCATCCGGGTAGCGCGGTGTTCCGACGACAACCTCAGAATCAAAGTCGCTTTGCAGATAATTTGCATAGTTCATCATCACGTTCACGACGCCGTCGATGACCGGCGGGAACGAGTCGTTCAAAAGGCAGACCTTCATGCTTGTCCTCTCCTTTGTTGTTCTGCATGCATTATAACATGTTCCGATCAAAAAGACGAGAACAATTACGCGTTCAAAAAAAGAAAATAATCTGCCCGAAGGCAGATTATCCGTAAAAGCATCTAAGGCCCGTTATCAGACGACATACCGCGCATCAATGAAGCCGTACACATCATGCGTCCAGTCATACGCAAGATAATAGCCGTTTTCATGATCGGGATGAACCAGCACGTGATCACCGTTCTGATACTTGACCGACATAAACGCGCCGCGCGGCTTGCGCTGCATAACAAGGTATTCGCCCTTCGGCAGATTGGAAACGGTCAGCGCAATGTAGTTGCGAAGCTTATGCCGTTCGTCGCCTCTGGATCCGCCGGAAACTTCGTTCAGTTCATCAAGGTTGAGTTCTTTGACTTCTTGGACGGTGTTGATTTCTTCCATGGTTGTATCTCCTTAAAACGATTCTTTGGATTCCGATCCTGTGGCGACCGGTGAAAAAACGATCTTGTTTTTTCTTACACGTTCAGCATAGCAGACCGTTTCTCACAGAACTGTCACACATTCTTCCGTTTTTGAAAAAACCATCTCTTTTGCTCATTGCCCTTATCCGACTCCTGCGGCTCAATTTCGATCACGTACTTTTGAAACGCATTGATCACGCGTGTGCTTCCGATGCGGTGCAGCCGCTCCGCCCCATAGTTGAGATGCACATGTCCATGTACCAAATACTGCGGTTTCCATTGCTCGATCAAGGGCAGAAAGCACGCAAATCCCTGATGCGCATGATCGCTGATATCCTCGCATCCTTTCGGCGCGGCATGCGTCAGCACAATATCCACGCCGCCGGCTTTCTTGATTTTGTGCTGGACCTTTCGTATGCGCCGCGCCATCTGACGCTCGGTATACTGATGCTTGGCCGGTCTGTATCGTACACAGCCACCAAGCCCGAGAATACGGATGCCACGGTAATTGATGACCGTATCTTCAATGCAATCGCACCCTTCCGGTGGATCGATGTCGTAAGCAGTGTCGTGATTCCCGTGCACAAACAGCACGGGAACGCGCGTCATCGTTACCAAAAAACGCAGGTATTCGGCCTTGAGATCGCCTGCCGAGAGGATCAGATCATATTCGTTCAATCGCCCCGGAACATAATAATCCCAAAGAAACGGATCCTCGGTATCGGACAGGACGAGGATCTTCATAGCGTGACGTCAACTTTCTCGGGCGGAAGCGTATCGCGATAGATTCCTTCCAGCCGGACAATGTTCTGTGACATCGGCAGAATCTTCTCAAACGGCGGAATCTCGCCGTCGACGGCATCGCACAGCCAATCCATCCGAAGAATCTCCTCCGGAGAGAAGAGCCGCGTACCGTCCGAGCGCAGAATGCCGTCCTGCGAAACGATGCGGCGGAAGAACGGGAACAGGCTCTCCTTGGAAAGCTCCCCTTTCAAAAGGTCCGCAAGTGTCCGAACGCCCTCGGGCAGATCCTCCGCAAAGACGAGGTCGACTGCTCCGCTCTGCATCCCGAGCCAGTAATTAACGGCTTGCGCGGTACTGCGGAACGTACTGTCTACCCAATGTCCCTGCAGAATATCCATCAGCAGGCGAACGTAGATTTCGCCCCAGTTCCAAAACGGAGCGGCGAGCGCGTGGAGTGACCCGTCCGGCGCAATCTGATTCAGTCCCCAATGGTCCTGCGGCTGTGACGGAATCGGCAGGTCACGATTCGAAACCACATCCACGCCCTCCCGGATCAGCGCGGCCATCGGGTCCTCTTCGGAGCAGGACCAATGCAGATCGATCCGGGCCCGCGGATTCGTCATGCGCGCGCCGAGCGCAAACGCGTTGATGCCCGCCGGAACGCCGAAGGTCGGGGAAGACGCGATATATCCGATGCGATCGGTTTTGGTCATCGCGCCGGCAATCGCTCCGGAGATGAACTTCGCCTCATAGATGCGGCTGTAATAGGTCCGCACACCCGGGAACGGCATGATCACCGAGCAGTTCAGAATCTTGATCTGGGGATACGCGACCGCAGCCTTGCGGCAGGCGGCGATCAGCGAAGGAGTTGTGGCAAAGATTACGGTTGCGCCGTCCTCCACAGCCTCCTTAAAGCAGGCGTTTGCGTCGGTTTCCGGCGTGATGCGGTATGTCTTTGTCTTGACCTGATTGCCGAGCTTCTCCTCGGCATATTTTCGTCCCGCTTCATGGGCTGCGATCCAGTCGCTTTCTTCCGGATCATACTCATACAGAAACGCCGCCTGGATATCATCGGGCAGCAGCACCGCATCCACGATTCGATCCAAAACCGACTTTTCGGGAGCAACGATCTGCGTCTCCACCGATACGGACGCCTCCGTCTCTGCAGCGGAAGCGGTAATTGCGGCCCGGATTTCCTCCGCCGACATAGCGCGCGCATCGTCGATGGAATACACGGAGAGAAAATGCAGGAAGGCATCGGACAGCGTCGTTCCTTTCAGCGATGCCGCTTCGGCTTCGTGGGAAAACCGCAGATACAGGCTCTGCACGGCCTGGCGCTCCTCCGGTGTCCAGACATGGTCACGCGTGAATCCGAGCGCCGCTACAAACCGCGCATACCGGCCCGGCTGATCGAACCGGATCGCGTACAGCTTGCTTTTGTGGAAATAATCGAGAAATTCGTAATAAACGCGAGTCGCTTCATCCTCGCTCCATGCGGGAACGATCCGCAAAACGGAGGCCATCACCGTCGCCGCGCCGAAATACTTCAGCACGCTGACGCGTTTGTTGCCTTCCTGAATATAAAAATCGCCGCGATATTCATAGCAGCGAATCGGATCACGGATCCCTGTATCGCCGAGATGATCGTTGCACAAACTGATCCATTTCATGCCGAACTCGGTATTCTCCTCGAGCAACGGCATAAAATCCGCGCTGAACGCAGTGCGGCGACCCGCATTTGCGGTACCAACGATGCGATCGATCGGAATTTCAAACAAACCGAGTTCCACACGCCCCGCAATCTTGCGGTCGGCGATCAGCTCATCCAATACCTTCGGGTACGGCGAAACACCTTTTTTGAGATCGTCATGATACCGTTTGAGACCCTGCTTTCGCGCAGTGCGATACTCGGCAGTGGCGTCGTTCAATTTCATATCCTATCTCCTGTCATGGCGGGAAAGCACCCGCTCTTTTGATTTGAGATTATCACCCGTTTCGATGCGTGTCAAGCGGTTTTCGAACGAAATCACAGCAAGTTTTCCGCAATTGTGCATTGTTTTTACAGAGCGGGAAAACCGCTTGAAACAACCCGGCCGAATATGCTATGATAGAAGAAAAATGAGGAGTATGCAAGATGGAACGAGCAGATCGGGATCTGGCTTTTATGCTGCAATATGAAAACATCGCATGGTTCGCGGATGGATCGGTGAAAATTCTTGATCGCCGCTGTTATCCGCGCAAGATTGAGTTTGTAACCTGCACGCATTACACCGAAGTTGCCAAAGCCGTGACCGATATGGTCACACAGAGCGCAGGTCCCTACACAGCAGCGGCGATGGGAATGGCGCTTGCCGCTTACGAATGCCGCAACGAGTCGGAAGCGAAACAGCGTCTCTTTTTGCAGCAAGCCGCTGACTGCATCACCAACGCGCGGCCTACAACGGCAAAACGCATGGGACAGATCTGCAAGACGATGCTCTCCGCCGCCGAAGCGGCATGGGATTCGGGCAGCAACGTTTCCGAGGCGATCCGATCCCGCGCCATCGAAGCAAACAACGCGCGCTACCGTAAGATCGAAACGATGGCGCATGATCTGGTCGAGCGGATTCCGGACGGCGGAACCATCATGACGCAGTGCTTTGCCGAGACGATTGTCGGGATGATGCTGAAAGAAGCAAAGCGCACCGGCAAAACGTTCCGGATCTTCTGTCCCGAAACGCGTCCGTATTTTCAGGGCGCCCGGCTCACGGCAACCGTCTGCTACGAAATGGGGTTCGACGTAACCGTCATTACCGACAATATGCCTGCCTTTGTGCTGAAGAATGAGCATGTCGACCTGTTCACATCCGCGGCGGATGCGATCTGCATGGACGGCAGCGTCATCAACAAAGTCGGCACGTTCCAGATCGCGATTGTTTGCAACTATCTCGGCATCCCGTACTACGTTACCGGCGCACCCGACCTCGTGCATCCGTCGGCAAACGACGTGAAAATCGAATTCCGGAATCCGGAGTTTGTTTTGCAGGCGATGGGCGTCCGCACCGCCCGGGATGGTGTGAAGGGCTATTATCCGGCGTTTGATGTAACCCCGCCGGAGCTTGTCACCGGTGTCGTGACGGATCGCGGTGTCTTTGACCCACATGAATTGAATCGCTACGCAGCTCTCGGCGGTTCGGGCGAATATGAGGTCGTCGTCTGACCGGACATACAGAACGAAAAACGAACCGCGGAAGCGGTTCGTTTTGCATTTGGTTTATTATCTCTTGTGTTTTCTTTGACGTCCGACCAGCAATACCATTCCGATGATACAGCCGGCAATCACAATCGCCCCGCCGATGATGACCGCCCAAAGTGGGAACGCCTGCGTGCCTTGACCGGGCTGAATCGGCGCATCCGTTGCTATCGGTTCGGTTGTAACGGACGGCGGCACGGGTGTATCGGTCGGCGCTGCAGAGGGCGCAGCGGTCGGTTCCGGCGTTTGGGTCGGCTCAGCCGTCGGCTCCGCAGTGGGTTCTGCCGTGGGAGCGGGCGTGATCTCCGGTCCTCGCATCCGAATCATATAGGTTACGGATTTGCTGCCGATATGGAACGTCAATGTCGTACTGTCAAACGCGCCGTCTTCCGGAGGATTAAGCAGCGTTACCGCCAAAGCAAGTGTCTTTCCGGCTGCGCCGGACGCACTCTTGGTGTTCTTGACCGTTGCGGACTTATACTTGGCATCCACGCCCTTCTCGAGCACGACGAACTCCGTATCCGAAAGCGTCGCCGTCCAATCGGTATCGGCCGAAATAATCAGCGTATAGGAATCGCCCGCGAACGCATCGTCGTCCAACGTCAGCGTGTTGCCCGAAAGGTGATCGTTCCGAACCTTCAGAACAGGTTCGGGCGTTGCCGTCGGTTTTGCGGTAGGCGTTGCCGTCGGTTTCGCGGTGGGCGTCGGGGTCGGATCGCTCGGCTTGGTCTGGCTGATCGTATAGGTCTTGGTCTCATCTCCGACATAAATCTTCATCTCGACCGAGGACTTGCTCCCCTTTTCCGCCGGAGTATCCAATTTGATTGCAAACACAAGCGTTTTTGCCTCATCGCCGGTTACACGCGTATCGCCCTCAACGCTCGCGAATTCTCCGCCGGTATACCCCGTCGGCGTTGTGAAGCGTACGTAATCGGCCTGATCGAGATCTGCCGACCATGCAAGATCGGACTTGATCAGAACGATGATTTCTTCACCCTTCTTTGCAGACGAATCAAACGAAATTGTGCTGCCGTCCAGAGCGGAGCACTTCAGTTCGAACTTCGGCGCGGGAGCGGTCAATCGAATCTCGTATGTCGTTGTTTCCTCACCGACCGTGAACGTCAGCTTCTCGGTTGACGTTTTGCCCGCTTTCGGAACAGACTCCACCCGGATTGTCAGATAGGTCGATTCGTTTGCCAAGCCGGAGGCTTCCTTTGTATTGTTCACCGTTGCGGGAACCAAGCGCGAGCCCACAAGCATTTCCTCCGAAAACTGAACGAACTTATCGCTTTCGAGCTCCGCTTTCCAATCCTGCGTCGAATCGACGGTAAGCAGGTACAGATCGTCCACCGCCGCGCTCTCCTTCAATTTCAGAACGCCGTCTTTCAGATCGTCCCCCTTGACGTCGAATCCGTCGATTTTTGTCGCGTCCGCCAAGGCGGTCGTTCCTGCAAACGGAATTGCGGCGAGTAGCAACAACGCTGCAACTGCCAAAATCCACCCCTTCTTCATAGGTCCCTCCTTAAAGTCCGGTGACGCACCGGACTTTCCTTTTCTGATGCAATCTTATCCAAAGAAACGAATCCTGTCAATCCGTTTGCAAAAAAAAGAAAGCCGGAGACCGGCTTACTTTTTGTCAGGATAAAAAACTCAGTCGTCCGAAGACGGTGCACCGACGGGGCAAACCTCTGCGCAATTGCCGCAATCGATGCAGGTATCGGGATCGATCACATACTGGGTATCGCCCTCGGAAATTGCTTCTACCGGGCACTCTGCCGCACATGCGCCGCACTGAATACATTCATCGGAAATCTTATATGCCATCGTTCAATCCTCCTATATGATTCCAAATTGATCGATTTCATTATAACACGTCAAAGGCAAATTGCAACACGATTCGATAAAGTTCACAAACAGTTAGAGCATTCTATCTTTTCTCGTAAACGTAAGAATCGGTGCAAGTTTTGTCCGTTCCGTTCGAGCTTTGTCACGCCTCTTTTTATCGACAATTCCCGCATGGTATGCTCTCCAAAACGCGTGATGAAAAAGGGGGGTGACCCAAAACGCCGTATTCCTTTCAACAGGGGCTGTTGCAGATTCCGCCCAAAAGAGATCCCGAACGGCGGCTCGTTTTGCTGCCGATCCAATCCATCTACCCGAACCCCGCGCAGCCGCGCCGGTCCTTTGACCGGGAAGCGCTCTCGGAGCTGATGATGAGCATTGCGCAGGTCGGGCTGATCCAACCGCTGACCGTGCGAAAGCAGGACAGCGGATACGAGCTGATTTCCGGCGAACGACGGCTGCGGGCGTGCCGCGCGCTCGGTATGACCGAGGTGCCCTGCATCGTCACCGAAGCGTCGGAAGAACGCAGCGCCTACATGGCGCTGATTGAGAACATTCAGCGAAACGATCTGCATTTTCTCGATGAAGCGGAAAGCTACCATAATCTGCTGCACACGTACGATCTTTCGCAAGAGCAGCTTGCGACGCGTATCGGAAAAAGTCAATCGTTTCTCTCCAACAAACTCCGGCTGCTGCGCTTGCCGAAAGCGATGCGTTCCCGCATCCGCGAAACCGGGCTGTCCGAGCGCCATGCACGTGCGCTCCTGGGTCTCGGCGATGAGGAAACGCAGTGGCGCGCACTCGATCAGATCCTCAAGGGAGATCTGAACGTGAAACAGACCGAGGAGCTCGTCGCCCGCATCCGCGAGAAGCAAAAACGGAAGCCGCTGCACGTCGTCCGGCTGCCGGCCGACTGCCGGCTCTTTCTGAACAGCGTCAAAACCTGTCTGGATCGACTTGAGGAAAGCGGGATGAAAACAGCAATGGAGGAGCAGCGCCACGCGGACGGGTTCGATCTGATCATCCGCGTCCGACTGAAAAATCCCACGTTGTTCTGACGAAAAAAGCTCCCCCGCAGGGAGCTTTTGAATGGTCGATTACACGATACCGGTAATGGTCAGACCATTGAGCCGGGTGAATTTCGGAATCACAATCGTATTATACTGTTCGGTTTCCTTCGAGCAGCGCATCGTAGGAATCACATCCTGCATCTGCCCGGAAACGCTGCCTCCGGTGATGATCTCGGTTTTTCCATCGTGATGCCAATAGCCAAGCCGGATCTCGCCCATCAGGTCGCCGCCAACCGGATCGACCTGAAAATCGGAGAACTCAACCAATTCGAGGGTATCGCCCGTACGCAGCTCTGCTTCGGTGGCCGTCCCGCCGGATACGACAAAGTTGTAAACGATCGAGCTGTCCTTCGCGCCGAGATACTCGCTCATCTGACGGCCGCCCCAAACGCTCTCCGCCACACCGTGACGGATCAGATACCGTTCCCGGATCAGCGCGCCTTCCTCATCGACCGGGAAGGATCGGGACGAGTTGTTAAGCTTCGCCGCCGCATAAACCGAGATGCGGTCGCCGGTCGTATACGGCGCAATCTGCGTGCCCGGGGTCCAATCGGACAGCTTCATAAACTGCAGCCGCGCCATCATGCGCGCGCCGAAATACCGATACAGCTCCGCTGCGTCTTCGGTGGAAAAGATGACGTCCGCCTTGCCGAGCTTCGGCGTGGGCTGCGCCGACAAACGATCCTTGCCGAACCGAAGCGCATCCGAAACATCCCGCGCGAGCTTCTCCGCGTCGCAAACGCCGGAACGGAAGCAGCGATACAGTTCGATCTCGTGCCCATCCCGCGAAGCGTTGATCACGACTTCGATCATCGAATCCGGATATGTCACCGTATACGTGACCCCGTTGGAGTTCTCAAACGTTTTCCGAACCTCCCGCACGAAAATCTCGTACGAATTGATCCGCTCGGTCGTTGTTTCCTGCACGGACTGCATCGCCGTCAGAAAGTTTTTCGCGATTGCTTCGACATCCGCCGGTTCGGACGGCTCCACCGTTACGGGGCGATCCGTCAGCGAATAGACCGGATTCTTGACAAGCGCCGCCTGAGCATACAGATTTTCCAACGCCTTCTTGGTCTCCGCTTCACAAGCCGTCGGATGAATGCTCCCGGATGCGGAGCCGAGGGTCTTTCCGTCCTCGGAGAGCCGGTACAGTTTGGCTTCCAACGTCCGCGTCGTGACGACGCGATTCTGATCCAACCGATGACGGATGAAGTAGAATTCCCATGCCGTACGGGAAACCTCCGTCAATTCATACATGGTGCAGCCGATTTCGTTCAACTGCCGTTTGATTGATTCAAACATCATCCGAGCCTCGCTTTCGTCTTGAGATACGGGCCTCCGTCCGCAACTTTGACCCATTCCTTATAGCCTTTGCCGCATCCTCCGTTGCCTTCGACAACGCGATCCGTGCTTGCCATGGTGATTCCGCCGAGCAGATCCGGCACGTAACCGGTCATGATGACCGGGGAGACGACCTTGCCGGTCAGTTTTCCATCCCGGATTTCATATCCGCGCGCGATGATGCATTGGATGCCCCAATGCTTCGGATCCTCCATTCCGCTTTCGGTCCCGGAAAGCAGGTACCCGTGTCGGATCGATTCAATCATCTGTTCGACCGAATCCGTTCCGGAATCAAACATCGTATTTGTCATACGCGTGTATACCTTATGCGCGTAGTTTTCACGCTTGCCGTTCCCCGTCGGCACCGTGCCGAGACGCAGCGCGGAAAGCGCATCGCAAATACCGGTCTTTAAAATGCCGCGATCGATTTCGATCACGTCGCCCGCAAGCGTTCCCTCGTCGTCAAACGCGAAGGATGTGACGCTCTCGGCGCACAGCGCACCTTCATGCATCGTAACAAGCTCGGAACCGACGCGTTTTCCGATATAGTCCGCACCGAGCGCACGCTCCTTTACAAACATGTCCATCTCGACGCCGTGTCCGAACGCTTCGTGCGCTATCAGACCGGAGATACCCGGATCCGTGACAATCTCATACTCACCCGGAACGATCTTCTCCGATCCAAGCAGATCTGCCATCTGTTTCGGGAGCTTTTCCAGTACGCCGTTCAGTCCTTCCAGAATCTCCGGTCCGCCGAGTCCCGAAACGCCTTCGTACGCGTTCTTGATTTCGCCCTCCGCATTCGGGCCGAACGCAGAGATGCTGCCCTCGGTGTAGACGTAGCTCTGTCTCAGATCGCGGTTTGCGGTCAGGAACAGTTTGGAAATGTGTGTGGACATACCGCGCACGTTGCAGTCGATCGCGCCTTCGATCGTAGCCATTCCGCGATCGGAAAGGCGCATCAGAAATCCGACAAGCGCTTCAACATTCTCGGTCTCCGGGAGCCGTTCCGTCTCCTTCTCGACGCGCAGCGTAAGCGGCTCGTCCGATAGGATTCCCGTGGTATAAATCTGTGCATTCGTTGCCTTCAGCAGCGCAAGCTGTGCATCCAGTGCTGCCTTCAGCCGTTCTGCTGTCGCTTCGGGATGCTCCGGGTCAAATTCATTGAACGCATACTCGCTGTACAGTCCGTTTTGCATGACGCGAACGACCGAGCCGCGCTCCGTAGTCATCGTTTCATTGGTAACCGATTTGTTGCGCTGCGACATTGTGATCGTGAACCCGATCGAGTCGGTAGACAGGACGCTGACATAGTCATACGTATCCCCGAGCGCGTTCACAACCGCTTTCAATGCAGGCGCAATCCCGTCCAGATAGGCGGAAAACGGTGCTTTCATAAGGTTGGGATTCCTCCTTTGCGTTTCGATGCGATCAGTATACCATGCGATAGGCAAAAAGAAAAGGACTTTTGCAGGGATTCGATCGGATTTCACCAATCGTTGTCCGCAAAAGTCCGGTTCAACCGTTGTTCATTTCGCTTTGGGAAGGTTCCAATGAAAGTGCGCTGCCAACAATCGCAACAGGATCGTGATCCCCATCCCGGCCAGCATCGCGAGGATGCTTCCGACCGGCCAGAGCAGCGCGCACGCAATCGCGCCGATCAAAGCGGCGCAGGCATAGAAATGCTTGACAAAGACGTATGGCATCGTTCCGGCCAGCACATCCCGCAAAATTCCGCCGCCGACAGCCGTCAATGCGCCGATAAACGACGTCAAAAACAGATTCGCGTCCGGAAACGCCGCATAAGCGGCCTGCACGCCGACCACCGTAAACACGCCGAGACCGACCGCATCGATCACACGGAGCGTCAGCTCGTACGCACGCGTATGCTGTGTAAACGCACGGCGTACCGCCGGAATAAACACAATGATGCTGACGCCGATCGCGGTCAGAGCGTACACCGGGTTCCGAAACACGGTCGGAGGCGCAATGTTTAAAAGCAGATCGCGTACTGCTCCGCCGCCCGTCGCCGTAACCATGCCCAAAATGGCAATGCCGAAGAGATCCATCTTCTTCTGAACGCCGACCATCGCGCCGGAGATTGCAAACGCGACCGTCCCGATCATTTCAAGGACGAAAAGAAAGACGTCTTTCATACTTCCCCGCCCGATCAGATCGCGATCGGAATGCCCTTGATTTGTTCGCCGAATTGATAGCCCTCCAGCATTACGTCCTCGGGCTTGAAATCGTAGAAGTTCTTTACTTCCGGATTCAGAAGGAAGTTCGGGGCCGGGAACGGCTCCCGCCGAATCAATTCCTCGATAATCGGGATGTGTCGATCATAGATATGCGCATCCGCAATCACATGCACAAACTCGCCGACCTCCATCTCGCAAACCTGCGCCATCATATGCACCAGAACCGCATACTGCACAACATTCCAGTTGTTCGCGGCAAGCACATCCTGCGAGCGCTGATTCAGGATTGCGTTCAGAACGAGTTTTCCGGTTTCCTTGTTCTTCGTGCAGTTGAACGTCATGCTGTACGCGCAGGGATACAGGTGCATCTCATGGAGATCCGAAAAGTTATAAAGATTCGTCATGATCCGGCGGCTGTATGGATTGTTTTTCAGATCGAAAATGACCCGATCGACCATGTCGAACATGCCTTCCCGATAAGCATGCTTTACCTGCATCTGATAGCCGTATGCCTTGCCGATCGATCCGGTTTCATCCGCCCATTCGTCCCAGATATGCGAATGCAGATCGTGAATGTTGTTCGACTTGCGCTGCCAGATCCAAAGCAGTTCGTCAACCGCGGATTTGATCGCAGTGCGGCGCAGTGTCATGATCGGAAACTCTTTCCGAAGATCGTAGCGATTCACCACGCCGAATATCTTCACCGTATAGGCCGGTGTCCCATCCGGCCAATGCGGACGAACCTTCTCTCCGGTCGTATCCGTTCCGTTGTCGATAATATCGCGGCACATCGCGATAAAGACCTCGTCTGCGTAAGCCATGCTGCCCTCCTCAGCTCACTACGATATTCACAATATTCTTGACGACGATTACCTTGCGCACCGTCTTCCCTTCAAGATACGGCGCAATATCCTCGGATGCCGTTGCGGCTGCTTCGACAGCAGCTTTGTCCGCATCCGCCGGCATCGAGATGCGCGTCCGAACTTTTCCGTTCACCTGAACGCCGTATTCCACCTCAGTCGCGACAAGCGCGCTCTCGTCGTACGTCGGCCACGCGGCATGATGCAGCTGTTCCAAATAGCCGAGCTGCTCGTTCATCTCTTCGGTCATGTGCGGCGCAAACGGGTTCAGCAAGAGCAGCAGCGTATGCAGTTCCTCCCGCGTGAGGCTTCCCCTCGCGTAGAAATCGTTGACAAGCGACATCATCGCCGCGATCGCGGTATTGAACTTCATATGTTCAATATCTTCGCTGACCTTTTTGATGCAGGCATGCACAGCGCTCCGCTGTTTTTCGTCGGTGTCGCCCTCGCCCTTGACCAGCTCCGACAACCGCCAGACGCGATCGAGGAATCGTTTGCAGCCGTTCGCGCTCTGTTCGCTCCACGGCGTTGCCGCCATGTAATCGCCCATGAACATAACGTATGTGCGGAGCGTATCCGCCCCAAGCCGATCGATGACGTCGATCGGATCGACAACGTTGCCCTTGGACTTGCTCATCTTATCGCCATCCGGTCCTAAAATCAGGCCCTGATAGCTGCGCTTGGCATACGGCTCCGGCGTATTGACTTCGCCGATGTCGTACAGAAAATGATGCCAGAAGCGCGAGTACAGCAGGTGCCGCGTGACGTGCTCCATTCCGCCGTTGTACCAATCGACCGGCATCCAATAGCGCATCTTTTCCGGATCGCAGAACCGTTCCGCATTGTGCGGATCGATGAATCGCAGATAATACCAGCTCGAGCCCGCCCACTGCGGCATTGTATCGGTCTCGCGCCGTGCGGGGCCGCCGCATTTGGGGCAGGTACAGTTCACGAACGATTCGATCCGCGCGAGCGGCGATTGCCCATCCGTTCCGGGTTCAAAGTTCTCAACATCCGGTAACTTGAGCGGAAGCTCCTCATACGGTACGCCGACCGTTCCGCAGCTCGGGCAATGGATCAGCGGGATCGGTTCTCCCCAGTAGCGTTGGCGGTTGAACGCCCAATCCTTCATCTTGTACTGTACGCCCTTTTGCCCGATGCCCTGTTCGACCAGGTAGCGGAGCATCGCGGCGATGGAATCCTTTTTGTTGTCGTAAACATTCAGGAAGCCCGAATTAATCATCTTGCCGTTTCCGGTGTATGCTTCTTTTTCGACGTCGCCGCCTTCGATCACCGGGATGATCTTTGCGCCGAACTTCTTGGCAAATTCCCAGTCGCGCTGATCGTGCGCGGGAACTGCCATAATGGCGCCGGTTCCATAACCCATCATGACGTAATCGGCGAGGAAGATCGGAATCTCCGCTCCGTTTACCGGATTGATCGCCGTAATCCCGTCGATCTTCACGCCGGTCTTTTCCTTCACGAGCTGCGTACGCTCAAACTCGGTTTTCTTGGCGCAGACGGCACGATAGGCCTCGACCTCGTCCCAATTGCGGATCCGATCCCGATACCGATCCAACATCGGATGCTCAGGAGCCATGACCATGAAGGTCACGCCGAACAATGTATCGCACCGGGTGGTGTAGATTTCCAGTTTCTCGTCGGAATCTTTGATTGCAAAGTTTACGAATGCGCCGACGGATTTGCCGATCCAATCCACTTCCTGCTGCTTGATCGAATCCGGATACTCCACATCCTGCAGCCCTTCGAGCAGCTTGTCGGCATATGCCGTGATCTTCAGGTACCAGACGTCCTTGGAGAGCTGCACCACGTCGCTGTGGCAGATGTCACACTTGCCGCCCTGCGAATCCTCATTCGAAAGGACCACTTTGCACGCCGGGCAGTAATTGACCTGCGTTTTGGCGCGGAACACGAGACCGTGATCGAACATCTTGCGGAAGATCCACTGCGTCCAACGATAGTACTCCGGCAAAGACGTTGCAATCTCGCGGCTCCAGTCGAACGAATAGCCGACGCGCTTCATCTGCTCTTTGAAGTGCTCAATGTTCTTCGTCGTAATCAGATGCGGATGCGTATTCGTCTTGATTGCATAGTTCTCAGCGGGCAGACCGAACGAATCGAACCCCATCGGGAACAGGACGTTATAGCCCTGCATCCGGCGTTTGCGGGAAATCACTTCCAGGCTCGTATATGCCTTGATATGCCCGACGTGCATGCCCGCGCCGGACGGATACGGGAACTCAACGAGTCCGTAAAATTTCGGCTTCTTTGTATCTTCTTCCGCTGCGAAGCAGTTCTGCTCCGCCCAGATGGCTTGCCACTTCTGTTCGATCGCGGCAAAATCGTATCGTTCTGCCATACCAATGTCCTTTCCGACGGTTTTTTCCGATAATAATTTACTTTAACTTTTTCCTCGACGTTTGTCAACCGCTTTACAAGAAATTGCGTTTATGGTATATTAAATACAATCCATTCCATCGGAATGGATCCCGAAAGGAGATCCTTATGGTAGGCGATTATTTATTTCATATCGGCAACTTCGGCATTCCGTCGATGGGCTTTTGCATTCTGATCGGAACGATTCTTGCGATGGTGCTCTGCTACTGGGCGCGCCGCTTTACCAATCTCGATTGGAACAATGAGATACTCGACGGTGTGATCTGGGCGGTGATCGGCGGTTTCATCGGCATGAAACTGCTGTATTGGATCGTTACGCCGGACGTGTTCTTGGATGTTTTCCGCAACTTTACCTGGCGCGGACTCTGGGAGCTGATTACCTCCGGCATGGTCTTTTACGGCGGACTCGTCGGCGGTGTCGTCGGGCTGCTGCTGCTCTGTATCAAAAAGAAGCGCAATTTCTTTACGTTCTCCGATCTCATCGTGCCGTGCTTCTGCGTCGCGCATGCGGGGGGACGGATCGGCTGCCTGCTCGTCGGCTGCTGCTACGGTATCGCAACGGGGGAGGAAGCGCTCGGTGGCCATTTCCATTATGACGGAACGTTTGCTGTACCGTATCGGGACGGCGTGATGCGTCTGCCGGTTCCTCTGATGGAATCGTTGTTCCTGCTGTTGCTTGCCGCTCTGCTGATTGTGATTCTGAAAAACAACAAGCATCGCGGCACCGTTACCGCTTGGTACCTGATTCTCTACGCCGTTTGGCGTTTTGTGATCGAATACTTCCGCGGCGACAAGATCCGCGGCATCTACGGCATCTTCTCGACCTCGCAGTGGATCAGCCTTGCGGTATTTGCGGCAGGCGTTGTCATTCTCGTGCTCTCGCGCAAGTGGTCCAAAGATGAACCGATCCGGGACTTTCATGAAGAAGAGTTTTCCGTTCCCACGCCCGAGCAGGCGGACGGCGAAGAGATCGTTCTCGATGGGGAACCGGAGGCCGAAGCGAACGCAGATGTTGCCGAAACGAATGCGGACGTTGCCGAAACAAGCGGCGACGGTTCGGACGGGCAGGAATAACGGATTCTGTTATGTCATTGCAAAAAATCGTTCTGCTGCTGCTTTCTGTGCTGCTGCTCGGTTCGCTCGGCTGTTATGAACAAGCGGCCCAGGTCATGGTGCCGCCTCCCGCCGCATCCGACGCGCCGAGTCCGTCGCCGGATTCAACCCCTGCCGTTTCCGAAATTTCGGTAAACGAAGTCGAGCCGACCGAGACGCCGACCACGGTTCCGACGGCTACGCCGTCTCCGGAGCCGACACCTTCACCAACTCCCGAACCGACCGCGACCCCTGTCCCTACGCCTCAGACCGCCGTCATCGGCGCCGTGGGCGACATTATGATTCCCAGCGGCATTATCGGAGACGTACGCTCCGGCAGCAACTATGATTTTTCCGCGCTTTTCGCTCCGTGTGCCGAGTTGTTTTCCTCCGTCGATCTGATGTGCGCGAATCTCGAAGTTCCGCTCGCCGGTGAGAGCGCGGGATACAGCGCGATGTTGACCGGTGAAACCGGAATCCCACGATTCAATGCGCCGGATTCTCTTTTGGACGCATTGAAGGACGCCGGATTTGATCTTTTGACGACTGCGAACAACCACGTTCTTGACAAGGAGACGGATGGAATGTATCGCACGACCGAAGTGATCCGCGACGCCGGGTTCTATCAAACCGGAACGTTTCTCGATGAAGACGATCGTGAAACCCCCTGTATCATTGAAGTGAACGGGATTCGGATCGGGATTGTCGCCGCGACGCGCGTCATCAACGAGCGTATCAAACACATCACGATGGATGAAGCGCATGTTGCCGTCGGGCTGCTCTCGGAGGGTGATCAGCTGACCGACGATGTGCTGGAGGATCTGGAACGCGTAAAGGACGCAGGCGCCGAGTTTATCATCGTATTCGCGCACTGGGACTACGAAAACCCCAACCCCGTCGATAAGATTACGCGCAGACTTGCCGAGCAGCTTCTCAAAGCGGGCGCGGACTGCATCATCGGCTCTCATCCGCATTACGTGAAGAGCATTGAATATACGACCGTACTGCGCGGGCGGGAAGAATACACTGGGCTCGTTGCCTATTCGCTCGGAAACTTCACTGCCAACGAGGGGTTTGAGCGTTCGACGGGGCTATATCTCCAGTTAACACTGGAAAAGGACTTTGAGACGGACACCGTTTCCCTGATCGATGCGGCATACCTGCCCACCTTCGTGATGCGCCGCGCGATCGAAAAGCCGCGCTTTGCTGCGTTCCCGGTATTTGAGGATACGTCCTCGCTGAAGCGATTCGATCTATCGCGCAATGAGCAAAAATCCTTCTCCCGCGCGCGGGAATACGCGATGAACGTGATCGGCGAAGTGGACGGATTGCGGCTCCTGGACGAATGAGTTTCTCTACAGCAAAAAAGGCAATTGTCACGCAATCGGACAATTGTCTTTTTTATTGATTTAACAAAGGAGCAGCGCGCGCTTTTGGCGATCCAGCGCATCGAGCTTGTTCGCATAGGTCGGAACATCCTTCGGCGCTGCGATGCGTTCCACACGGCGTTCGGCGTTGAAGATGCGTTTGGTCATCGCGTTTGCTCCGTGCGCCAGAATGGAGGTCGTCTCTTCCATCATATCGATGTTGTACATGCAGATCGTTTCGCGCCCGGCATACCCGACGTTTTCCAAATTGCCGTTCTGGTATTTCTGCCGATACATATAGTATGGCCAAAGTCCGATCCGTTTTGCGGCATCGAATCCCATGTCGATCATGTGCGTCACGCTCTCTTTGCTCGGAAGCGGATACCGTTCGAGCTGCTCCTTAAGTCTGCTGGAACGCTTGACCGCAAGCGTGTGCACCGTCAGATTATCGGGCCTGAGGGCAATAATTTCCTCCAGGGTCCGCGCAAAATCGTTCTCGTCCTCCCCCGGCAGGCCTGCGATCAGATCCATATTGATCGAATCGAACCCCACCGCACGCGCCAACGCATACGTTTCCCGAATTTCGGCAGACGTGTGCGCGCGGCCGATGCGGCGCAGCGTTTCATCGTTCATCGTCTGCGGATTGATGGAGATGCGTCCGATCCCGTGTGCTTTCAGCACCGCAAGCTTCTCCTTGGTGATTGTATCCGGTCTCCCCGCTTCCACCGTGCATTCCGTTCCGTAACCGCCGTAGACGGATTCAAAATGCGTCAACAGCCGATCGAGCTGATCCGCGTTCAATACCGTCGGCGTTCCGCCGCCGATATACGTGGCGCGATGATGCCATCCGCCCTCTGCCGCAATCTTTCCGCCGCGCTCGATATCCTCAAACAGCGGGGCCAGATATCCTTCGACCGATGCGCCTCTCGCGATCTCCGCGCCGAAAGAGCAATATAGGCAACGCGTGCGGCAGTACGGAATGCCGACATAGACATCCAGATCGCGCGGCCCGACCGATTCAAGATAGGGTTTCTGCACGGCATTGATCGTTGCCGCAAGCCGCAGCTTCTCTTCCGAGACCGAGAACACTTCCCGGAACTGACGCACGGCCTCCTCTGCCCCGTACCGATCCGCAAGCTCGCGCAAAAGCTTTGTCGGCCGAATACCCGTAAGGCTGCCCCAAGGCATATCCATCGGAAACGCCTGCATCAGAAGGGCAAACGCAACGCGCTTTACTGCGCGCTTTTGCTGCCGTTTGCGTTCCAGAAGATCCCCGCCGTCCGGAAGCACCGCAAATCCGGCTGTTGCCTTGCCGAGCGTGCCGGACGCATACAGATCCTCTTCCTGAAGCGAAACGGTCATGACCAGGTCCGGATCCGCTGCGTCGCTTCGGATTTCAACAGCGCCCAAAAAGAGCCGAATCTCTTCGGCAATGTCGTTTTCATATTGCGGAACGTTTGTGATCAGTTGAACCATGCGTGACTCCGATATTGCAGCAGCGGATTGAAAACCGATTCGTGATCGACCGTTGTCGGCTCGCCGTGGCCGGGATACAGAACATAAGATGGGGGAAGCACAAGGATCCGTTCGAGAGAGCGCATCAACTCACGAACATCTCCGGTCGGAAGATCGGTTCTGCCGACGCCTTCGTAAAATACGGTGTCGCCGGTAAACGCAAACCGGTTTTCATCGGAAACAAGCGTGATACCGCCCGCCGTATGGCCCGGCGTATGCAGCACCGAAAGTCTGAGCCCTGCCGCTTCGACGGTATCGCCGTTCTCCAAAAGGTCCGACGGTTCGCACGGCGTAAACGCGCCCTGCATCATAGCGGCATGCGCAGCCTTTGCGGAGCGCAGCCCGTCGGCATCCGACGGATGGATCAACACCCGGCATCCCGTTTCCTTTTGCAGCTGCGCTGCCCCGGCAAGATGGTCAAAGTGCCGATGCGTCAACACCAAATGCGTTAAAGAAAGATGGCGGGAATTGAGAAAAGCCAGTACCTTGGCCGCGTCCGACGCATCGATCGCAAGGGCTTCCCGGCCGTTCTCCCACACATAACAATTGGCCCCGAGCGGGCCCATCGGCAGCGTATGCAGCATCAGAATGTCCTCCGCGAATCGAGCAAGATCGTAAACGGGCCGTCGTTCGTCAGGGTTACCTGCATATCTGCCCCGAATACGCCCGTTTCCACCGGGACGGATTGTTTCAAAAGCGCGATGCAGTGCTCATACAGCGGAACGGCCGTCTCCGGGCGCGCTGCAGCAATGTAGCTCGGACGGCGGCCTTTTCGCGCGTCGCCCATCAGCGTGAACTGGGAAATCAGAAGGATTCTCCCGCCCACATCCGCAACGGAGCGATTCGGCACGCCGTTCTCATCGTCAAAGATGCGCAGACCGATCAGTTTTTCGCATAGATACGTCGCATCCGCTTCGGTATCCTCGACGTCGATACCGAGCAGAACACACAGCCCATGCGCAATCGAACCGACGGGTTTTCCGTCGATTTCGACTTTTGCCTGACTGCATCGTTGAACCACGGCGCGCATACGGCCTCCTGGAAAATGATTTTCGGATCAGACGCGGAAAGCGTCGATAACCTCGGGTAGTTTGCGTAGATTGTTCAGAATGATTTTCAGCTGTTCCGACCCGGTAACCGTGAACGTCATATCCATGATCGCGTCGCCTTCGTCGGTCGAGCGGGATTGCAGCGAGGTCATATTCACGTTGAGGCTCATCAGCACCTTGCTGACCTCCATCAGCGTACCCGCCTTGTCGACCACGCGCAGACGGATTGTTGCCGAGAACGAGGACTTCTCCTCCGCCGCCCATTCAACCTCGATGATGCGGTCCGGCTCTTTGAGCAGGGAAATCGCATTCTTGCAGTCCGCCCGATGAATCGAAACGCCTCTGCCCCGTGTGATATACCCGATGATCGCATCGCCCGGAAGCGGGTTGCAGCAGTTGGCAAAAAAGATCGCCATTCCGGGATCGCCGTGTACAAATATGCCGTTTGTGCTCGTCCGCCGCGTGGGCTTGGCCGGTTCCTTGCCCGCTTCTTCGAGCTGGCGGTTGATTTCCTCAAGCCGTTGCTCCTTGCGGTGCAGATCCAACAGCTTATGCAGTACCTGCCCCGCGGAGATTCCCCCGAATCCAATCGTCGCGTAAAGATCGTCGAGCGTATTGATCGTCATGCGCTGCATGACGGTGTTGTAATACTCGGGCTTTAGCAGGGTCGCCAGGTTCTGGCCATGCCGCTTTGCGGCTTCCTCCAGCATCTCCCTGCCGCGCGCGATATTCTCGTCGCGGTTTTCACGCTTGAACCATTGCCGGATCTTATTCTTGGCCGATTGCGTCTTCACGATCGACAGCCAGTCGCGGCTCGGTCCGATCTGTGCGTTCGACGTCAGAATTTCAACGACGTCGTTGGTCTTCAATTTATAGTCGAGCCGCACCATATTCCCGTTGACGCGCGCGCCCTGGCAATGATGCCCGACGTTCGTATGAATCCGATACGCGAAATCGAGCGGCGTGGATCCGACCGGGAGATCAATGATCTCGCCCCGGGGCGTCAACACGAAAATGTATTCGCCGAGGAAATCCTTCAAAACGTTTTCGACAAACTCACGGCTGTCCTCACTCGTTTCCTCCGTCTCAATAATCTGCTTGATCAGGGAGGTCTTTTTATCGAGTTCGGTCATGACCTTCTTGTCGTCCTTATACATCCAGTGCGCGGCGATTCCGTATTCCGCCGTCTCATGCATTTCGCGCGTGCGAATCTGGATTTCAAACGGGATGCCGTTCTCGTTCATGACGGTCGTATGCAGCGAACGATACATGTTCGGCTTCGGCATGGCGATATAATCTTTGAAGCGGCCGGGCAGCGGTTTCCACGTTGCATGGACAACCCCGAGCGCCGCATAACAATCGTTCACCGTCTCAACAATGATGCGGATCGCAATCAGGTCATACAGCTCATTCAGTTTGTAATTGTTTCGCTGCATCTTGCGGTAGGTCGAATACAGATGCTTCGGCCGTCCCGAAACCTCGCCCGCGATATGCGCCTCCGAAAGGAGCTTCTTCATCAGCTCCATAGCACTCTTCAACGCATCCATCCGCTCCTGTTGCTGTTCCCCTACCTCAGCACGAAGCTTTTCATACGCCTCCGGCATCAGATAGCGAAACGACAGGTCCTCAAGTTCCGACCGGATGATGCCCATGCCGAATCGGTCCGCCAGCGGCGCATACACCTCCAGCGTTTCCTTTGCTTTCCGAGCCTGCTTTTCGGGCGTGCAATAGGCCAGTGTTCGCATGTTGTGCAATCGGTCGGCAAGCTTGATAATGACGACGCGAACGTCCTCCGCCATGGAGAGGAACAGTTTGCGGAGGTTCTCCGTCTGCTCCTGCTTTTTGGTAATATAGGTCTGATTTCCGGACTTGGTCAGCTTGGTTACACCGTCCACGAGCCGTGAGACCTCTTTGCCGAACCGCTGCTCGAGGTCCTGCGTCGTAATATTGTCGCCATCCTCCACCGTATCGTGCAGAACGCCCGCGATGATCGTCGGCGCGTCCATCCCCATTTTCAGCAGATAGGAGGCTACGGTGAGCGGGTGCGTGACAAAAGGATCACCGGCATCCCGCCGCTGATTGCAATGCACGCGCTCGGCAAACGCAATTGCCTCGCGCAGTTTTTCGCCCTGCTCGATTCCGAATTTCTTCCGGAATTCTGTGAGCAGCAGCTCTTTCATTTCCCCAAGTTCTTCCATAGCGTTGTTATTATACTACCGATACAACAAGGAATACAAGCGTCCGTTTGTAATATCTCGCTTTCCGGCGACTGCTCTTTCGTAAAATGTTTCATCCGAATATTCGACAATGCCCGCTTCATGCAGAATCAGCAGCGTAATCAGCCCTTCCTCATACACTTCGTCGATTCGAAGGCCGGTTTGCAGCCGCCCGCGGAGCTTCACAAAAATAGTTCGCATCTGCGTCTCATCCGGTCGCATTCGCGAAGCGAGACGGACCCGAAGCCGCGCAGGACCGCTCTCCTCTTCCAACAGCATTTTTGCAGCCTCCAAAAGCGCCGCGGGGCAATCGACCCGCAACGCCGTCAGATACGCGTTCACCGAGAGGGTTCCCCGGAATTCGTTCTTTCGAACGGTGCAGAGCGTCTCGACCTTTTCGAGCGCGCTCCATGCTTTGACGCGATCGCCGAGTCGAAATCCAACCAAGCGCAGTCTGCTTTGCTGCGTCTCGAGCACAGCGGAAAGATGTTCGCCGTCACGCCCGATCGCCGCCACGGCGGACAAGGTCCCCGCAATCAAAAACAGCGGTTCTCGGTTGCTCTCGCCAAACGGCGCAAGCTGCTCGAGTTCCTCGGCAAACGGTACCGTGCAATCGGAAAGCGACAAAACGTCCTCGTATTCCAGCGGTTCCCGCGGCAGTCCATCGGGGAATTGTGCTGCAAGATCTTCCAAAAACGCCTTCCGGCAGGGTTCGAACGCGTCCAAGGGCATGGAAGCCCCTGCCGCCCCCGCGTGGCCGCCGAAGCGCATAAAGAACGTGCTGTGCTCGGACAGCAGCCGAAACAGATCGATGCTCGGTACGCTGCGGCCCGATCCGATGAGCTCTTCTCCACTGTGCGTGAACAGAAATACGGGACAGCCGTACTGCTCCACGATCCGTGACGCAACGATACCGATCACGCCGGGATTCCAGTCCTCTCCGCGCAGAATCAGCATGCGATGCTGTGCCGTCGGATCAATCTGTTGCTCCGCTTCCTTGAGGATGCGTTGCTCCTCCTGCTTCCGCGCGGCATTTGCCGCGTCCAATTCGGCTGCAAAGTGGCGGCGCGACGCTTCATCCCCTGCGATCAGAAGCTCGACCGCGCGACGCGCGTCTCCCATGCGTCCTGCCGCATTCATCCGCGGCGCGATCATAAAACCGAGCGTTGTCTCATCAATCGGACGGTCCTGACCGCCCGCCGTCTCCAACAGCGCCATGAGTCCCGGTTCCTTCTGCACCAACGGTATCCCGCGCGCGACAATCGCTCGGTTGAATCCGACAAGCGGCATAATATCCGCCACCGTCGCAAGAGCGGCGATCGCCAGCATCGATTCGGCAGGCTGTCCGAGCTGCATTGCAAGCAGCATGGCAACCGCGCTTCCGCACAGCGAAGCGATTCCCTCCGCCTGCCCCGGCCGCGTCGCGCAAACGACCGCCGCCGCATCGGGCAGCGTTTCATGGCAGCGGTGATGATCCGTTATCACAAGCTCCACGCCGAGCGCTTTGCAAAGCTCTGCCTCGGCATGCGCGGAGATGCCGTTATCCACTGTCACGATCAATCCGACGCCTTTTTGGGCAAGGTGTACTATGCTGCTTTCATGCATGCCGTAGCCTTCGCCCGAACGCTTCGGAATATAATAAGAAACGTTCGCGCCGAGCGTGGCGAGCGTGCGGTACAGAATTGTCGTTGCGCAGACGCCGTCGACATCATAGTCGCCGTAAATGCAGATTGCTTTCCCCGCCGCAATCGCCCGCTGAATGCATTGTGCGGCAAGTTCCATGTCCAACAGCATTGCAGGCCGGGGCAACGGCTGCTCCTTTGGATGTAGGAATTCCTCTGCCTGTTTCTTGCTTCGGATGCCGCGCCGGTACAGGATTTTCGCAAACGGTTCGGAGCAGCCCAAAGACGTCCGCAGCGCTTCCACGGCGGACGAATCCAGCGGTTCCCGATCTTTTGCAATCCATTCCATATCGGCCTCGGTCAGAGAACACTCAAAGCCGGATCGCGCTCTGCTGATCGCGGTGCGGCTCCCGTCCGATGACATATCCCATCAGATCGGTTGCAAACGCGTCGATCGCCATGGAATCCCGCGCAATATCCGTGCAATCCATGATATCGGAATTTCGCAAAATCACCGGCGCGCTCCCCGCGCTCGCCATCGCCGCAAGCAGGCCGCGTGACCCGGTCAGAAAGCCGAGTACACGCAGATACAGGTTTTCCCGATGATTCAAAAGCTCCTCCGGCAATTCCCGATTCATGTGCAGCAGAGCGGAAACCGCAATACGCTTGCACCGTGCCATCGTATAGCGTTTTGTTTTAATCTGTTCCAAAAACGCCGACAAATCGGAGGTTTCGCGCACCGCGCGGGCGATCACCTGCTCGAATCCCTCGGACACGTCCGGCAGCGCAGCGATCTCTTCCAGCGACATCGAACGCAGCCGATACAGAATCATCGGTCCGAAATAATCGAGTGTGATCGGAAATTGTTCGTCAAACCGCATCGCGCCCGACACAAACAGCGGCATCGTATCCAGAACCGCATCGTTCCCTTCGCGCAGCGCCTGCCGGATCGCAGTCGCACTGGAAAGAGCTCCGGTCAGCTCGGTATCGTTATAGCCGTTTCCCTGCCGAAGGATCGGCACCGCGCGGATATGCGGCGCGAATCGGCGGATTGCCTTGATGTACTCAACGGCAAGGATATTGTTCGGCTGTGTCAAAAGCGCGACATCGCCGCGTGGGATATTCAGGTCCGATAACGCGTCAAACTGTGCGCGCGGATACGATTTTCCCTGCTTGAGATGATAGGCAAGGTTCGTTCGAAAAGCGGGCGGCTCGCGGTCAAGAATGTCGGCAATGCGATACAGCCCGTCCATGTTTTCCGTTTCCACGCCGAACGCGATATCGGTCACAATACCGGTTGCCGCAAGCAATTTCACCGCGCCCTCGGCAAACCGTTCCGCCGACGCCACGGCAAGGCATTGGGGGATTTCCACGATCAGATCCGCTCCGGCGCGCAGCGCCCATTCGGCACGCGTAAACTTATCCGCACAGGCGGGCTCGCCGCGCTGTACGAAATTTCCCGACATCGCGATAACGCAAAAATCCGCGCCGGTCTGCGCTTTTGCCTGCTCCATGTGATAGATATGACCGTTATGCAGCGGATTGTATTCCGCTACGATTCCGACTGCGCCCATGGCTGCACCTCTTTTGAAAAAAATTCTGAAATCATTATACCATTTTTTCATGAACTATGGTAGAATAATTTATAAACTTTATTTTGGAGGTTTACGGATCATGTCATTGATGGATACGATCAAGGCTAAAGCCAAGTCGGATCAGAAACACATTCTGCTGCCCGAGGGTGCCGAAGAGCGCACCGTACAGGCGGCCGCCCGCATTACGGCGGAGGGTATCGCAAAAGTCACGCTGTTCGGCAAGCGTGAGGACATTCAGGCCGTCGCTGACAAGTTCGGCGTCAGTCTCGACGGAATCGATACGATCGATCCCGTTGCCGATCCCGATTACGAGCGCTACTGCGAGTGGTTCTATGAGCTCCGCAAAGCCAAGGGCGTTACTCCCGAAAAAGCGCGCGATATGATCGCCAACCCGTTGTTCTATGCGGCGATGATGATTAAGGACAAGAAGGCGGACGGATTCGTATCCGGCGCAATCAATTCAACCGGCAATACGCTGCGTCCCGGTCTGCAGATCATCAAGACAAAGCCGGGCGTCAGCACGGTTTCGAGCTGCTTCCTGATGGAAGTTCCGAACAAGGCGTACGGCGATAACGGTCTCCTCGTATTCGCGGACTGCGCGGTCAACATCAACCCGACCGCCGATCAGCTTGCCGCGATCGCCATCTCCTCCGCGGAAAGCGCAAAGGCGCTCTGCGGCATGGAGCCGCGCGTTGCCATGCTTTCGTTCTCGACGAAGGGCAGCGCAAAGCACGAAAACGTCGATAAGGTTGTCGAAGCAACGCGCCTTGTCAAAGAGCTTGCGCCCGAACTGAACGTGGACGGGGAATTGCAGGCGGACGCCGCACTAGTCGAAGCCGTCGGTCAGCTCAAGAGCCCCGGATCTCCGGTCGCAGGCAAAGCAAACGTTCTCGTCTTCCCGGATCTGCAGGCGGGCAACATCGGTTATAAACTCGTGCAGCGGCTCGGCGGCGCGGAAGCGTACGGCCCGATCTGCCAGGGCTTTGCCGCCCCGATCAATGACCTCTCGCGCGGCTGCAGCGTGGACGATATCGTTTCCGTCGTCGCGATTACTGCCGTTCAGGCGCAGATGCAATAAGGAGGATTGTTCATGAAAACAGTATTGGTCATCAACGCGGGCAGCTCCTCGCTCAAATATCAGCTCATTGACATCGACACCGAATCCGTCCTTGCAAAAGGGCTCTGTGAGCGCATCGGCATCGACGGCAAGCTCACCTATCAGCCGACCGGCGGCGAGAAGTTCCAAAAGGACGCTCCGATGCCCACGCATCAGCAAGCGATCGAACTGGTTCTTTCCGTTCTGACCGACGGGAAAATCGGCGTCATCAAGGACATGGCGGATGTTGCGGCCGTCGGCCATCGCGTGCTCCACGGCGGTCCGAATTTCACTGCCTCCGCGCTGATTGACGACGCATGCATCGCTGCGATCGAAGAAGTGATTCCGCTCGGTCCGCTGCATAACCCCGCAAACCTCATGGGCATCCATGCGTGCCGCGCCGCTATGCCGAATACGCCGCAGGTCGCGGTATTCGATACCGCATGGGGCATGAGCATGGCGCAGAAGACGTTCCAGTACGCACTGCCCTATGAAGTCTATACCGAATATTCCGTCCGTCGCTACGGCTTCCACGGCACTTCGCATATGTTCGTGACCGGCGAAGCGATCAAGCGGCTCGGAAGAGAAGGCGATCCCGATGTGAAAGTCATCACCTGTCACCTCGGCAACGGCTCGTCCGTGAGCTGCTCGAAGGGCGGCAAATGCGTCGATACCTCGATGGGTCTGACGCCGCTCGAAGGTCTCCCGATGGGAACGCGCTGCGGCAGCATCGATCCCGCGATCGTTCCGTTCCTGATGGACAAGATGAACCTTTCGATCAAGGAAATGGATACGCTGATGAACAAGAAGAGCGGCATGCTCGGCATCTCCGGTGTTTCGAGCGACTTCCGTGATCTTTGGGCTGCCAGCAAAGCGGGCAACGAACGCGCGACGCTTGCGTTGGAAATGTTTGCGCAGGGCGTCAAGCGCTACATCGGTTCGTACATCGCCGAGATGAACGGTGTGGACTGCATTGTGTTCACGGCAGGCGTCGGCGAAAACGACTGGGCAATGCGCGAAATGATTATGCAGGATATGGACGCGCTCGGCATCGATTTCGATTTCGAGAAGAACCGTACCGTGCCGCGCGGCGAAGAAAACGTGCTCTCGAAGCCCGAAAGCAAAGTCCTTGTCATGGTGCTCCCGACGAATGAGGAACTTGCGATCGCGCGCGACACCGCAGCAATCGCGCTGTAATCTTTACGAACTCATAAGATCCCGGAAGGCGTTTCTTCCGGGATTTTTCTTTGGAATCCAACCGTCTCGATTCCCTTTATTTGCTGTTGCAAAAAGCGATCGGATATGGTATACTTCGTCATTATCCGCCACAGCGGAGCAAGGAAAGGAACGCATTATGAATTCACTTGAGTACTATCTGCGTCTGCTTCCCCCAGAGGAACGGGATTTCTTCCATTATATGCCGACAATCAACGATCTTGTCGCATTTGCCGAACAAAATTTTGCCGACGATCTCGCGCTTGACGGCATCGCCGGACCGATGACCTACCGGGATATGATCGCTGCCGTTGCAGGGCTTCGCGGCTATCTCAAAGATGCCGGCATCCAGCCCGGAGATCACGTCGGAATTCAACTCCCGAATTCTGCGCTTGCCGCCGAGCTGATCCTGGCGGTCATGACGTACGGCGCCGTGATCGTCCCGATCCCGATGACGATGGCCGGCGAAGAGCTGACTGCAAACCTCAAGAAGCAGGACATCAAACTGTATCTGTATGCCGATGTGTTGGAAGCGCGCGTTCACGCAATGCCGCTTCCCGAAGGCGTATGTGCCGTCAAAGCATCACTCGTAAAGCCGGGTGAAGCCGTCCCCGACGCGAAGAATGAGAAGGATACGCCTGCCGCCATTTTCTTCACCGGCGGTACCACCGGCAAATCCAAGGGCGCTCTGCTTTCCCACGGCGCATTGATGCGCGGCGCGCTGAATGGCGTTTATGCGCCGGGCGAAGCGCTGCGGCAGCGGTACCTTGCGCTGATTCCGTTCAGCCACGTCTTCGGCGTCGTCCGGAACCTGCTTTCCTGCTTCTATACCGGCTCGCTGCTCTATACGCTCGAGGATATGCGGACGGTCGTTGCCGTGCTGCCGAAAGCACAGCCGACGCTGTTGGTGCTCGTACCTGCGCTTGCAGATATGCTCGCCGGGCTTGCCAAGATGCGCGGTCTTGATGCGCTCGGCGGAAAGCTTCGCATCGTGATTGCGGGCGGCGCGCACGTGCCGGAAGGCATCATTCGCCGTTATCAGGAGCTTGGCATCATCTGCTGCCCCGGCTACGGAATGACCGAAACCGCGAATCTCGTTTCCGGCAACGGCGATCCGTTTGACAATCCGACTTCCGTCGGAATGCCGTATCCTGAGCAGCAGGTCAAGATCGTTGACGATGAAATCTGGGTCAAGGGTGATCATTTGATGCTCGGGTATTACAACGATCCCGAAGAAACCGCGAACATCTTCACCGAGGACGGTTGGCTCAAGACCGGAGACCTCGGCCGTATCGATGAAAACGGTCTGCTCTACATCACCGGACGCCGCAAGAACATCATCGTTCTGCCGAACGGTGAAAACGTCTCCCCCGAGGAGCTGGAGCTTGCACTCGTGAAGATTCCGCTGATCAAGGATGCGCTTGTGCGCGAAGCCGTGATCGAAGGCCGCACCGTGCTGGAAGCCGAGGTGTTCCCGAACGGGCCGGTCCTCGCAGCGATGCAGATTGCCGAGCCCGAGCCTGCGATCCGCGCAGCGGTCGAAAAGCTCAACGCTTCGCTCCCGCCCTATATGACCATTCAGAACCTGATCATCCGAAAAGAGGACTTCCAAAGAAGCCCGAGCATGAAGATTATTCGCAATTGATTCGGCAAACCGAAAGCAAGCAAAAGCAGGACGTATGCGACTCCCGTATACGTCCTGCCTGATATTTTGGGTCAGAACTGCTCCTCATGCAGAATCAGCATTTTTCCGACGCTCCGCATTTTCCAAGCACGCGCAGTCTTATCGACGCAGATAATACGCGCTGTACCGACCGCCGCAGGTGCGGCCGATCTGCATCCCGTACAGCTCAAGCTGTTTCAGATCATCATAGACGCTCTTGCGGTCCGCCGTGATGCCGAATGTTCCGAGCGCGGACAAAATCTCCGCCATCGTGATTGCATCCGCCCTGCCAATGTGCCGTTCCAAAATATCCCGTACGTACAGGATCCTCCGTTTATCGTTTGTTTTTCGTGGCATACTTTGTCTCCTTGCCGGAATGAATTCCCTTCCTTCCGGAA
>ONLX01000121.1 GCA_900318765.1 uncultured Eubacteriales bacterium
AAGCCCACCGTAGAACCCACGCCGCGGCCGGACGGCTCCACGCCGGAGCCGACCGAACCCCCGACCCCGACCCCGACGCCGAAAGCCACCGAAAAGCCGACCGATCCGCCTGCGGGCGATACGGGCAGCAGCGGCAGCACGATCGATTACGGCGAAGGCGTCGAAGCGTTCATCGCGATCGCCGAGACGAAGCTCGGGTGTCCGTACGTAAGCGGCGCGAAGGGACCGGACCGGTTCGATTGCTCGGGATTCGTCTATTGGTGCCTGAACCAGGCGGGCGTGAAGCAGAGCTATATGACGAGCAAGGGTTGGACGACGTGCAAAAAGTACCTGCGCATTCTCGACCGCGGCGAATTGAAGCGCGGCGACGTGCTGGTGTTCTCGGGCACGGGCAGCGGCAAGGGACACGTCGGAATCTATCTCGGCGGCGGAAAGATGATCGACGCGTCGTCGAGCGCGGGCAAGGTCCGCATCACGGACTCGGTCCTGAGCGGCTCCTACTGGAAACAGCACTTCTTAATGGCCTACCGCATCTGGGATTGATCCGGATGGCTTCGGCTCGGACAAATGCAATGAATACGAAAAATGAGCCGGAACGGGTACCCCGTTCCGGCTCATTGCATGGAATCCATTATTTGCCGGCAGGCCAGAGACTGGAAGGCCAATCTTCGCCGTTTGACAGCGCTTCATAGGTATCGATCACCACGACCGTGTCCGCGTCAATGTGCTGCATGACAAACCGCATAGAATCCTCCGGAATGGCGACGCAGCCGCCGGTGTACGGCTTGACCGGGCCGAAGCAGTGCAGAAAGATTGCGGAGCCGAGCCCCGGCGTGCCTTCCTCATTGTAGCTGATGTTCAGGCAGTATTGATACTGATAGAGGTAGTCGATGATATGCTCGGAGTCGCCGCTTTCGACATCGAGTCCCGGCAGATCCTTGAGATTGACCAGCTCGTTATAATGATAGCCTTCGCGCGGATCGCCCGACCAGTAGGTATTGCTGTCTACCTGAACGTAGGGAATTGCGCAGCCCGGATCGTCGGCAATGCCGAAGGCGCGGTTGAAGTGAAACACGCCGACCGGCGTCTTGGCGTCGCCCTCACGCGTCTTGCCGAGACCGTTCCTGCCGATGAAGCCGGGCGTCGTCATGACCATGTGCCAGCTTCCGTCGCTCTGTTTTTCGTGCAGTGAAATCCATGCGTCCGTCGCGTCCTCCGACAGCGCCGCGACGACAAAGATCTGCTTTGCGTCCTTTGCGGCGTCAAGCTTTGCAACCCATTCGGGCGAGGCGACGTCGATCCCCCGATACGCGGCAGTATTTGCTGCCTGCTTGCCGCATCCGATCAATATAAGACAAAGGAACAGGCACACTGCAAGAAAACAAACGGTTCTTTTCATACGATCCTCCTGTATACATTTTTGGATTTGTATTTTTCCGAAGCTTCCTTCGAACATTATGTATATATATTACAACCCGTCCAACAAATGTCCAACAGCCGTTTGTATTTCGATACAACGCGAAGAATTCCGGCAAAGTGTGTTGGACATCTGTTGGACAAGATTTGTTATATTTTATCATTCAGAAAGAAAACATGGAAAGGCATAGCAAACAAAAGAATCGCAGCCCTTCTTATCTGCATGCTGATGATCGGCACAGGGCTTTTCGACTGTACGAAGACGGAACCGGAACGGATCGTCATGCGGATGCTCGACGCCATGGGACAGTAAGTCCTGCGTCCATGCGCAAAACAGACGGTCGACACACGAATACGAGATTGACGGGAGACAGCAAATGAAGCAGAAAAAGAACCCAGATGCTTTGCACATCAACCGGATTCGATGCATCCTTGCAATCATCGCTTGCACATTGCTCTGCGTTCTGGTCTTTTTGGGGGTCTGTATCCAATTACTGGATGAACCGAACCCCGAGATTCAGGAGGTTGGGTGGAAAAGCTATCACCTTTTTACGATTCTGTCGAACATGCTGATGGCCGCATCTGCTGCGATGTGTATTCCGTATGCGGTGGATGGCCTGCGCTGGATTCTGTCAGTGATACGACGGATGTGTTGGAGCGCGACACGGTGGTTTTCCCGAAGTTCCATCGGGAAAAGTGCATCGGGCGTGGGCGCTGTGTGATTTCCTGCGCGGACGGCGGGCATCAGGCGCTTCGGTTCGATGAAAACCGCCGCCCCGTGCTGAACGGACAAAAATGCGTCGGCTGCCACCTCAGTCTGTTGGTCTGCCCGAACGGGGCGATCTCCTCTTCACGCAGGCGTGTGAAACGGAACTGAAAGGAACCGACATCAATGAAAATGATATTTGCAAAAAGGAAGCGTTTATGAAACCGAGAGCTCTGAAGTTTGATTTGATCCGCATCACGGCGATCTGCATGGTGTTGTTCATCCATGTCACCGTCGTGCTCGTGCTGTTCTATCATGACGCGACGTTTACCGTTGCGAACGTGTTCAACGGACTCGGCAGAGCCGGCGTTCCGATGTTTTTACTGCTGTCCGGTGCGCTGCTGCTTGATGAGAATCGCCCGTTCGACACAAAGAATTTTTACCGTACGTCGTTCCTGTCGATCGTACTGCTGCTGATCGGGTGGCTGTTGTTCTATGCGTCGTGGCGCGCGTTTCTGCTGCCGCTTCTTCGCGGCAAGCCGACCGACCCCAAGCATTTTGTAACCTATCTGTTGACGTTGAAAGGCCTGTATCCGCATCTTTGGTATCTGTTCATGCTCGTCGGCGCTTACCTTGCCGTACCGTTTCTGCGTTTGTTTGTCAAAAAGGAGAACAAGCCGTACATCCTCGGCTTCATCTTGCTTTCGGTCATCGTCGGGTTCGGCGCAACGACGTTCGGGGTCTTCACGCGGGATGCGGATGTCACCGTCGGGTCGTTTTTGACCAAATTCCATTTTGAATATGCGACGGGCTATCTTCCGTATCTGCTGATCGGCTGGTATCTGACGACGTTTCCGCCGAAAAAGGCGATGCGGTTCGTGCTGTACGGGCTCGGTCTTGCGGCGGCTCTCATCTGCGTGTTCGGCGTGCAGGCATGGGTCAAAGACATCCCCGACATTCGAGATTATCTGGTGGAAGCGACCACGTTGCCGGCGCTTCTGTACGGCGTCGGACTGTTTACGCTGATCTGTGCGCTCGCGGGAGATCGGGAAACGAAAAGCCCCGTGATCCGCGCGCTTTCGCGTGCATCATTCGGTGTGTATATCCTGCACGTCGCCGTGCTTGACGTACTTGTGAACATCCTGCTGCCTTACAAGGCGTTCGGAGAGCAGTACCCGCTCTGGTACATTCTGACACTGTTTGCGCTGACGGCAATCGGCTCTTTGATCGTCGTTCTGCCGCTTTCCAAGGTGAAGGGCGTTCGGAAGATTTTCCATTATTGAGTTCTGCCTGCGTTCAGGAGGAATAAAGACGTGATACATCACGAACACAAACGGATCATACCGGCTTCCATCTGCATCATTGCCATGCTGTGCCTGTTGATCGGCTGTACGGGAAACGGCGCGGCAATCACCTCGCTCGATCAGTTAGGCGAGCCGGGAAGAAAGATCGGCGTGCCGGGCGATATGCTGGAGTTTGACACGTTAAAAAGCGATTACCCGAACGCCGAGGTTTTGGTTTATAACGATTATCCCGCGGCATACGAGGAAGTTGCCAAAGGCCGCCTTGACGCCTTTGTGTACGCTCGGCGCGAGATGGAGTTTGCGCTTGCGAACGGAACGACGGGCGTACGGCTGCTGGAGGAAAATTACAGCAACAATACCGTTGCGGTCGGCATTTCTCCAAAGGCTTCCGTTCCCGATCTAAAAAGCAAGATCAACGCGTTTCTTGCAAAGAGCAAAGCAGACGGCACGCTTGACGACATGTATCTACGGTGGGTGATTCAGGCGGACGATGCTATGCCGGATATTGCCATGGCGGAGCATCCTTCGATGCATTTACGCATCGGCACAACGGGAACGGTCATGCCGTATTCGTA
>ONLX01000118.1 GCA_900318765.1 uncultured Eubacteriales bacterium
CTTGTCGAACAGCGGAAAGCGGAAGGATGCATCGCCGTCGATATGGAGTGCTCGGCGCTGGCTGCGCTCGCCGCGTTCCGGAAGCGCACCATCCTGCAGTTCTTTTACGCTGCGGATAACCTGGACAGCGAAACCTGGGATGCGCGCAGCCTTGCGAACGGACTTGCGCTCGCCGAGAAGGATCGCGTTGCGTTCGTTGCGATGGAGCTTGCGGCAAAGCTATGGGAAACGGAGGAGTTCTGACATGACTGAAACCGAAAAAATGTTGTCGGGAAAGCTATACGATCCGATGGACGAAACGCTGCTCGCGCTGCGCAAGAAGGCGCGGCAGGGCTGCAAAGCGTATAACGACTGCGATCCCGAAGACGAGGAACGGCAGGCGGCGCTGCTGAACGCGCTGGTTCCGAATCTCGGCGAAGGCTCGTGGATCAACGCGCCCGTGCAGTTCGATTACGGATGCTTCACGACTTTCGGAAAACGCTGCTTTGTCAATTACAATCTGACCGTGCTTGACTGTGCGCCGGTCACGATCGGAGACGATGTATTCTTCGGTCCGAACGTTTCCCTGATTCCGCCGGTGCATCCGCTTCTGTATCAGGAGCGCCGCATGTGCCGCCGCCCGGACGGGGTCTGGACGGATCGGGAATACGCAAAGCCGATCACGATCAAAGACGGCTGCTGGATCGCGGCAAACGTCGTCATCGCCGGGGGCGTGACGATCGGCCCCGGAACCGTGATCGGGGCGGGAAGCGTCGTCACGCGCGATCTGCCGGGCGGCGTGTTCGCTGCGGGAAATCCGTGCCGCGTGATCCGTACGCTCAGCGAGGCGGACTCGATCCATCATAAGCCGGAGCTGTGGTAAAATGTTACAAATTCGTTGCACCGCGTCCCCTTGCGGCGGGTGCTTAAAGATGGTAAAATCGAATTGATGAAGAATCGCGCGAAAAAGATCAAACGGCGCGTCGCTCTCGGCGCGGCTGCAACGGTTGTATCGGCGGGCTTGCTCGTGCATACGGCCGTTCCGGATCCGTCTGACCTGATTTTGCCCGAACAGCCGGACGGAGAAGCCTCACATGTGCTGAACGTCGGAAAAACGGAGCACCGTTCCTATGTGATCGAGACCGATCGCTATGAATCGTTGACCGGGCGGGAACGGCTGACAGTTTGGGTGCAGAGCCTTCCTCTGCCTGTGCGCGCGCTGCTGCTGTTGCCGCTTTGGGCGGTCGGAGAGGCGGCGACGCTGTTTTTTTCGCTGCTTTGGAATTCTCCGATCGGACAGGCCCTGCAGCATTTGCTGCTCGCATTCGGCGTTCTGCTCGGACTGTTTGTGCTTGTATGGAAACTGCTGTTTCCGAATGTGCCGCTTCGGAAGCTGTTTACCAAAAGAAATCTGCTGCTGCTTGCGCTCGGAGCAGTCGTGATTACGACGGCGGATCGCGTGCTCGCGCATTTTTGGGAGCCATGGAAGGTGTGGCGCGTTGTGGGCATCGCCGCGGTCGGATTCGGCGTACTGATGCTCGTATGGCATCGGTTGCTCGACAAGCTGCCCCTGCCGAAAAAGCGGCGGCAACGCCTGGAACTGTATGTGAATTGAAGGAGACAACCGATGACGGAACCGAAACGTATGCTGCGGCTGCATCTGCCCGCGCGCGAGGAGCTGTCCTTTCGGCGGCAGTTGATTGCCGATCCGGAGACAATGTCCTACAACGCGGCGTGGGGCGGCACGATCGCCTTTCCCGAATCCGACTGGGATGAATGGTACGAGGAATGGATCGGAAACCATCGCAACCTCCGATACTATCGGTACCTTGTCAACGAGGAGGATGAATTCGTCGGGGAAATCGCGTTCCGGTTCGATCCGAAATGGGGCGGCTATATGGCGAATGTGTTGATCCATCACCGCTTCCGCCGCCGCGGCTACGGAAGAGAGGCGCTTCGGTTGCTCTGTACCGCCGCGAGATCGCGCGGGATCCCCGTGCTATATGACGATATGGCGATCGACAACCCCGCTCTCGGTCTGTTTTTGGAGGAAGGGTTTTACGAGATCGCGCGCACCGACCAGATCATTCTGTTGAAAAAGGAACTGTAACGCCGTGCAAAAGCCGCAAAAAACGAACGCGATGCGGATTCTCGAGCAGCAGGGCATCGCCTTTACCCATACCGAATATGAAGCGGATGCGTTCACCGACGGCGCGTCGACTGCGGATCGGCTCGGCCTCCCGCATGAGCGCGTGTTCAAAACGCTGGTCACGACCGGGCAGGACCGGGCGCACTATGTGTTCGTCATTCCCGTGGATGAAACGCTCGACCTCAAGAAATGCGCAAAGTCGGTCGGCGTCAAAGCCGTGGAGATGCTGCCGCAAAAGGAGTTGTTTGCGCTGACCGGATATGTGCGCGGCGGCTGCACCGCGATCGGCATGAAAAAGAAATTTGTCACGCGGATCGATGAAACGGCGATGCTGTTCGATTCCATTTACATCTCCGGCGGGCGGATCGGCTGCCAGCTCTGTCTCGCGCCGGACGATTTTTGTCGCGCGGCCGTCGCCGCATACGCCGACCTGACCGAAACGCACTGAAATTCTTCAACGAAAAAGCACAGCCGCCGGGCTGTGCTTTTGCATAGTATCTTTTTTTGCGATTTCCTATTGAACATACAGCGTCCAAAGCCGCTCGATCTCTGCGCGGGTGATGCATAGGCCGTCCGTCAAAAACGCTTCGAAGGTGCCGTATCGTTCCCCGATCGTTTGATAGATGCCGGCAAGATACTCTTCCTTTGCGCCGAACAAACGGTTCAGCGCTTTCTGTGCTTTTTCATCCAGCCCGCCCATGGCAGAGCCGATTTTCTTGCAAATTTGCTCGATTTCCGGCTGCAGATATTCGTTCGTTTTCAGGTAATCCGCAAAGATGTCGTCCCGATCCACGCCAAGCAGCTCCTGCACCAGCAACGAAGCAAACCCCGCGCGGTCCTTTCCGGCGGTGCAATGCCAAAGCACCGCTTTTTCCCGCTGCGCAAGCAGCAGCCGGACAAAGCGCCCGTACTGCGCGATTGAATACGCGTCGGTGACAAATCCCACGTATTGATTTTTCATGTACCGAAGCGCCAGATCGGGCGATTGCGCGACGATCGCAAACGCTTCGTCAATCGACTTCCGATCCTGCGTAATGCCCGCTGCGAGACTTTCGAAGATCGGCACATGCAGGTTTTCCACGCTGTCGACCAAAGGATCGGGCTGTTCCGCCCGCTCCTGCTCCGTGCGAAAATCAACGATCAGCGCAATACGATCCTTCAAAAGCGTCAGATCCTCCGGCGTCGCGCCGTACAGATGGCCGCTGCGGATCAGCTTTCCCGAAACAATCCGTCCGTTTTTTGTATGCATCCCGCCGAGGTCGCGGGTATTCCTCAATCCCGCAAGCGGGAGTTTTTCGCTTAAAATCTGTTCTTTCATCTTATGGTTCCCCCGGTTGTGAAATGGTGATCCGGATGTTTCCGGTATCCGTCGTAATTTTGCAGAGTCCGCCGGACGTCGTCTCGGGAACCTCGACGCGGCCGGTATCGCTCTTTACCGCAAAGACCTTTTCCGAGCGCAGCGAGCCGGTTACGTTTCCGGTATCGGTCCGAATCGTAAGCTCCGCCGCGTCGCACTGATCTAATTGCACATTGCCCGTGCTTCTTTCCATCGAGATGGACCCGTTCGCAAGAACATTTGTCAGCCGAATCCCGCCCGTGCTTCCGGCGGAGATCAGATTTTCACAGGCAACGTCCTTCAGCTCCGCTCTTCCGGTGCTCACGTTGACCCGAACGTCTCCCTTGCTCTCCACCGAATCCGCAATGACCTTTCCGGTCGTTACGGAAAGAACGAGTTCGCCGACCGCAACGCCCTGAACGCGGATATCCCCCGTGCTCGTTTTGATCTGCATCGTTTGCTCCGCCTGTGCAAAGCATGCAACGTCTCCGGTGCTCGCCGTGGCGAAAATATTTGCAAACGTGAAATCCTTCGGAATCGTGATTTTGCCCGTATGCTCATCGATCACCAGATCCCCGTAGTTCTGCTCCGGCAGGTAGACCGTGATGTTCGGGGAATCAAACGAGATGCCGATCATTTCAAACCATTCCCTCGTATCGACCGCGGTAATCACGAGCGTTCCATCCTGTACAACGGCCGTATGCCGGATCTTCGGATGTTCATGGAACACCGCTTTACAGGTCCCGTCGTCGGATCGCAAAAACGCAATATCCGCCGTGTCGGATTGAATGGAAAGATTCCTGAACGGTTCCACGACGGGAATCGTATTTGTCTCATATCGCGTTCCGATCGCGGAAAACGTCCAATGGTTCGCCGCAAGCACGCCGACAAACAGCACGCTTCCGAGCACAACAAACACGGCTGCAGCGATCAGCCAGGCAACGGTTGCTTTTTTCATATCGCATTCTCCTTTCTTACAAACAGGGATTTGATTCCAAGCACCAACTTCTTCGACAGAACGGCCGCGCCCTTCGTCGCCGCCTTATCCGCAAGAAACAGAAACACGGACAGCCCGATCAGCACAAACCCTGCCGCAATCAGCAGCAGCCCCTGCGACAGTTCGCCCCGGCAGATCTGCCAAACGCCGGCAAACACGCCGGCGAGCGCGCTGACGGCAACCGCCGCTTCTGCCGCCCAAAGGCATACAATCACTGCCCAGATCACAAGATACACCGCAAAGAGAAGAACCAGCGCGGCCGCGAGCAGCGGGAACCAGACCGGGAAGCCGAGGACGATCAAAACGATCTCCCATGCCCGCGCCTGCCTTCTGGGTCGCACCTTCTCCCGAACCAGTTTGGTTAGCGGGATTTCCGAAAGCGTCTGCTCTGCGATTGCGTCAATCGGCCCGATTGCGGTGACAGCGTCTTCTTCCGAAAGTCCTTCCTCGACCCGATCGTCGATCATCTCTCCGTAAAACGATACGCGCTCTTCCACATCCTCCTGCGGCAAGCCCGACAGCCGTGTTTGCAGCGCGGTTAAAAACTCCTGTTTACGCATGCGGTTGCTCCTCCTTGGTCACAAATCGATAGATTGCCATGATTTCCTTCCAATCCTCCTTAAATTCCGCAATCCGTTTGGATCCTTCCGGTGTGATATGGTAATACTTCCTCAGCCGGCCGTCATGCTCTGCGCTCCGGACCGTCAGCATATGCGCCGCTTCCAGCCGCTTCAGAATCGTATAGAGCGTCGACTCGGACAGCACGAGATACGGCTTCATATCCTTGATGATCTTGTACCCGTACGAATCTTCCTCGGAAATTGCAGCCAGAACGCATACATCCAAAAGACCGCGTTTCAATTGAATATCCATTCCATGCCTCCCTTTGTGGAATACATCGTATCACGAAGTATTCGATTTGTCAATCCTGTTATTCAAAAAAAGAAGCGCCAAAAAGCGCTTCTGAAAAGGCAATCGCCTTATTGGACGTTGAGCTTGATCACGCCGCTCTCAAAGGAATCCCACGTTTTGGAATTCGTGACCTGCAGGGTGAATTGAACGGTCTCGATCTTGGTGATCCCGTTCTTTTCGAGATCGTTGAACCCGACGGTGACGATCGCACGCTTATTCGGCAAAACGGTTTGCGACGAATACGTATCGACCATATAGCCGTTGACCGCAGCGTTCTTCAGCGACAGGTTGACCGAAACATCGCTGTTGTTCTCATAGTAAATGATGAGCGAGGTGCCGTAGAGCCAGTTCTCGGTCGTTCCCTTATAGACCATCTTGATGCCCTTTTCGTTATACAGGACTTCGCCGCTGTCGTCAAACGGATACGGATACTCCTTCGCCGCGCTCGTTTCGATGCGAATCATATCGGTGTTCAGATAATCCAACCAGCTATCGGAATTGTAGATGTTGAACGAGAGCTCGATATCTGCAATCGTTTTGATGCCGGCTGCCTCCAGATCGGAAGAGCTGATCGTAAGATCATAGTTTGCCTTCATGCCGGCCGCGACCGTTTGGGACATCATAACGTCCATCATATACCCGTTGACCGAGCTGTTGCGGGCCGCAAACGTAAGGTTTTGTTCCGTATTGTTCTCAAGCGTCAGCTGGAACGACGGACCGTACCAACCATCCATGGTCATGCCCGTCACCGTGACCTTGACCCCGTCCTGATCGACAAGAACGCTGTTTTCAACGCTCGCCGCAACCGGCGCCTCGGTTGGCTGACCGGAAATCGGCGCTTCGGTCGGTTCGACTTCCACGACCGGCTCCGGCGTCGCTTCGGGCGCAACGCCGCCCGCCGCAAGATAGTCCTTTGCGGTCATGAACGTATCATACAGGTTTTGTCGAACCGCCTTCGCTTCCTCCAGCGTATGGTCGACCGCCGACATCATGCACACGTAAACGCGTTCTTCGGTTCTCCAGACCGAAACCGACATGTTCAGGTTGATGCCGTTGATATCCATAACGCTTTCTCCCTGCGTGCCTTCCAGTCCGTTCACCAGGATGTTTTCCGGTTCCTTGTTGATCTGTTCAAATTCCTCATCGGAATTGGAATTGAGCAACAGTTCCACCGCTTCGCGATTCGTTTCCGGAATATCGTTCGCCTCGGTAAACGCCATCGATGCGAGCCGCACCGAGGTGACCTCGATCTCGTCGTCCAGATCGATCAGCTCTACGCCGTCCGAGTCGATCTCATACGTCCAGTTTTGCGCATTGTACCAGAATACGAAGTCTTCCTCGTCCGCCGGGCTGTAAACGATCGTGCCTTCGGTCGGGAGCGCGGACGTTTGCGCCTGTCCGACTTCTTCCGCTTCGGGCAGGGCTGTCTCCTCGCTCTCAGCAAAGAACGAAGCGCCCTCCTGTCCAAGTGCCGCTTCCGCTTCGGCAAGCTGCTTTGTTACCGTATCCTGAACCAATTCTGTCACTTTTCCGCAGGCAGCCGTTGTCATCAGCAAGAGCGCCGCGAGCACAAGAGGTATCCATTTTTTCATTTGCTCTTCTCCTTTTTTGGGATGATCGCATCTTATCATGGAATGAAACGTTCGTCAAGCCTGAAAAAGCCCCAAATGATGGGAGTTCCTGTGAACCCCTTGTGAATTCGGACGCGCTCTTCTTGCAAAGCGCGCCGATCCTGATTATAATGAAACCATGGAAGCAATCGGAACATTTTTTACGGAACACGTTTTAACGTACGGAACGTTTGCCGCGCTCGGCATCGTTGCGGCGTTTGTTTGCGCGCTTTTGCTCTGTTTTCATCTGAAGCAGAACTGGGTGCGGCAGATTCCGCTGATGCTGTTGTCGCTGATCGGCCTGGTCGTCGGCGCAAAGCTGTTCGGCATGATCTCTTACGAAAGCTATTTACGGAGCGTCGGCGCAACCATTACCTTGGAAATTTTGTTCAACAATTCCGGGATCGTGTTTTACGGCGGTCTTCTGGGATACTTCGGCATGATGGCGCTGCTCTTTTGGAAGCTGCTGAAAAAGAAACGCCTTGCGTGGGACATCGTCGCCGTTTCGACCCCGCTGTTTCACGGGTTTGCGCGGATCGGCTGCTATTTCGGGCATGAGGTTGTGAACGGGGAACTGGTCTGGCAGCCCTGCTGCTACGGAATTCGGATGCACGGAGCCCTTGCCTCACATTTTTGGGACAGCCGCCTGCCGACGCAGCTGATCGAATCCGCATTCAATTTCGTGCTGTTCGGCGTGCTGCTCTATCTGATCCTCTCCAACAAGAAGGAGGAGCGGCGCGGAAATCTGATCGGCATCTACCTGATTGCGTACCCGGTGTTCCGCTTTATCATTGAGTTCTTCCGCGACGATGAGGTGCGCGGCGGGTATTTCGGTCTCGCGTTCTCGCAGATCGTCAGCCTTCTGATCCTGTTCGGGGTTGCGCTGTTTTTGATCCTGCGGCAAAAGGGCGTAATCAAGCACGCGCCGATCGATCCCGAAGATCCCGAAATCGAAAAATATGACTTGTTCCGTTCGGATAAACCGTCCGAACAATCCTAAGACTGATTCAATCGAAGGTTGGTTATGAAACGCAGCATTCTGTTCCTTCTCTGCGCGCTGCTTGCGCTCGGTACCGCCTGTATGCTTCCGCTTCCGAAGGCGGACGCTGCCCTGGTTCAGACCCGTTCCCCCGAAGCGGTTGACTCCGAGGCGGAACCGGCTGAAGCTTCAGCTCTGCAGTCCGAAACCGAGCAGCCCACCGCAACGCAGCCCGAGCCCGCGCCGATCGAATCCGAAGCGGCCAATGCGCCCGCGCTTCCGATCGTGTTCCGTCTCTACGATGAGCTCGGTTGGGACGTTTCGGACGCGGTGATGTTCTCGTATGATTTCAATCGCGACGGCGTCGCCGAGGATATCGCGTTCAGCCTCAATGAAGAAGACGATACCACGACGATTCTGGTTGGAAACCAGCGCATGGAGCTCGATATCAGCTCGATGCTCGATACCGTGATTCTGCTCGATCTCGATCCCGAATCGCCGGAATTGAACCTGCTGGTTGTGATCGATGAAGCGTCCGACGATTACGTGGTGACCGAGCTGCATCTTGAGGACGGCACGCTGACCGTTGGCCCGGTCGTTTACGGATTTGCCTTCTGGAAGGAGGACGCGCTTTGGATCTCCGAGCGGACCGATGTGCTCGGCACGTCCTCCGGAAGCCGTGTCTATGCGGGGGATGATCTAAAGCCCGTCTCCGAATGGCTCGAACTCGATTATGTTCCGACCGAGGAGGAGATCGCCGAGGAGCGGGACAGCCTGATCGAGGGCGGCGTTCTGCTGCATACGACGCGCAAGCTCCCCTGCACGATCAACGGCAAGGATGCCAAGATCGCCAAGGACGCATACGTTTATCCCGTTCGGATTCGCGCCGATCAGACGGAAGCCGAGCTAAGAACGCTTGACGGCAAAGCGCTTTTGCTGAGCTTTGAATGCAGTGAGGAAGGCTATCCGGAGCGAATTGCCGGCAAGAGCATCGAAAAGTATTTTGACAATCTGTCCTACGCGGATTGATCCAAGGGAAAGAACCGTATCGATACGGTTCTTTTTCTTCCCACCGCTGCAACCGATGGCCCCGTTGCCCGGTATTGTTGATGAAGGAATCTGACAGGAGGCCGCTATGAAACAGCAGAAACTGACCGGCTACATGCCGAATTATCCGAAAAAAATCTTACAGGGAAGCGCGTTGACCGCCGCGGCGATCGCCCTCCTCGGCAGCACCATCGGCTGCAAAAAAGCTCCGGTCCCGGGGCTTGAGCCGGACGTTGCAGGGTATGTCCCGGTCGAGCCGAACGAAACGCTCGTGCTCGACGGAGAAGTTGCCGTCGATCCCGGTGAGGAGCTGATCGTCGATCCCACGCCCGATCCGGACGAAACGCTCGTGCTCGACGGAGAAGTTGCCGTCGATCCCGGTGAGGAGCTGATTTTAGACGGGGATGTGCTTGTGGACGACTCGCAGGAGGATTTTACGACGACGGGCATGATCGACGTTGCCAACGATTGAGAGGATCCCATGAATCTGACGCTGCATCTGACCGCAGACTGCAACCTTGCCTGCCGGTACTGCTATGAAACGCACAGCCGTGCGCACATGCCGGAGGAAACGGCTCTCCGTGCCGTCGATCTTGCGTTTTCCTACGGGCACGATACCAACGGGTTCTCGCTGTTCGGCGGCGAGCCGCTTTTGGAGCGCGCACTGATTGAGCGCATCTGCGATTATGCCGTACAGCGTGCCGATGCGGAAGGCAAGCAGGTTCGGTTCAAGATGACAACGAACGGAACGCTGCTCGATGAATCGTTTTTGCGGTTTGCCAATGCGCATTTTCTTGAGATCGCGCTCTCGCACGACGGACTGCTGCAGGACGATCAGCGCCGTACGCGCGGCAATCAACCGACGCGTGCGCTGCTGGATCCGGTTGTGGATCTCCTGCTTCGCGATCAGCCGAACGCGGTTGCGATGCAGACCGTGATGCCCGAAACCGTTTCGCGCATGGCGGAGTCCGTGGAATGGCTGTATGCGCGAGGCTTTTCCCGCATCAACACCGCGATCGATTATCGCAAGGACGCCGGTTGGGACGACGATTCCCTCGCCGTGTTAAAGGAACAGTACGAGCGCATCGCCCTTCTGATGGAAGCGCATTTTGACAAGCCGCGCCCGCTGCTGTACCTCAATTTTCTATCCAAAATTTCCGCTTATCTGAACAATCGCCCGTGTATGCTCTGCAAGCTCGGCATCCGGCAGCCTTCCGTTGCGCCGGACGGAGCGATCTACCCTTGCAATCAATTTCTGAACCTGCCCGCTTATCGCATGGGCGACGTATGGACCGGCATCGACCGCGCCAAACAAACGGAGATCTTCCGGCAATCGATGGCGCCGGAACCGGATTGCGTAGGCTGCGCGATTGAGGATCGCTGCCGGCACCATTGCGCCTGTCTGAACTTCAGCCTGACGGGACGGATGCATGAGGTCGCGCCCATCCAATGCGAACACGAACGCATTTTGATTCCGATCGCCGATGCGCTCGCCGCCCGTCTCTATCAAAAAAAGAGCGCGCGGTTTTTGTTGCAGTACCGCGACGATCCGCTCGAATAATTCCAAAAGATCCCCGCAAGCGGAGGCTTGCGGGGATCCGTTTATGCGCCGATCCCGGCGTACTGGCTGTTGTACAGCATTGCGTAGAATCCGCCCTTTTCGAGCAGCTCCTCATGACGGCCCTGCTCGATAATGTGTCCGTCCCGCATGACCAGAATACAATCCGCGGTTCGGATCGTGCTGAGCCGATGCGCGACGACAAAACTCGTTCTTCCCTCCATGAGCCGCGCAAATGCTTCCTGCACCCTCAGTTCGGTCCGCGTATCGATCGAGCTGGTCGCCTCATCCAGAATCAGCATCGGCGGCAGGCACAGCATCACGCGAGCGATGCACAGGAGCTGCTTTTGCCCCTGCGACAGCGATCCGCCGTCCTCGGAAATATAGGTATCATACCCATTCGGAAGCCGTTGAATGAACGAATGCGCATGGCTCGCCTTCGCCGCGGCAATCACTTCCTCGTCGGTCGCGTCCGGGCGTCCCATTGTAATGTTCTCGCGGATCGTTCCGGATCGCAGCCATGTCTCCTGCAGCACCATACCGTAGCCGGTGCGCAGACTCTTACGCGTCGCTTTGCGGATCGGCACGCCGTCCACCGAAATCCGTCCGCTCGTCACGTCGTAAAACCGCATCAACAGATTGATGATCGTCGTCTTGCCGCAGCCCGTCGGCCCGACGATCGCGATGCGCTGCCCCGGGTTCGCCTGCAAATTCAGATGCTCAATCAGCCGCTGTTCCGGTCGGTAGGAGAAACACACGTCGTGAATCTCGACGCTCCCGCGTACGCTGTGAAGCTCTTCCGCATCCAAGGCATCCGGCGTTTCGGACGGCTGTTCGATTAGGTCAAAAATCCGTGCCGCGCAGGCAAGCGCGTTCTGAAGCTCGGTTACAACGCCCGAAATCTCGTTGAACGGTTTTGTATACTGGTTCGCGTAGCTTAAAAACATCGTGAGCTGCCCGACCGTAATCGCGCCCGCGCCGCCCGTTGCCGCAATCAGCGCGCCCGTAATCGCCACGCCCGCGTACACAAGACTGTTGACGAACCGCGTCGAAGGATTCGTGATCGACGAGAAGAAGATCGCGCGAAGCGAATACCGTTTCAGATCCGAATTGATCGCGTCGAACTGCTCCATGGTTTTCTTTTCCCGCCCGAAAGCCTGTACCACGTTTTGCCCGGCAATCATTTCATCGATCAGCGCCGTCTGCGCGCCGCGCGTCTGTGACCGCAGCCGAAACATTTCATAGGTCCGCTTTGCGATAAACGACGCAACCAGCAGCGAAACCGGTGTGATCACCACGACAACCAGCGTAATGACCGGATTGACCGCAAGCATGAAGCCGAGCGTGCCGAGAATCGTCAAAACACCGGTAAACAACTGCGTAAATCCGATCAGAAGTCCATCCGCGAACTGATCGACATCCGCAATCACACGGCTCGTGAGTTCACCGGTCGCATGCACATCGAGATACGCGAGCGGCAGCGTTTCGATCTTCTGGAATGCGTCCTTACGGAGATCGCGCACCGTGCGATACGTGATGCGGTTGTTCAGAATGCTCATGCCCCATTGCAGCGCGGCAGTCAATACGACCGCAACGCCGATTTTTAGGAGGATCCGCAAAAGCGCTTCAAAATCGACATTGTCCTTTCCGATGATGCGATCGACCGCCTCGCCGGTCAGCACCGGAACGTACAGCGTCAGCGCAACGACTGCCGCCGCCATCAGCAGCGATACGAGGACCGCCCCTTTATAGCGACCGATCCGGGCAAGGACCTTTTTCAACGTTTCCCTGCGGGCGGGATCCGATTTCTGTTTCATCTCACACCGCCTCCTTCGGAAACTGGGAATCGTAGATCTCCCGGTACAGCGGGCAGGTGTTCAAAAGCTCGGCATGCGTGCCGATGCCGACCGCCCGTCCGTCTTCCAGCACGATGATCCGATCCGCCTGCATCAAGGAAGCCGCTCGCTGCGACACGATGAATACCAACGGTGACTCTTGCGATTCCCGCAGCGCTTTCCGGAGCGCGGCGTCGGTTGCAAGGTCGAGCGCGGATGCGCTGTCATCCAAAATCAAGATATCCGGCTTGCGCACCAGGGCGCGCGCGATTGTGAGCCTTTGCCGCTGTCCGCCCGAGAAGTTGCGTCCGTTCTGCTCCACCGGTGCGTCGAGCCCGCCCGCGCGTGAAGCGACAAACTCCTTGGCCTGCGCAACGGTCAACGCGTTCCAAAGCTCCTCCTCGGTCGCCTCTTCGTTGCCCCAGAGCAGGTTTTCCCGGATCGTTCCCAAGAAGAGCTGCGCTTTTTGCGGAACGATGCCGATCCGTTTGCGAAGCGCTTCCAGATCATAGGCTTTGACGTCGACGCCGTCCACGCGCACACTGCCCTTCGTTGCGTCATAAAACCGCGGGATCAGCTGCACCAGCGTGGATTTGCCGCAGCCCGTCGGCCCGATCACGCCGACCGTTTCGCCGCGCGCCGCCGCAAAGGAGATCCCGAAAAGCGCTTCTCCGCCTGCGTCCTCATACGCCATCGAAACGTTTTCAAACGAAACAAGCGCGTCATTCGGTTCGGAGGGGAGTTCGGTTCCGCTCTCCATGCCCGGCGCAAGTTCGAGCACCGCGGCAATGCGGTCCGCGCAGGCGAACGCCTTCGTCATGCTGATAATCAGGTTTGCGAGCTTGATCAGCTCGACCAAAATCTGCGAAAGGTAATTGACCAGCGCAACGACCTCGCCCTGTGACAGACTGCCGATGCTGACGCGCACCGCGCCGGTTTGCAGCAGCACGATCAGCGCGGCGTTCAGAATCAGATACGTGACGGGGTTCATTGCGGCGGAAATTTTGCCGACGAACTCATTCAGCCGCGTCAAGGCGTCATTTTGCGCGTCGAACCGGGCCTGCTCATCCGCCTCCTTGCGGAAGGCGCGGATCACACGAACGCCGTTCAGGTTTTCCCGGAAGGTTCCGGTCACGCCGTCCAACCCCGCCTGCGCCTTTCGGTAGAGCGGCATCGTCCATAAAATGATGCCGAACACGACGATCGACAGCAGCGGAATCGCGACGACAAAGATCCATGCCGCCTTCGGGTCAACGAAAAACGCCATGACCATCGCGCCGAATACGATAAACGGCGAGCGCAAAAACAGCCGCAGCGTCAGATTTACGCCGGACTGCACCTGATCGACGTCGCTCGTGAGACGGGTGATCATTGTGGAGGTTCCGAGCCGGTCCCGCGCGGAAAACGACAGCGATTGCAGATGCCCAAAAACCGCTTTCTTCAGCGAAGCGGCAAACCCGGTCGCGGCCTTCGCCGCAAAATACTGCGCCGTGATCGCGCTGACAAGCCCGATCACCGCAAGGCCGATAAGCAGCGCGCCCATCCTCCAGATATGCGCCGTATCGCCGGTTCCGATGCCGCGGTCGATGATCGACGCGATCACAAGCGGAACAAACAACTCAAACGTCGCTTCCAAGAGCTTGAACAGCGGCCCCAAAATACATTCTTTTCGATAGGAAGACAGATAAGAAAGCAGTCGTTTCATACAGGCTCCGAACGGTTCGATTCTCCCAATCAGTTTACCGGAAAAAGTCATCGGATGCAAGTCCCAAAACGCCGTCGTTGCCGCGGCGCACTTGACTTTTTTCCCAAAAAAGACTACTCTATAATAGATGAAATATCGACCGATGAATTCGGCCAAAGAAGGAACTTATGCAGAACCAATCGTTTGACATTGTCGTGGTCGGCGCAGGCCACGCCGGCGTAGAGGCGTCGCTCGCCGCTGCGCGTATGGGGCTGAATACCCTGCTGTTGACGCTGAATCTTGACAGCATCGGCATGATGCCCTGCAACCCCGCGATCGGCGGAACGGGCAAGGGACATCTCGTTCGTGAGCTCGATGCGCTCGGCGGAGAAATGGGTCTCGCCGCCGATGATACGCTGATTCAGATGCGCATGCTCAATACCGGAAAAGGTCCTGCCGTGCATTCGCTGCGGGCGCAAATGGACAAGCGCCGCTACCACGAACGCATCAAATCCGCGATCGAGCGGCAGCCGCGGCTGACCGTTTTGCAGGGCGAAGTCCGTTCGTTGGAAACGGAGAACGGTCACATTTCCGCCGTTCTGACCGACGAGGGATTTCGCTATGCATGCCGTGCCGTCGTGCTGTGCGCCGGCGTGTACTTACAATCCCGCATTCTGATCGGAGAATGGTCCCGGCAATCCGGTCCGAACGGAATGCTTCGCAGCGAGCATCTTTCCGATGCGCTCCGCGCGCTCGGGATCCCGCTGCAGCGGTTCAAAACCGGAACTCCGGCGCGCGTAAAGCGCAGCACGCTCGATTTTGACGAGATGGAGATTCAGCTCGGTGATGTGCCGACGCCTGCCTTCTCGTTCCTGCATCCGAACGGGCTCACGCTCGAGCAGGATCCGTGCTGGCTGACCTACACGAGCGAACAGACGCATGAAATCATCCGTGCAAACCTGCACCGCTCGCCGATGTACAGCGGAAAGATCCATGCCACCGGAACGCGCTATTGCCCCTCGATCGAGGACAAGGTCGTGAAGTTCGCGGACAAGGATCGGCATCAGCTGTTCATCGAGCCGGAGGGTCGGACGACCGAGGAAATGTATGTACAGGGGTTCTCTACCTCGCTGCCCGCCGATGTGCAGATCGATATGCTGCATTCGCTTCCCGGTCTCAGACACTGCGAAGTCATGCGGCTCGGCTATGCGATCGAATATGACTGTCTGGATCCGACCGCGCTCGATTTACGATTCATGGTCAAGGATGTGCCCGGGCTCTTTACGGCGGGTCAGGTGAACGGATCGAGCGGCTATGAGGAAGCTGCCGCGCAGGGCCTTTACGCGGGCATTAACGCCGCCCTGTACGTGAAGGGCGAGGAGCCGTTCTATCTCGGAAGAAGCGACGCCTATATCGGCGTCCTTGTCGACGATCTTGCCACCAAAGGAACCCCCGAACCGTATCGCATGATGACCAGCCGCTGCGAATACCGGCTGCTTCTGAGGCAGGACAATGCCGATCTTCGCCTCACCGAACGCGCCTTCCGGCTCGGCCTGATCAGCGATGCGCGCAAAGCCGCGCTCGAACAAAAGCGCGAGGGTATTCAAAAAGCGCTGCAGCGGCTCGGAACGCACGTTCCGCCGAGCGACGCGCTGCGCGTCTACCTCGAATCCCTCGGTGAACCGTTCCCGCAAAGCGGCGCCGTATTGTTTGACCTTCTGAAGCGCCCGAAGGTGCGGTACGCAGACCTGCTCCGGCTGTATGACGCGCTCGAACCGTTGGAACCGAATGTGGAGGAACAGATTGAGGTGCTCGCGCATTACGACGGATATATCGAAAAGCAACGCATTCAGGTCGAACGCGAAAAAGCGCTCGAGGATACCGCGCTCCCGTCCGATCTCGATTACTCCGGTTTGGACGGACTGCGGCTCGAAGCGCGGCAAAAGCTCAATGCGATTCATCCGTCCTCCGTCGGCCAGGCGTCGCGCATTTCGGGCGTTTCTCCCGCCGATGTGAGCGTATTGCTCCTCTATGCCAAGCGAGGATTTGCCCATGCGTGAACTGTTGCAACAAACCATTCCGTCGCTGACGGACGATGCTTGCGACAAATTTGTCGCATATTATGCATTGTTGATCGACTGGAACACGCGCATGAATCTGACGGCGATCACAGAGCCGGAAGAGGTTGTGAAAAAGCATTTTCTCGATTCGCTTGCAGCGCTTCCTTATCTGAAGCCCGGCGCAAAGGTTGCGGATGTTGGAACCGGCGCAGGATTTCCGGGCATCCCGCTTCTGATTGTGCGGCCGGATCTCAAAATGACGCTTGTGGATTCACTGCAAAAGCGCATCGGATTTTTGCAGACCGTGCTGCAAACGCTCGGCTTGCAGGCCCAAACCGTGCATGCGCGCGCGGAGGATTTCGGAAGGAATCCCCTCTATCGCGCGTCTTTCGACGCGGCGGTTTCCCGCGCGGTGGCGCAGCTTCCCATCCTGCTCGAACTGACTGTTCCGCTTTTGAAGGTCGGAGGGAAAGCCATCTGCTATAAAGGCGACGCACTGGAAGAACGGAAGAACGCGTCCCACGCCGAACATGTGCTGCATACTGTTTGCGAAACGGTATCCGTTCCATCCGATTACGGTGTTCGTTCCTTGTTGATCTATACCAAAAACGCACCAACTCCGGCGATTTATCCGCGCAAAGCGGGAACGCCGTCCAAGAATCCGCTCTGAGAAGGAGGTCTCCCATGAAACCGATTCGATTCCTGTCTGCCATCCTGTTCCTGTTGGCGGCGATCGCCTGCACACAAACGCCGCAGCCCGTTGCGGTCGTCCCGAGCGAGCTGCCCACGGCCCAACCCGAGGCGGTTACCGCCGAACCGACCAGGGAGCCGACGCCTGAGCCGGTTCTGCTTTTCAACGAAGCGATCCCGCGCGATACGCAAAAGCTCGTTCTGCAGATGCCGATCGCGTCGTTTGAAGCGGTGGAGGATGCGCTCAGCGTTCTGCCCAATGTTACCGATGCGGAGATTACGTTTTCCGAACCGTGGGAAAGCGATCTGAACGGTCTTTCCGCATACCTGCGGTTCTGGCACGCGCACCCGCTGATCCGGCTGACGGAGATTTTCCCCGAGGGGGATGTATCCTTCCGCGAGCAGACGGCGCTGACGCTTTCCGAGCCGATGGAAAATCTCGATCTTCTGATTGCCGCGATGCCTTCACTCGAATCGCTGACGCTGCCGGCTGGTACGGACGCGCAATCCATCGCTGCGGTCGCATCCACCTTTCCTTCGTTGAAGATCCTGTTTTCGGATGAGCAGTTCGGCCTTTCCGATGCTTCGGCCACGACGCTGACACTGATGGGTTCCCCATCGCTCGAATCCCTGAAGGCGTATCTTGCGTGTTTCGGAAATCTGGAATCGGTCGACCTGCGCAACACGACGCTGACCGAGGAGGAAGGGAATGCGCTCTCCGACGCATTTCCGACGGTTTCCTTTGCGCGCACGGTAACGCTGAACGGAAAGCCGTATGATACGACGACCGAATCGCTGAACTTTGACGGTGCAAAGATTGCCGACTACGACGCGTTCAAGGAAACGCTTCGGTATTTTCCGCGCGTAACGAGCCTTGAAATGAACGAATGCAATCTGAAGGATGAACAGATTGCCGCGATCCGCGAGCAATATCCGAATATGGGCGTTGTTTGGACCGTGCACGTGCGCGGTCGCCGCGTGCGGACGGATCGGATCGCGTTTTCAACCAAGCAGTATAAGGACAACACGAATCGGTTCACCACCGATATGGTTGCGCCGCTGCAGTACTGCACAAGTCTGATTGCGCTTGACCTCGGACACAACGCGGTCACCGATCTCGAATGGATTAAGCCGCTCCAGAACCTGCAGGTTTTGATCCTCGCGGATAACCACGTCACGGATCTTACTCCGCTTGCGAGCCTGAAAAAGCTCAAGTATGTCGAACTGTTTTTAAATAAGTTTACCGACGTCACTCCGCTCGGCGAGCTTCCCGAACTGCTCGACGTGAACATCTGCTACACGCGTGCCGAAGATCTCACGCCGCTGTGCAATTGCCCAAAGCTCGAGCGCATCTGGATTTCCAAAAGCCGCTTTACGCAAGAAAGTCTGTCGGCTCTCCAACAGACTTTCCCGAATGCGATAATTGATTATGATGCGGAATTTGACAGCACCGGCCGTGGCTGGCGCAAGCATCCGCGGTACGACGCGTACCTGGAAATGTTCCGGACCGATCAACCCGTCGATCCATTCCTGCCCTGATTACTTTAGGTCCGAATCCTTCGGCTGTACCGCGTCATTCTCCAGGAAGATCACGATGTCGCTGAGGCCGCGGATATTGCCGTGCGGCGTATCCGTCAGCGTCAACAGCGAAAGCTCCTGCCCCATGAACACAAGCGAGGTCGAATGTCCGCCGTCGAGATTGTACGCGGCGCGGCAGCCGTAGCGCATACAGACCTTTGCGATCATGCCGTAGGACATCTGCACAATACGGTCGCGCATCGTGATCGGAACGATATAATGGTACGGATCCGAATAGCCGAACGCCACGCGCATCGTGATGGTGCCGGGCTTTCCGCCGTCATCATAGGCAAGCTGTCCGTCTTTGACAAGGATCGGGCCGAACGAGAAACTGTCCTTCACGCCGAGCGCCTGCAGCTGCTCGGCGTTTGTTTCGCCCTGACCGTAGATTTTCAGCGTACCGTCCGGCAAAATGGCATAGGACGTTGTCTCCGCGCGGTCGTAATACACAATCCCGTTGCGGATCATAACCGCTTTGCGATTCGACGTGTATCCAAGGTAGTCCCCCGTAAAGGAAACGACCGCATGCTGTTTGCGTGCCTGAATCTCCGGGAGAACGCTCTCCATCTTGATGATCCGGCCCGTTGCTTCCGGCTGCGTAACGCGGCCCGTGGGGATGGCGTTAGCCGTCGCCAAGAGATCGGTACGGAACAGGATTTTCTCTTCCGAATCGTCGAGACAGATCACTACGGCGCCGTTGGAATCGAGATACAGCCACGGGCCGAGCGTTTCGCCGACGCCTTCGATATAAGCAGTCGCCTCCGGATGTTCCGGCTCGACCGTTTCAATCGCTTCGCAAGGCCATTCGGACGCAAACAACGGTTCATCGGGCAGCGATTCGGGCAAGAATCCTGCGCCGATCAGGGTCCCGTCAAGCCGCACGCCGACCGCATGGTAAGCGCCTGCCGCAACTGCGACCACATCCTTCCATGCATCGACCGAACATTGACCGGCCGCATTGTCGCCGCAAGCCACGACCGTTCCGTCCGTCTTCAAACCGATCGTGAAGCATGCGCCGCACGCAATCGCTTTGAGGTCCGTCCAATCCGCAACGTCGCACTGACCGTACGTATTGTCCCCCGCGGCGACGGCCGTTCCGTCGCTCCGCAGTGCAACGGTGTGCCAAAGCCCTGCCGAAACGGCAATCACATCCTTCCAATCCGCAACGTCGCATTGTCCCTTCTCATTCTTTCCGCAGGCAACAACCGTTCCATCCGCCTTCACGCCGACCGAATGCCATGCGCCCGCCGCGACGTCCGTGATACCGTTCCAATCCGAAACATCCAGACGACCGAGCGCCTTGCTCCCAACGCCGGAAACCGTTCCGTCCTCATGCAAAAACAGCGCGTGCGTAAGGCCTGGCGCAGCATCCTTTACGTCGCTCCAAGAAGCGATGAGCGTTTCCTCGCCGAACGTTTCCCCCGTTGTGAGAACCGTTCCGTTTTTCAGATACAGCGCGCTCGTTAAACCGGAAACCGCAACGTCCGCTTCCGCGGGAGCCGCCGCGTAGCGCGCGTCACCCATAATCCACGGAGCGGTTCCTGCCGCAGAAGTGTGCCATGCGCCCGCCGCCAGAATGCCATGTGCGGTCTCTTCGAGGGAGAGTCGGTATTCTTCCTTTTGCAATTCAAGCGCCTGTGCCGCCGTTTCGCCCTGTTCGGTGCCGAGCGCGCGCAGCGCAGCGATGCCTTCATCGTAGTTTGCGCCGGTGAATACGGCTTCGGCTGCCCGATAATCGATCCGTGCCTGCACCGCATCGGCACGCGCGGCGGCGTCTTTATACGAGCCGAGGGACCGATACGTTTCGAGCGCCTGTTCGTCCTCTCCGTCGCGCTCATACGCTTCGGCAAGCGCGTACGTTTCCCGGTTCTTCAACTCCGTCTCACGAATTTTCAAATCGTCCCTCAGCGATTGCGCACGAACGGCATCCTCGCTGTCCAGCAGCGACGCCGCATACGCAAGATCGCCGCTTTCGATCGCACGATCCACTTCCTGTTCGAGCAGCTGCGCGCTTTGCTCGGCAAGCGCCTTGATGGGTTCTTCGCTGAACAGTTTGCCGTTCAGGGAAGCGATCGCCTCCGCAATTCTGCTTTGCGCCATTTGATACGGAGCGGTTTGCGCCGTCTGCATGGCGTCCTGATACGTTCTGTCTACGGTGATTTTCGTATACACCAGAAATCCCGCGCCTGCAAGCACGAGGACTGCTACGGGAATCAGAATCCAAAGCAGAATCCGTTTCCGATTGTTCATTTCTTATTCCTCCGTTATGATAAACAGCATGGCGGAATCATCGCCCTGCATATGCATCTTGTCCGAATATCCCGTTCCGATGAACGAGCGGTGCAGCCGGATACCGGCCATAAACTGCGCGCCGGATGCCCGATACGTCTCTTTGTAATCATCCATTTTCAGATACTTGTTCACCGCAAGCAGCAAATGGCTGTACGAACGGATGGTCACCGGCAGAATATGTTTCAAAAGCGTTCCGAATCCGGAAACGAACAGCGGCGTCGAAACCTGTTCGAGCGTATACATCTTTTCGGGCGAAAGACCCTTCACTTCGAGCAGATCGTTTTTCTGTGCCGCAGGAACGATCGTCTTGACGCGCAGCACAACGGTCTGTTTTTCCGTCTGTGCCTGCCACTGCACGGTGTAATCGTTGCCCGTCTCAACCCGGGAGAATTTCCCGAACTGACACGTTTTGCGGATGGTACGATACGTTTCGAGCATAGCGCGCAGCGATTTCCGCTCGATCGGCGTCAGATCCTTCGGATCGAGTTCGAGTCCGAACGCGCCGAATGCCGCAACCGCAAACCGTGTGGAAAGCGGCGTATTTCGCAGCGTTTGCTGATGCGGCGCAAGCGAAACGTGCGCGCCCATCGTCGAAATCGGGTAGAACAGGGAAAGTCCGCCCTGGATTTTCAACCGTTCGATCGGATCCGTATCGTCCGACGACCAGATCTGCTGAGAGAAGCAGAGTTGACCGAGATCAAATCGCCCGCCGCCGGAAGCGCATCCTTCAAACAGGATTTGCTGCCGCGGACGGAAGATGCGCGTCAGCACTTCATAGTATCCGATCAGGTACCGATGTAAAAACGCGCCGTCCAAAAAGTCGCTGACCTTGCGGTTCATATCCCATTTGACATACGAAATCGGGCAGGAATCGAGAATCTTCGTAACGTTTTCCACAATATAATCCCGAACTTCCCGCTTCGTCAGATCGAGCAGCTTCTGGTGCCGGCCGAGCGAAGGCTTCCGGTTCGGACGCTGAATCGCCCAGTCGGGATGCGCGCGGTACAGATCCGAATCGTCGTTCACGTTTTCCGGCTCAAACCAAAGCCCGAACTGCATCCCCTTTTCGTTGATCCGTTTTCCGAGCCCATCCAGGCCGTTCGGAAGCTTTTTCGGGTTGACCGTATAATCGCCGAGACCCGCGGTATCGGTGTTGCGCGCACCGAACCAGCCGTCGTCCAGCACGAACAGCTCACAGCCCAGCTTTTTCCCCTGTTGGGCTAAACGCAAGAGCGAGTTCTGCCGAAATTGAAAAAAATTGGCTTCCCAGTTGTTGATCAGAATCGGGCGTTCCTTCTTCTGCCAATCTCCGCGCACCACGCGGTTCTGCACAAACGCATGAAAGTTTTGCGACATTCCGTTCTTTCCCCGGCACGAATACGTCAGTACCGCTTCCGGCGTTTCAAACGATTCGCCCTTCTTCAGCTCCCAGAGGAAGCAATGCGGATTGACGCCGCCCGTGATCCGGACAATGCCCGCCTGCCCGAGCTCCACCGTCGTGCGATGGTTGCCGCTGTAAAGCAAATTGAATCCATACACATCTCCGCTCTCTTCGGTGGCATCCTGCACCGCAAGCGCGAGCGCGGGATTGTTTCCATGCTGCGAATGCGAGGTGCTCTCATTGACAAGCGCGCCGGCGCGCAGCGGCCGTTCCACCACATGCGCTTCGCGAATCCATGCGCCGCTCAGCGTCGTAACCGTATAGGAACGATCCATCAGATCCAGCGAATAGCTCATGATCTGATTCAGCAAAACAGGCTCCTCTGCTTCGTTGCGGACAACCGCTCTGCGGGCGATCACATTCTCTTTCTCGTAAACCGTATAAATCAGATCCACATACACCGGGAAAACGGCATCCTTGAGCGTCACAATCAGCGATTCCGCCTCTTCGCCGGTGCTTTGCGGCAATGTCTGCATCTTCGGCGCCCCGGTTTCAACCCGATGCGAGTCATATACAAAATCGCAGGTAAAGCTTCCGTCCGGCATCCGGATCTCAATCGGCGAGGTACGGAAATCTCCTTTGCCGACACCGGACCATTCGAGCGGCAATTCATCGAGACAATACGACGCATCCTTGCTTTCGTCGTACAGTACGGCGCTGCCGAACGGGATTTCATGCTTATACCGAAGCGATTCGACGTCCCCTTCCGGGATTTTGCGTCCGTAATGCAGGGATTCCAGATGACCGAATGCGGTCTTTTGGAACAGGTAGGTCGTATCCGCCGTGTCAAGACGGAACCGACTCTCCGAAACCGTGATGCTCATAACTCCGTTTCCTTTCTGTCAATAGATTTGATCGGGGTAAAAATGTTCGAAAATAATGCAGTCGTAACGCTGCTCCAGCGTATCACGATCGCTGTCGGGTTCCTCGGTCCAATACACCAAAAAGGCTTTTTGCCACCGAACAAGCCGCAGCGCAAGCGGCTGTTTCATCGACCCATAGGCAAGAAAATTCGGACGTGTCAACAGATTGGTCCAAAAATGTGACATCGCAAACGCTTTCAACGGCGAAGTAGTCGCTCTCCAACCTTTGTAACTCTCCGAAAGCTGACCGCGCATCAGATCGGGGGCGTTCTTACGGAACCAATACACGATACGGGGATCAAAGCTTTCCACGCAGTACGGTCCTGTGCAGGTCCGTAAAATAGCAAGCGTTTTTTCACACAATTCGACATATTGATCGGTGGACTTGAGTTCCACGATTGTCGGGCTCTTGCCGTCAAGCACCTGCATAACGTCGGTAAACAGCGGAATATTGAGCTTGTCCCCGTGCGTTCCGAACAGCGACATTGCCTGCAGCTCTTCGAGGGTAAAGCTGTCGACCCGGCCGGAATAGGTCGTTTCCCGATCCACGAAGTCATCGTGGAATACAACGACCGCTCCGTCCTTGGAAAGCTGCACATCCAGTTCCACACCGTATCCGTGTTCCACTGCGCGTTCAAACGCGCGCAGCGTGTTCTCCGGAACGCTCTGATCCTTCTCGTAGAGACCGCGATGCGCACAATTCAGATTCTGAAACGGTTCCGTCTGCTCAGAATCCGGTCTTTGGGAAGCGATCATAAAAAAATAAAAGGCGATCATTGCAAGGACAATGATACAGCAAATCAAAATCGGCATAGTTTCATCACTCCTTTATCAGAAAAATTATACCGCATTCGTTCCCGTTTGAAAAGGTTTTTGCAAGAAAAAAGAGAGCTCTTTTCAAAAGAGTTCTCTAAGCATCATCGATTGCATTGCGGAATGCAAGACCATTGTTCGTATCGCTTGACAATCGAAATCTACAACCGAGCATTTTGAAAACGGGGTACAAAGCGGCAAATAGGGACATTCCCTGCAATTATCTTTGGTCTCATCCCATTCTTCATACGAATTCAATAACAATGGATCCGTGATTCCATCCCAAATCGTTCCGAAGGAAGTACCTTCTTCGCAGTGTTCACATGCATACAGTTTTCCGTCCGGCGCAATCACGACTTCGCGATTTTTTCCGTCCGCCATACAGGAAAACAATTTCAGATGATCCGGCAACCCTTGATAGATACCGGGAAAACCATATTGTTCCAACACATCATCATATTGCATGATTTTTTTCAACACCAAACAGTTCTCTTTGGAAGAACGGGATTGAAACAGCTGCGGAAACAGAATGGTGACCTTGCCCTTTTCCGAAATCCGGTTTGCGGCGTCCCGAATGAACTCCGGAATCTCATCGACATTCTCCCCGTCCACATTGCAGCCGATCGTTACGGAAATGCCCGCTTTGGCTGCTTTTGCCGCTTGCCGCAATACCGTTTCATATTGATGATCGTAGATAAGAAACTGTTTTCTTTGCCGGTAAACGGTTTCGGCACAATCCATGGAAATCTGAACGTGATTCAGATTCCACCTTGTTCTCGCTTTTTCGATCACATCGTCTGTAAACAGGCTTCCGTTCGTTACCATCGAAGAGGTGAACAAGATTTCTTTTTCCCGCAGGCGATCGGAGATCCAATCGATGATCTTCTGTCCGAGGAGCGGTTCTCCCCCAAACCATCCGAGTTGAATCGGTTGATGCTCACGTTTCGTTTCCGAAATGAAACGAACAACCTGCTCTGCGGTTTCTTCCGACATCGTTTGAATCGGGTACCCCTTTTCAAAACAATACACACAACGCGCATTGCATCCGGTGGTCGGAAGGATCGTATAGCGGACGTATCCTTTTCTCTCCGTCAATTTGCGAAGAAGATAGATTGTCTTTCGATAGAATTCCTCTTCCGAAAAATCGACCGGTACCAAAAAATACTGCTGCATCAACCAAAAGAGCAGAGTATGGTTTTCCACGGTTTTTGCGGAAAGAATCCCTTTGGGGAGCTGTTCATCTTCCAACAGGATGCATTGCGTCGTCATGGTATGAAAGAGAATCGTTCTTCCTTCCCGCTCTTCTTGGATTGCGTAAATCGACCAACGATAATCGAAAGACGTTTTGATTCTTTGATCTCCGATCGAAGAAGAAAACGTCTTATCCTGTTTATGAATTTCTTTCCACATAGGAATCGTATTGTTCGATCAGGTTTTCAAATCCCATATCGACTTCAAATTTGGGAATCGCTTTGCAATCCGGGGAAACATGCGGACACGCGGAAAACGGCGTACAAAGCGGCAGATACGGACATTTTTTGCATTTGTCCTGAATTTTGCAAATCACATTGTGACTGTTCCATTTTTCCGTATCCACAATTCCGTTCCATACATCTCCGAACGACGTTCCCTCCGGACAAACTTCACATCCGAACAAACGTCCATCCGTATCAATGACCACCTCTCCTGTTCCGTCGCTCTCGCAGTAATAAACGCGAAAACTATCCGGTAAAGTATTGTAGCGATTGATGAACCCTTCCCGTCTGGCAATTTGATCGAGCCGGAAGACGTTTTTCCAGACGCGTTCTCCATCCGTCGCTCTGGATTGATGCAAAGGAGAAAAGTATAAAGAAACTTTTGAAGGATCCTTAATTGCTTTCTTTAAGTCGCCTATAAACTCTTCTGCATACGGAATATTTCCCATATCCACATTGCAGCGGATCATGACGTTTACTTTCGTCTGACTCAGTTCATTCACCCGATCCATAATGGTAAAATACTCATTATGATACGTGTAATATTGCTTTCTCCGAATATATTCCTGTTCCGCACTGTCAAAGGAAATCTGAACAAGTTTCATATTCCATTGATCACTCATTTTCCGAATGATTCGATCATTGATCAGACTTCCGTTCGTGATCATATTGGAGGAAAACCGAACGTTATTGTCCCGTAAATATTCCGTAATGCAATCGATCTTTTTCTCTTCCAACAGCGGCTCTCCGCCCCACCAGGTCAACCGGACGCTTTTGTTTTTGCGATGCGACTCAACAATAAAGGAAGCGACTTGCATTGCCGTCTCCTGACGCATGGATTTTTTTTCCATGTTCTCCTGAACGCAATACACACATCTTGCATTGCATTTGCTGGTAGGATAGATCACATAGCGATGAAACCCCTCTTTATAATCCATCAACCTCAACAATTTGTAGGTGCTTTCATACATCTGGAGTTCATCGTAATCTTCCCGAACAAAGAACCAATCCTCCATCAGCTGTTTTAAGATCGGATCCTGCGCGATTTCTTCCGAGGTAAGACGCTCTTTTACGGCCGTCAATTCCGTTTGATAGCATTGCAACGTCATCGTGTGAAACAGATAGAGATGCTTCTCTGTCCGTTTCGAAATGACAAACTGAGAAAGGCAATAAATGATATCGGCCCGCAATTTCTGCGCGCCGATCACTCTCCAAACGGATAAATCTTTTGTTTTCAGCTCTTTCATAAGCTCAGGCATAATAAGTCCCTTGATGGGAATTATAATAACTCGTGCATGCGCTTGTTACAATAACATCCTTTTCAAAATTCTGGACGTTTATTTCGGGAGCAACATATTTCTTCATAAAACACCTCATTTTTTATCTGTAATACGGATCATGAATATGCGTAGTGGAACAACCGCTTGTTACAATAACATCCTTACTGAAATCCTGAATCGTCATTTCAGGTGCAATATATTTTTTCATAAAACACCTCCTTATCTTTTTATTGATTATAAAAAAAGAAATACGGTATTTCATTGTAAGAAAAATGTAAATAAATTATGTTTATTTAAAATAACCGTTTAAAATTGTTTTTATTTTATTTTTAAAAACCACTTGATTTTTCTATACGTTTTCTTTACAATAAGAATATATAAAGGGGATTGGATTTTTTATGGTTTATCATCGTATTCGGGATTTGCGGGAAGATGGGGATTTTCTGCAAAAAGAGCTGGCTGCGTATTTGAGCTGTTCGCAGGTTTGTTATTCTCACTATGAGCTTGGAAAGCGGGATATCCCGACCGAGACGTTGATCAAACTCGCGCAGTTTTACAATACCAGTACGGATTATATTCTGGGTCTGACCGATGATCCTACTCCGTCCGTTCGGAAAGAAAAAGAATAGAATGAACAGGAAAAAAACAGAGGAGATTTGTCAATTCGACAGATCTCCTCTTTTGATTCTTCGCGTGAAATCAGATATGTAACAATTCGCTGTAAGCGCGGAGCGCTCCGTCGGTCTCATGCGCGAGAACCTTCTTCGCGAGGACCTTACCGAGCTGCACGCCCTCCTGATCGAAGCTGTTGATATTCCATACGAATCCCTGGAACATCACCTTATTCTCAAAGTGGGCCAAAAGCGCGCCAAGCGCTTCCGGCGTAAGCTGATCCCCGACGATGATGCTGGACGGTCTTCCGCCGGCAAACGCTTTATTGGCATTCGCATCCGTTTTTCCGCAGGCAAAAGCCATGATTTGTGCCGCAACGTTTGCGCACAGCTTCTGCTGGCTGTTGCTTCCCTGAATGGTCAGATCCATTCCGGCCTGATTCTTCCGAAAACCGATGAACTGCAGCGGGACGATATCGGTTCCCTGATGCAACAGCTGATAGAAGGAATGCTGACCGTTGGTTCCGGGTTCGCCGAAAATAACCGGCCCCGTCAAATACTCGATTTTCTCCCCAAACCGGTTCACGGATTTGCCGTTGGATTCCATATCCAGCTGCTGGAGATGCGCCGGGAATCTGGACAGAGCCTGAGAATACGGCAAAACAGCCGTATAAGGATATCCGAGCACGTTCCGCTCATAAACGCCGATCAACGCATCCAGCATATCCGGGTTCTTCAGCGGATCCGGTTCACACGCAAGACGGTCCTGCTCCGCAGCACCGATCAAAAAACGCTGAAAGATTTCCGCGCCGAATGCCAGCGAGAGAATAACGCCTCCGACGCAGGAAGTGGAGGAATACCGTCCTCCGATATAGTCGTCCATAAAGAAGGCTTCCAGATACTCGCTGCTGTGTGCAAGCGGGGACGTCTCACTCGTTACCGCCACCATATGGCGCGATGCATCCAGGCCCGCCTTGGCGAGCGTCTCTTTTACAAACGTCTCATTTGTCAGCGTTTCGAGTGTCGTACCCGATTTGGAAACGAGGATGAACAACGAACGGGACAGATCAATATCCTTTAAGACAGACGCCGCATCATCCGGATCCACATTGCTGATGAAGCGCGCGCCCATACGGAAACATCCATTGGCCTTCGCCCAGTTTTCGAGCGCAAGATACATCGCACGCGGGCCGAGGTCACTTCCGCCGATGCCGATCTGAACCGCCGTCGTGAAGGTTTCTCCTTTTTCGTTTACGATCTCTCCGCTGTGTACCTTCGAGGCAAACAGCGCCGCTTTTTTCTGTTCCCGGACGTAAAATTCCCGCTTGTCGACGCCGTTCACAACGACCGGATCGCCAAGCTGTCCGCGCGTTAATTGATGCAGCACAAGCCGCTTCTCTCCCGTATTAACGACATCGCCGTTATACAGAGAGCGGTATTTTTCAATCAATCCTGCTTCAACGGCAAGCTCCGCAAGATCGCGCAGCACATCTTCATCGACGGCTTTCGCTGCGTAGTTATAAACCAATCCGTTCGTCATGGGAACCTGATAAGCGGCAACGCGGGAAGCGCCTTCTTCCCCGGACATTGCTTTTGCAAGGTCAAACTGTCCCTTATGGGACTGCAGCTTCTTATATACAGGCAGCGTATCAAAATTTTTCCATTCCGGCATCAAAATTGTCCTCCCTATCCATAGAAAATAATGCAGTCGGATACCCGGATGAATATCAAACAAGTACAGTATACCACGGAAGTGTCGGTGTAGGAATCCCTTTTTTTAAAAAAATGCGGCTATCCGAAGGATTTTCTCCTGTTCGAATAGCCGCAGATCTGTTTTTTATAACGGATCAATAGACGCGCATCGGAACGATCAGATACAGATACGAATCGCCCTGCACCGGCCGGACCACGCACGGGCTGATCGCGCTGTTGAATTCCAGATAAACCGTCTCATCGGTAATATTGCGAAGCACATTGATGAAATACTTCGGATTGAATGCAATTTCGATCGGGTCACCGACAATCTGTACTTCCGTTTCATCCTCCACGCGGCCGAGGTAGCTTTCCGCGCGAATTTGCATCGTATTGTTGTCAAATGCGAGTTGAATGCTGTTGTTGCCCTCACGCGAGATGAGCTGCGCACGATCGATCATCTCTGCCAAAATGGAAACGTTCACCAAAACACGCGTTTTGCATTCCTTCGGAATGATGCGCTTATAATCGATGTAGTTGCCGTCCAGCAAACGTGCGGTAAGCCGTGTGTTTCCGACTTCAACGGTGATATGCGTCGGCGTCAGGGAGAGCGTAACGGTTTCTTCCGCTTCTTCCGCCATTTTGCCGATTTCGGAAAGCACCTTTCCCTGAACAATCGTGCTGCGGTCCGCAATTTCATGATCGAAGCGGAAAGACGTCAAGGCAAACTGGAACGAGTCCGTTGCCACCAAGGAAAGCACATCATTCGATGCTTCGAGCAGGGTACCGGTCAGAACCGGACGCGAGTCATCCTGCGAAACGGCAAATACGGTATGTTCTACCATAGTTTTGAACGTATCTTTCGGCAGCGTCAGATGATACTGCTCACCCTTTGCCTTCATCAGCGGGAATTCGTCGTATTCGATGCACTGTACGCGTTGACGGATCCTACCGCATTTCAGGCTCAGAACCTGTCCTTCAAGCAAAAACTCCACGGAACCGGAGGGAAGCTTCCGAAGGACTTCCGCAAAAAACTTGCCCTTGACCACGCAGGAGCCTTCTTCTTCCACCGTTGCTTCCAAAAGAGATTCCTTTTGGAACATCAGGTCCGAACACGCAAGGTGCAACCCTTCCTTCTTGGCTTCCAGCAAAATGCCGTCGAGCACCGGCATGGCCGAACGCACCGGCAATGCTTTGATTACGGAGAAAACGCCGTTTCTTAAATCGTCCGCGTCCAAAATAAATTTCATACACATTCCTTCCCGGATTTCCCTATAACAGGGCTTTCCTAATATTGTTTCAAGTAGTAGTAACAGTAGGGGGTGTGAAAATCGTTGATAAGTCCGTTTTTTCCCGATCCTGTCAATTTTTTTGCGTGGAAATCCTGTGTGGGACGGGTGTGGATGAAAAAGTGGGTTATCCCCATTTTCCATTTTGTCCCCGTTGTCCCAATTTTATCCACTTTTCCTATCCACAAACGGTGGATAAAAATGTTTACCTTATTATATTATGACTGTCCGTTCAGTCGCTTTTCGATGTTGTTCAGCTCTTCCCGGAATCCAAAATCCGTTTCGACCATCGACCCGATTTTTTTGCAGGCGGAAATCGCCGTTGTATGATCGCCTCGATCAAAGAGCTGCGCAATTCGCTTATACGGTAAATTCAGCTGCGTATGGCATAGGTACATCGCGACCTGGCGCGGCAGAACGATTTCCTTATCGCGCCGCTGCGACATCAGATTGTCCACCGAAACCGAATAATACGAAGCGACGATCTCCTTGATTCGTTCCGGTGTAACGGTGATTGCGGATTCATCCGGCAAAAGATCCTTCAACGCTTCCTGCGCAAGCGACATCGTGATCGGCATATTCTTCAACCTGGAATACGCAATGACGCGCGTGAGACTTCCTTCGAGCTGACGAATGTTGTTGATGATGTGTTCGGCAATATAAAGAATCACATCCTCACCGATGTTCACCCGGTCGAGCTGCGCACGGTTTTTCAAAATCGCGATACGCGTTTCGCGATCCGGCGGCTGAATATCCGCCACCAATCCCCATTCAAACCGGGAGGAGAGACGTTCCTCAAGCGGCTTGATCTCTTTCGGAGGACGGTCGGAAGAAATCACAATCTGCTTTCCGAGATTGTGCAGCGCATTGAACGTATTGAAAAATTCTTCCTGAACGGATTGTTTTCCCGCGATAAACTGCACATCATCGATCATCAGCAAATCGACATTGCGATATTTTTGCCGGAATTCGACATTTTTGCCGACACGCAGCGCTTCGATCAGGTCGTTCGTAAACATTTCGCTCGTAACGTATACGATCCGCGCGGATGGGTTCCGCTCGATCATCGCGTGACCGATGGCATGCATCAGATGCGTTTTGCCGAGACCGACGCCACCGTAAATAAACAGCGGATTATAAGCGCTGCCGGGTTCATCCGCCACGGCAAGCGCGGCTGCGTGCGCAAAGTTATTGGATTTTCCGACGACGAACGTATCGAACGTATACTTCGGATTCAGATTCAGCGTCGGCTTTTCTTTCGGTTCGCCGGCAATTCGTATAAAATCTTCCCTCTGATTCGGGAGAATCATCATCACGTCAAGCAGGGAAGGATCCGATTTTTGGACGCCGCGGCGCACATATTCGAAATAATACTTGATTACGGTGGATTTTGTGACCTCATCGGGCGCTTCGATCACAAGAATACCATGTTCGATAATGACCGGGATTAACGGTTCAATCCATTTATGAAAACTGATTTCGGGGATTTGCGACCGGACGAACTCCCGCGCATCCTCCCAAAGTTGTCTGATTTCTTCCATTCTATAGAGTACTCCGTTTCGAGGGGATATTCATACAAAGTTATAATAACAGAAAAGAACCAAAAAGAAAAGAGATTTTTACTTGTCTTACACATCGGTTTCTCCAAAATCGGACGACCTTTTTTCAAAAGGGTGCATATATGGGATAAGAACAGCGCTCTTTGAAAACGAAAAATAGTGTTGTGAAGAAAGGAAAACTATGATATACTAAAACAAATCACAAAAAGAGGAATCTCATGGGCAAACGGGCTCTGTATCGCGAATATCGGCCGACAACGTTTTCCGAAGTGATCGGGCAGGATCATATCACGACCATTCTGAAAAATCAGGTGCGGGAACAGAATTTTTCCCATGCCTATTTGTTTTGCGGGTCCAGGGGAACCGGAAAAACCAGTTCTGCAAAGATCCTTTCCCGCGCGGTCAACTGCCTCCATCCAAAGGATGGGGAGCCGTGCAAAACGTGTGAAGCGTGCCGGATTGCGCTTGAAGGAACCGCAGATATCATTGAAATCGACGCTGCTTCCAACAACGGCGTTGATAACGTTCGTGAATTGATCGATCAGGCGCAGTTTGCGCCGCTGCAGCTGAAATACCGCGTCTTTATTATCGATGAAGTGCATATGCTCTCGACCGCGGCATTCAATGCGCTCTTAAAAACGTTGGAAGAACCGCCCAAGCATGTTCTGTTCATTCTCGCGACAACGGAGCCGCAAAAGCTCCCCGCAACGATCATTTCCCGCTGTCAGAGATTCGATTTTCATCGGCTCACGATCGCGCATATCCTTGCGCGGCTGCAGACGGTGTTGAAAAGTGTCGGCGCGGAAATCGAACCGGATGGATTGCGTCTGATTGCCCGCGCGGCGGACGGCGGTATGCGCGACGCGCTTTCGCTTTTGGATCAATGTCTTTCTTTTTGCGGGAATAAAGTTTCGAAGCAGGATGTACTCGATACGCTCGGCAGCGTCGGACAGGAAGTTTTATTCTCCATGTCCGCAGCAATCTTATCCAATGACGCCGCAAAATGTCTTTCGATTTTAAATGAAGTCGTACGGAACGGCCGCGATCTGACGGTGTTTACCGGTGATCTGAATGCGCATTTGAGCGCGCTGCTGCTCGCAAAGACCTGCGGCGATTGCAGCGATTTATTGGATATCACCGATGATCAGATGGATCAATATCGGAAGCAGGCGAATACGGCTTCCCAGGAACAGATCCTGTATGCGCTCGAAAAACTCGTTGCGGCGCAGAGCAATCTTCGCTATTTCACTGCGCCGCGTATTTTGCTCGAATCGACGCTCGTGCGCGTCTGCAGACCGGTCGATGAGCATACGGTAGAAGCGCTCGAAGCAAGGATCGCGCAGCTTGAACAAAACGGCGTACGGGTCGTTTCAAAAGCGGAGACACCTGCTTTCTCAAGTCCCGAGCCGGAGGAGTTGCCGATACCGGAAGCGCCGCCCGAGGATTTGCCGCCGTGGGAACCGGAACCGGAAAAACCGCAGCGAGCGGTTCAAACAACCAATCCGAAGCAACCGGAGCCGAAGCAAAGTCCAGATTCCAAGACGACGGCCGATTCCGATCCTTCGGCGATCAATGAACCGGATCGGCTTTGGAAAGCGGTCCTGGATCGAATCAAGCGGAAAAATCCGATCGTCTTTATGCTCGCCGGCGCGGGAAAAGGCGTGTCGATCAAGAACGATCTCCTTACGGTCGAGTTTCCTTCCAATGCAGAATCGAAGATGACGATGCTGAACGCTTCGATGAATCTGAGCATTGTGAATGCGTGTATGAATGAGGTCAAAGAAGGAATGACGGTCGTATTCCGATCGGAACAACTCAATGCGGGCGAGCAGAAATTGAAAAGTCTGTTCGGCGATGCGCTAACGATTGAAGATTCGTAACGGATTGATTATTGATAAAGGAGTACTACTATGGCAAGAGGCGGATTCCCGATGGGTGGCGGCAATATGCAGCAGCTGATGCGTCAGGCGCAGAAGATGCAGCAGGATATGCAGAAAAAGCAAGCAGAACTGAATGAATCGACGTTTACGGCGCAGGCCGGCGGCGGGATGGTAACCGTAACCGTTTACGGTACGAAAGAACTGAAGTCGATCGAACTGAAGCCGGAAATCGTCGATCCCGATGATGTGGAAATGCTGCAGGATTTGATCGTGGCGGGCGTGAATGCGGCGATCAAGGAAGCAAATGAGACGGTCGAGCGTGAAATGGGTAAACTGACCGGTGGGATGAATCTGGGCTTCTGATATGGCAATTGCTTCCGTTGAAAAACTGATTACGCAATTGGCACGGTTGCCCGGCGTCGGTCGGAAAACCGCCCAGAGGTACGCGTATCATCTGCTCGGCGTTTCCGAGGAGCAGGCGTTGGAATTGGCGGACGCGATCCGCGATGCGCGGAAACTCGTTCATCCTTGTCCGATCTGCGGCACGTTTACCGATCTGGAACAATGCGAAATCTGTACCGATCCGAAGCGGACCGATGCGGTGATCTGCGTCGTCAGCGATCCGAAGGACGTGATGGCGATGGAAAAAACGCGCGAGTTTACCGGTCGATATCATGTTCTGAATGGATCCCTGTCTCCGATGAACGGCATCGGCCCGGCGGACCTAAGAATCAATGAATTGATGCAGCGCTGTGAAGGAGATACAGTCAAGGAAGTGATTCTTGCCACGAATCCCGACGTGGAAGGCGAGGCTACGGCGTCGTACCTTGCCAAGCTGCTCAAAGCGAAAGGGATTACCGCAACGCGGATTGCGCACGGTGTACCGATCGGCGGTAATCTGGAATATACCGATGAAGTGACGCTTGCCAAGGCACTTGAAGGGCGTCGCGTTTTGTAAGGAGGAAATATGCAGTCTCCGATTTCTGTTCGTTCCGAGGTGGGCATACTCAAAAAAGTTCTGCTGCACCGTCCGGGGAAGGAACTCGAAAATCTGATGCCGGACTATCTGGCGCGCCAGTTGTTTGACGATATTCCGTATCTCGTGACCGCCCAGCAGGAGCATGATGCGTTTGCCAAGACGCTTACGGAATGCGGCGTCGAAGTGCTGTATCTCGGTCAGCTGTTGTTTGAGGCGGTGGAAGCCGGAAATGCCCGGGAAGAACTGATCTGGGAATATCTGCACGAGGCGAATATTCAGGCAGAGCATACGGCTCGTGCCGTTTCCGATTATCTTTCCTCGCTTCCGCTCGATCAACTGCTGCAGACGATGGCACGCGGCGTTCGGAAAACCGATCTTCCTTCCATCACAAAGCAGCACCTGGTTGATTATATCGACGAATCATATCCGTTCTGCGTGGACCCGATGCCGAATCTTTACTTTACGCGCGATCCGTTTTCCTGCATCGATCGCGGCGTGATGATTTCCACCATGGCGAACGTTGTCCGCGCAAGGGAAACGCTGTTTTATAAGTACATTTTTAAATACCATCCGGTCTATAAGTGGGTGAAGAAATACCATGAACGAACGGATGTGCATTCGATCGAGGGGGGCGACTGCCTGGTCCTTTCCGAAAATACGTTGTGCCTCGGTATTTCGCAGCGCACGACGCCGCAGGCGATCGAATTGATGGCGAACCGGCTGATCGGGGAACATTCCGATATCCAACGGATCCTTGCGGTAGACATTCCGAAATCGCGCGCATTTATGCATCTGGATACGGTTATGACGATGGTGGATCGAAGCACCTTCGTTGTGCATCCGAACATTCTGAAAACGCTGCGTTGCTTTACGATCACCAAAGAAAACGGCCGTGTTTGCATCCGTGAGGAGAACAAACCGATCAC
>ONLX01000116.1 GCA_900318765.1 uncultured Eubacteriales bacterium
GATTCGAACCCGGGACCTACGGCTTAGAAGGCCGTTGCTCTATCCTGCTGAGCTACAGACGCATCGCAGTTCCGGATTCATATTGTAGCAGACAAAACCGGTTCTGTCAATCGTTTTTCAAGATCTTCCGCAGCACTTTTTGTATTTTTTGCCGCTCCCGCACGGGCACGGATCGTTCCGGCCGACCGTCGGCGCAGCGACAAAAATCTGCGATTTGCGATACTCCTTCGTCAGCGCCTTGCGCTCGTCTTCGGTGCGCACACCGTTCCATTCCGGAAGATTGTACAGCCAATCCGCCTTCGCGCGGTGCATATTGAGATACAGCTTGTCGAAATCCACCTTCAAGGTGACCTCGCTGTCCTCATTCAACGATTCCAGATCGATCTCGCCGTCCGCCAGGCTCGAGTTGATGCCGTCGAGGAAGCCGACGAACACATACGGCTCCATGCCGAACGTTTCCGCAAGCGAACGAACCGAACCGGAATACACCGTTTCAGAGTTCGCAAGGATCTTGCGATAGTTCTCGGTCTCCGCCGCAAAGTACGCATTCCAGTACTTGTTGTATTCCTCCTGCGAACGGTTTTCCTGTCCCTTCGCCTGCCATTCTCCGTATAAACTCATGCCTTGTCCCCCCTCTTCTGTTCAAACGTTTCCCATTGTAATGCAAACGTGTCCCGAATGCAAGCATTGTTTTGCACGGTTCTCGGAATATTTACGTTCCAGAGCAGCATCGCCCCCTCGCCCGTATCGGGGTAATACCGTTTACGGAACCCCTGCTGCTCAAAATCCAGCTTCCGATACAGGTCCTGCGCGATCCGATTCGTCTCGCGCACCTCAAGCGTCATCGCCGTCGCGTCAAAAGAGTCGCCGACCTCCATCGCCGCGTACAGCAGCGCTTTTCCGACGCCCGCCCGCCGGTACGCCGGATCGACCGCGATATTCGTGATATGACACTCTTCAAACAGCACCCACATCCCGCAGTACCCGATCACCTTTCCATCGCTTTCGGCGACCAGATAATGCGCGAGCTTGTTTTTCAGCTCCGACTCCAACGAAGCCTTCGACCACGGCGAGCGGAACGAAAGCGTTTCGATGCGGTATACCTCGGAAATGTCCGATCGTTTCATGGCGCGGATCGAAATCATGACTGCATCCGCTCCGCCTGTGAAGGTTTCAGATACACCGGGGAAACCTGCTTTTCTCCCGCGCGCTTCGCCGCAATCCGTGCCACGGCATCCGCCTTCGGCATTGCTCCGTCCTCCGTTGCCGTCCCCGTCAAGCGGCAGCCCTTTGGCATCCTTTCCAAAAACGGTTCGATCTCACACGCGCACGGCGGTTCGATGCAATTCCCGGCTCGATAGGCCGCGCCGTAGCCGTTGCCGTTGCGCGCATCGATCAGGGCGCAGACCGTTTCCTCCGTTCCCAAAAGCGGCTCTGCGAGCGCTTCAAGCGCATTCACCGCAATCACGGGTTTTCCGTGCGCAAGGCCGAGCGCATTTGCAAGGCACACGCCGATCCGGACGCCGGTAAACGAACCGGGGCCGACATCGACCGCAAACGCGTCCAGATCCGCCGTCACAAGGCCGAACCGGCGCAGCAATTCCTCCGCAGCCGGAAGCACCGATTCCGCATGCCGTTTTTCGGTCGACAGCAGCACAAGGTCCGTCTCCCCGTCGCGGTACAGCGCGACCGACGCGACGGCATCGGTTGTTTCAAAAGCAAGAATCTTCATAGCGTGTCCACCAATTCTTCATAGTCGGTTCCGTGCGGAATCAGCGTAACGAAGCGCACCGCATTCCCCGCGCCCGCAATCCGGATCTCCAAACGCTCCTTTGGCAACGCGCCCGGAACGAGATTTGCCCATTCCATCAGTACGATCCCATCCGCACGCAGGTAATCCGAAAACCCGATCGCATACAGTTCGTCTTCATCCGCCAGCCGATATGCATCAAAGTGGAACAGCGGCGGCGTTGTGGGATATTCCTGCACGATCGTAAACGTCGGGCTTGTGAGCCGTGTCACCCCGAGTGCCGCGCCGACGCCGCGTGCCAGCACGCTCTTGCCCGCGCCGAGATCGCCGTACAGCGCTGCGAACGACCCGCCCTTCAGCCGCTTCCCGAGCCGGTTCCCAAGCGCAAGCATCTCCGCTTCCGATGCGATTTGAACGGTTCGCTCCATCAGAACAGATTCCTTTCCAGAAGCTCCGCCGAAAAGTCCCCGAACCGATCCTCTTCGATCGCCGTTCGCGCATCCTCCATGAGCCGCAGGGAGAACCGCAGGTTGTGGATCGAAATCAGCTGCGCCGAGAGAATCTCATCCGCTTTGATGAGGTGCCGGATGTAGGCGCGCGTAAAGTGGCGGCAGGTGTAGCAATCGCACCCTTCCTCAATCGGAGAAAAATCATGTTCATACGTCTTGTTGCGCAGCATCACGCGTCCGCTCCGCGTCAAAGCAAGTCCGTTCCGCGCAGCGCGCGTCTGCAGTACGCAGTCAAACATATCGATGCCGCGGCGAACGCCTTCCAAGAGGCAATCCGGACTGCCGACGCCCATCAGATAGCGCGGCTTCCGTTCGGGCATATAGGGCATGATCGTTTCGAGCATTTCGTACATAACGGGTTTCGGCTCGCCGACGGACAATCCGCCGATCCCGTACCCAATAAAATCCATCGATGCGAGCGTCTTCGCGCTTTCGATTCTCAGATCCGGATAGACGCACCCCTGCACGATCCCGAACAGCGCCTGATCGGGGCGCGTATGCGCCTTCTGGCAGCGCTCCGCCCAGCGGTGCGTGCGATCCATCGCGCGGACGGCGTATGCGTGGTCCGCGTTCCCGGGCGCGCATTCATCGAAGCACATCGCGATGTCCGCTCCGAGATCCTGCTCGATCTCCATGACCTTTTCCGGTGTAAACAGGTGCTTGCTCCCGTCGATATGCGAGCGGAACAGCACGCCGTCCTCGCGGATATCGTTGATCTTCGCGAGGCTGAACACCTGGAATCCTCCGCTGTCGGTGAGGATCGGCCGGTTCCACTGCATGAACGAATGCAGTCCGCCCGCCTCGCGCACGAGCGCTTGACCTGGGCGCAGATACAGATGGTACGTGTTCGACAGGATGATCTGCGCGCTCACGTCCTCAAGATCGCGCGGCAGCATGGCCTTAACGGTCGCCTGCGTTCCGACCGGCATATAGATCGGTGTTTCGATCACGCCGTGCGGCGTATGCAGTCTTCCGCGCCGCGCGCCGGTCTGCCGGTCGATGTGCAGCAATTCAAATTGAAACGGTTGTTCCATAGGCGTCCCTCTTATGCAATGAACATCGCGTCGCCGAATGAGAAGAAGCGGTACCGCTCCCGCACCGCGTGCTCGTAAACGGCAAGCATCTCTTCGCGCGAACACAGCGCCGAAACGAGCATCAGAAGCGTCGATTCGGGCAGATGAAAGTTCGTAATCAGCGCATCCACAGCCTTGAACCGGTAACCGGGCGTGATAAAGATGCTCGTCTCCCCAACGCCGGGATGCACGATCCCCTGCTCGTCCGTCACGGTTTCAAGTGTGCGCGCCGAAGTTGTTCCGACGCAAACGATCCGTCCCCCTGCGCTGCGCGCGCGGTTGATCGCTTCGGCTGCCGCTTCCGTTACCTCATAGTGTTCGCTGTGCATCGGATGATCCTCGATGTTCTCGACCGAAACGGGCCGAAACGTTCCGAGTCCGACGTGCAGCAAGATATCCACGATCGCAACGCCTTTCTCCCGAATGCGATCCAGCAGCTCCTCGGTAAAGTGCAGCCCCGCGGTCGGCGCGGCAGCCGAGCCGCGCTCTTTCGCATAAACGGTCTGATACCGTTCCCGGTCTTCGAGCCGCTCCGTGATGTACGGCGGCAGCGGCATTTGACCCGCGCGGTCAAGCACCTCCTCGAAGATGCCGGTGTAGTTCAGCCGGATCCGCTTTCCGCCTTCGGTCTTCGTATCGCCGAGCACCGTTGCGGTCAGCTCGTCCGTGATGCGATACGTCGTTCCGGGCTTTGCGCGCTTGGCCGGACGGCACAGGCACTCCCATTCATCCCCGGTCTGCCGCCGCAGCAGCAGAAACTCCATCGTCCCTCCGGTTTCGGGCCGTGTCCCGATGAGACGCGCCGGAATCACGCGCGTATTGTTCCGCACCAGCACGTCCCCGGGGTGAAGCTGTTCGAGAATATCCGTAAACACCCCGTCCTCGATCGATCGGTTCGCCCGATGATAGATCAAAAGCCGCGAAGCGCTCCGCTTTGGGCAGGGCGTCTGCGCAATCAGCTCCTGCGGCAGGTCATAATAAAAGTCACTCGTTTTCAACGATTCATTCTCCCTATCGGAATTCGTTCCGATTATACAGAATTCCGCGCCGGAAAGCAAGCAAAATCCGAAAAACGCCGCATACCGATCGGTTTCGATGCGTTATCGTGCAAAATCCGTAGGAATCCGCAGGAAAACGGAGCAAGAAAAAGACAAAGACAAAGATACGATAGAAGAGGATATCTTCTATCGTATCAGAAAGAAAGAAAAGAAGAACATGCATCCGCGCGCCGCTTCTTTTGATCCGGCGGCGCGGGACGCCGGGCAAGGACTATTTTGCGCGGGCAACGCCGTTGCCGTCCACGACGAGCCCACCCGCGGGCAGCAGCTCCGGTACGGTCACAAACGTATACCCTTCGCTCTGGGCCTGCTCGATCAGCTTCGGCAGATACGTTTCAATATGGAAGCCGTTGTTGTGCGACAGAATGATGCTCCCGGGCCCGAGCTTTTTCAGCACCGTGCTTAAAATCGTCTCCTCGGAACGGCCTTCCTTCCAGTCGATGCTGTCCACGTCCCACTGCACAATCTCGTATCCGAGGCCGCGCACCGTATTCACAACGGTATCGTTGTATTCGCCGAACGGCGCGCGGAACAGCGTCGTATGCGTCCCGGTCAATGCAGCGACCGCCTCATCGAGATCGGCAAGCTCCTTTTCGATCTCCTTCGGGGAGAGCCGGTTCATATGCGGATGCGTCATCGAATGGTTCCCGATCACATGCCCGCGCGCCGCGATTTCCTGCACCATCTCGGGATACGCCTTGACCCACACGCCGCACAAAAAGAAGGTCGCCTTGATTCCGTAGCGGTCCAGCGTGTCGAGAATCGATGCGGTCTTATCCGCATCCCATGCCGCGTCGATCGTCAGCGCGATCGCCTTGTCGTCGCGGCGTACCGAATACACCGGCACCTCCTTCGCCGTGAACGGGATCATCTGCAGCTCGTAGTTCTCCACTTGGGCCATCGTCGGAACGGACGCCCCTTCCTTCGGCGCACGCGTGAGCAGGATCACACCCGCAACAATACCGATCAGCACCAGCGCAGCAATCACCGCCGCGAGCAGCACCTTCTTTTTTGATAAAACGATTACGTGCATAACGTTTTCACCTCCGCGCTTTGGTTCACTGTATGCGATCGCTTAGGGAAGTATGCAAAAAGAAAACGATTTGTGAAACGTCCCCATCGGATTGCAAAGCGACGCAATTTTTGGTACAATACAAAAAAACACAGGAGGAATCTTTATGGCAACCGTAGAAGAATTGGTCCAGCAGTATCAGACCGACAAAGCGCTTCAGGACGAGGTCAAGGCGATCCTTGCGGACGGCAAGGTTTCGATGCAGGAGTTTTTCGAGTTTGCGAAAAAGCACAACGTTTCCGTTTCGCTGACCGATCTGCCCAAATACATGGAGCAGGCAAAGCAGCTCGGCTTCATCAAATAATCAGAACCACAGAAAAACAGCCCTCCGGTTTCCCGGAGGGCTGTTTGTGTTCAGAATCAGTCGTTGCGGGCGGCCTTTGCAATCTCGCACAGCGACGCAAACGCGTTCGCATCGGTGATCGCGAGGTCGGCCAGAACCTTACGGTTGATATCGACGTTCGCAAGCTTCAGACCGTTGATCAGGCGGCTGTAGGTCGTGCCGTTCAGACGCGCACCCGCATTGATACGGGCGATCCAGAGGCGGCGGAATTCGCGCTTCTTGTTCTTGCGTCCGACATAGGCATACGCCATCGACTTCATGACCTGCTCGGAAGCGGCACGATACTGCTTGCTCTTGGCACCCCAGTAACCTTTGGCTGCGCGGAGGACTTTACGGCGTTTCTTAACGGCGTTGACTGCTCTCTTAATTCTTGCCATGACTGTTTTCCTCCTTCTTATTTATAAGGGATCAGCTCGCGGACTTTCTTCTGCTCGCAATCGGCAATGTAGCCGGTCTGACGCAGACCGCGGAGTCTCTTGGTGGTCTTCTTGGTGAGAATGTGGCTCTTGTACGCTTTGGCGCGCTTGATCTTACCGGACTTGGTCACGTTAAAACGCTTCGCTGCGCCGCGATGGGTTTTGATCTTCGGCATGGTTGATTCC
>ONLX01000114.1 GCA_900318765.1 uncultured Eubacteriales bacterium
CGCACCGTGGAAACGACCCTGCATGCCCATCTTCCGATGCTGCGCCCGATGCGCCTGGAGGGAACCTATCTGATGTGGATCGACTGCCGCGGTCTCGGCATGCCGGAAAAGGAGCTGATGCAGTTTCTGCGTTCGCGCGCGCTGCTGCACCCGAATGCGGGCAGCATGTTCGGATCGGCAGGCGAGGGATTCATCCGCGTCAATATCGCCTGTCCGCACGAATCGCTTGTGCTGATGCTCACACGGCTGCGCGCCGCTGTGGATCTCGGGAGGCTGACATGGTAAACATCGGCAACGATTGGGACGCGATTTTAAAACCCGTATTCGAAACGGACTCGTATCAGCGGCTTCGGGCATTTCTTGCAAACGAATACCGCACAGCGACGGTCTATCCGAACATGTACGATATCTTCAACGCGCTGAAGCTGACGAGCTTTCAAAGCTGCAAGGTCGTGATTCTGGGACAGGATCCGTACCACGGCGAAGGACAGGCGCACGGGCTGAGCTTTTCCGTGCGAAACGGCGTGCAGCCCCCGCCCTCGCTTCTGAACATCTTCAAGGAGCTGCAGGACGACGTCGGCATCCCCGCCCCTACGACCGGGAACCTGACCTGTTGGGCAAAGCAGGGCGTTCTGATGCTCAACACCGTGCTGACCGTGCGCGCTCATCAGCCGAACAGTCATAAAGGCATGGGCTGGGAAGCGGTGACCGACGCGGTGATCGACGCATTGAACCGAAAAACGACGCCGGTCGTCTTTCTGCTCTGGGGCGCAAATGCGCGCAACAAGGCGAAGATCGTGACAAACCCGATCCACATCCGGCTCGAAGCGCCGCACCCGAGTCCGCTCTCGGCGTACAACGGTTTCTTCGGCTGCCGGCACTTTTCCAAAGCAAACGCGGCGCTGATCGCCTCCGGTCAAACGCCGATCGACTGGACCGTACAAGAATAAGGAGAACAAAATGGCTGTCATTGGAATTTTAGGCGCGGGAACCTGGGGAACCGCGCTCGCAAAACTGTTGGTACAGAACGGACATGACGTGACGCTGTGGTCGGCGATTCCGGCCGAGCTGACCGCCCTGCAAACGACGCATCGGCATCCGAAGCTCGAGGGCGTTGTGCTCCCGCAGGCACTGCGCTTTTCCGATTCGCTCGAATCGGTCACATCCGCCGCAGAGCTTTTGGTCTTTGCGGTTCCTTCGGTTTACATCCGATCGGTCGCTGCCGCCGCCGCGCCGTTTCTGAACGACGATACCATCCTCGTCAGCGTGGCAAAGGGCATTGAGGCGGAAACTTTCCTCAGCATGACCGACGTCATTCGCGATGCGATCGGGCAGAAGACCCGTCCGGTCGTTGCGCTGTCCGGCCCGACGCACGCCGAGGAGGTGAGCATTGGCCTGCCTACGACGATCGTTTCCGCGTGTGAGGATCTTGCCGCGGCGGAGACCGTTCAACGGATCTTCTCGAACGGGTTTTTCCGCACCTATACGAATGCCGACGCGCGCGGCGTGGAGCTTTGCGGCGCGATGAAGAATATCATTGCGCTCGCCGCCGGCGTTTCGGACGGCATCGGCTACGGCGATAACGCAAAAGCCGCGCTGATTACGCGCGGCATGGTCGAGATTGCTCGGCTCGGAGAGGCGATGGGCTGCGATCAACGGACGTTTTACGGGCTTGCGGGCGTTGGAGATCTGATCGTAACCGCCACAAGCCGCCACAGCCGCAACAACCGGGCAGGATATCTGCTCGGGGCGGGATACTCCGCCGAGGAAGCGGTGCAAAAGGTCGGCATGGTTGTCGAGGGACTGAACGCGCTCCCTGCCGCGATCGGGCTTTCGCAGCGATACAATGTGGAACTTCCGATCACATTCGGCGTGAACGCGATCGTGCACGGCGCAGATCCGAAGGATATTGTGAACCGGCTGATGAACCGCGCCTATAAAGAAGAATAAAAAAGATCGCGTAGGCAATCCTACGCGATCTATTTTTTGCAACGATTATAAATTCTCGTCCCATTCGGGATCTTTGATGTAGAGGTAGTCGCCCGCATAGATCAGGTTCTTGTTCTTGATTTTCGGGTTCCAACGCATAATGTCCGCAACGGTGCAATCATACATTCTTGCGATCTTGTTCAGATAATCGCCTTTCTTGATGTGATACACGATAAAGCCTTCTTTCGGCTTGAGGGGCTTATAGCCGCCGGATACCTGATCGAGTTCGTCGAGGGTCAAAGCTTCGAGTTCGCCAATGTTCTTGATGTCTTCCATGATCGTAATCTCCTTTGATGATTTTCAAATTTTGTCGAAAAGTCTTTGCTTTTGGCGGCTTTTCTGTCCGCTCTTCATCTTACGAGCACAGTATAACACAGCGTTTGTCACGGAACTGTCACACCGGTTAACCATTTTCAGAAGAAATTTCTGATTTTTCCGGCAGTCGTTTTTGCAGCAGCGCGCCGTTCTGTTTCAGCCAACGGTCCCACTTGCGATAGCCCGGAAACACGCGCAGTACCTCGGCATAAAACCGCTTCGAATGATTCATCTCCTTGCGGTGGCACAGCTCGTGAACCACAACGCTGTCGAGCACTTCGGGCGGCGCGAGCAGCAGCAGGCAGTTGAAATTCAGGTTTCCCTTGGACGAACAGCTTCCCCACCGCGTCCGCTGACTGCGGATTGTAACCTTGCCGTACGTGACGCCGACAAGCGGCGCATAATAGGCGACGCGTTCCGGGATCGTCTTCTTCGCCTGCTGCAGCAGCGCACGATGCTCCTGCTCGGTCAAAGGCAGAACGGTCTTTGCGTCGCGATTCCTCTGAGCCAGGCTCGCCTGCTTTCTTTCGATCCAGTCCCGATGCGATTCCAAAAACCGGTTGATCAGAAACTTCGGCATCAGAAGCGGCGCGCGCACGAGCAGCGTCCCATCCGACTTGAGCTCCATCCCAATCGAGCGCCGCGCGCTGCGGATCAATTCATACTCCATGCAATCAAACCGGTTCAAAGAACGTATCCGGATGCGCAGGATCGAACAGCTCGTTCGCCCACATCAGTGTGACCAGATCGTCGGTATCGGACAGGTTCGTAATGCTGTGCGTGTATCCGGGCAGCATATGCACGGCCCGGATCCGATCGCCGGACACCTCAAATTCCAACACCTCATCCGAGCCGAGTCTCCGCTCCCGGATCAGCGCCCGTCCGCTGACGACGATGAAAAACTCCCATTTGCCGTTGTGCCAATGCTGCCCCTTCGTGATGCCGGGCTTTGTGATATTCACCGAAAACTGCCCGTGATCGGCCGTCTTCCATAGCTCGGTGAAGCTGCCTCGTTCGTCGCAATTCATCTTCAGATCGAAGGCGACCTTCTCCTTCGGCAGATACGAAAGATACATCGAATACAGCTTCTTTTCAAAGCTCCCCGCAGGGATTTTCGGCATGAGCAGCGTTCTCGGCTGATCGTGGAACGCGTAGAGGCAATCGGCAATCTTGCCGAGCGTCGCCTTATGCGTCACCGGCGCATAGCAAAACGCGCCGTTCGGGTCCGGCCGCGGGGTCAGCCCGTCATACGTGATGCCGTCGATGCGTTCGCCTTGCGCAGGGTAATCCGCGCGGTGCGGTCTATGCTCAAGCGCGTCGTACAGCTCCTCCAATAAATCATCGATGAACAAAAGCTCCAGCTCGGTGTTCGGATCGTTGATCGTGATCGGCAGATCGTTCGCGATGTTGTGGCAAAAAGTGCCGACTGCCGAATTGTAGTTCGGCCGCACCCATTTTCCGACAAGGTTCGGGAACCGATAGACGTATACGGGCGCGCCCGTTTCTTTGGCATAGTCGAAAAAGAGATTCTCCCCATCCCGTTTGCTGAGCCCGTATGCGCTCGTGCCGAACCGGCCGGCAAGCGTCGCCTGCAGGGAACTCGACAGCAGAACCGGGCAGCGATTGCCGCACGCCCGAAGCGTTTGGAGCAGAATGGACGAAAAGCCGAAATTTCCCTCCCGGAATTCGGCGGGATCCTTCGGGCGATTCACGCCCGCAAGATGAATAACAAAGTCCGCATCGGCACAGTATGCCCGAAGCTCTTCCGGTTTCGAATCGAGATCGTATTCATACAGATTGCCGATGGACAGCATCGGACGGGTACGGTTCTTCCCTTCCCGGATCGCTTTGAGATTCTCAACGAGGTTCCGGCCGACAAAACCCTTTGCGCCCGTAATCAGAATGTTCATACGTCAGCCTTCCTTGCGCCAGACCATTTTGTTCACGACGCCGGTATAGGATTGGATGATCCGAACGACCTTGTCGGAAACGTTCCGGTCGGTGTAATCCGGAACCGGAATGCCGTTGTCGCCGTTCCGCACCATCGTGACCGCCGTATCGACCGCCTGCAAAAGACCGGTTTCATCGATGCCCGACAAAATAAAGCAGCCCTTTTCCAGCGCTTCGGGACGCTCGGTGGATGTACGGATACACACCGCAGGAATCGGATGTCCGATCGAGGTATAAAAGCTGCTCTCCTCCGGCAGCGTGCCCGAATCGGAGACGACCGCGAACGCATGATACTGCAGGCAGTTGTAATCATGGAACCCGAGCGGTTCATGCCGGATCACGCGCGGATCCAATGCAAAGCCGCTGCTCTCCAGCCGCTTTCTCGAGCGCGGATGGCAGGAATACAGGATCGGAAGATCGTACTTTTGGGCAAGGCTGTTGATCGCGCGGAACAGGGACAGAAAGTTCTTTTCGGTATCGATGTTCTCCTCACGGTGCGCGGACAGCAGGATGTATTTGCCCTGTTCCAATCCGAGACGCGCGTGAATATCCGAGCTCTGGATCGCATCGAGATTCTTCATCAGCACTTCCGCCATCGGGCTGCCGGTCACAAACGTACGCTCCTTCGGGAACCCCATCTCGATCAGGTACCGACGGGCCGCTTCGCTGTACGGCAAGTTCACATCGGAGATGATATCGACGATGCGGCGGTTCGTTTCCTCGGGCAGGCACTCGTCCTTGCAGCGGTTGCCCGCCTCCATATGAAAAATCGGAATGTGCAGCCGCTTTGCGCCGATCGCGCACAGGCAGCTGTTCGTATCGCCGAGCACCAACACCGCATCCGGCCGCATCTGCTCGAAAAACGCATAGCTTTTGGCGATGATATTGCCGATCGTTTCCCCGAGATTCGCGCCGACCGCATCCAAATACAGATCCGGCGGATCGAGCTTCAGATCCTCAAAGAAGACGCCGTTCAGGGTATAATCCCAATTCTGCGATGTGTGAACAAGCAGGGTGTCAAAATACCTGCGGCACTTTTCGATCACCGCCGCAAGCCGGATGATTTCCGGCCGCGTTCCGACGACGATCGCCAGTTTCAATGTTCCGTTCTCTTTCCAGTTTGCCATCGGTTCTCCTTACCGCGCCTGAAGCGCTTCCCGCACATAGTCCGTCGTTAAAAGCTTTTGCACCACGCCGTCAACATCCAACAGGCGCGTGTTGCTGCTCGTATAGCTCTCCTCCGCCTCGGTCACGACCTGCCCTTTTACAAAGAATTTGTCGTAATTGAGATCCCGGTTATCCGCCGCGACGCGGAAATACTGCCCCATATCCTCGGAGCGCAACCGCTCCTCCCGGGTCATCAGCGTCTCGTACAGTTTTTCGCCGTGACGCGTGCCGATGATGTTGGTTCCCGTATCGCCGAACAGGCGCTGAACGCCCTTTGCAAGATCCCCGATCGTGCTTGCGTCCGCCTTCTGGATGAACAGATCGCCCGGGTTCGCATGTTCAAACGCAAACCGTACGAGCTCCACCGCCTCATCGAGATTCATCAAAAACCGGGTCATAGCCGGATTCGTGATCGTGATCGGATTGCCCGCGCGGATCTGATCGATGAACAGCGGAATCACACTTCCGCGGCTGCACATGACGTTGCCGTACCGCGTGCAGCAGATCACCGTTTTTCCGCGTTCGGCGGCGACGCGCGCATTCGCATAGATGACGTGCTCCATCATCGCTTTGCTGATGCCCATCGCATTGATCGGGTACGCAGCCTTGTCCGTGGACAGGCAGACGACCCGCTTTACGCCCGCGTCGATTGCGGCATGCAGCACGTGATCGGTTCCCTCCACGTTCGTCTTGACCGCCTGCATCGGGAAGAATTCGCAGGACGGCACCTGCTTGAGCGCTGCCGCATGAAAGATATAATCCACGCCGGGAACGGCGTCCGCAATGCTGCGCGGGTCGCGCACATCGCCGACGTAAAACTGAACCTTGCCCGCATAGGCCGGATATTTGGCCTGCAATTCATGCCGCATATCGTCCTGCTTCTTTTCATCGCGTGAAAAGATGCGGATCTGACCGATATCCGTCGGCAAGAAATGCTTGAGCACCGTGTTGCCGAAGCTGCCGGTACCGCCTGTGATCATCAGGGTTGCCCCGCTAAAAGATGACATACTGTTCTCCTTCTCTCTGTACCTACTCCGTCCGATCCGATACGGAATCCACCGTCATATCGTTCAGGCGGAGATTGCCCCAAGCCCGCTTGATCCACCGAAGATCGTCGCTTCGGTTGTTCATAATCTGAAACGGCATATACGCATCCGGATTATCGAGCGGCGCGTAGTTGCCGAACGCCATCTGTTTGATCAGTTCGACGCTCCCGAGATACCGATCGTCCAACAGCTGCGAACAATCGATCGTGAGGCGAACCGTTTCAATCTCTCCCTTTCTGGCCGAAAACGGCGCGGAAAGCATCGCGCCGAGCTCCCCGATGCTCTGCGTGTTCCGGACGCGGAACACAAGCTGGAGCCCCTCAAGGTCCGATTCGGATCGATACGTGACCTCGATCGGAACCGGCGTATACCGTTCGAAAATCGCCCGGTCCGCATGCAGAAAGCGAAAGCTCAAAAGGCGTGCTTCCGTTCCGACGCGCCAACGCCGCACCTTCTGCGAATAATCGTAGAAGACCGGGAAATCGTCCTCCCCGCCGGCGCCGAGATAGCGGGCAATTCCTTCCTCGACCGATCCATCGAACACGATCTTTCCGTGATCCATGACCACGCAGCGGTTGCAGAGCTGCCGGATCGTGTTCATATTGTGCGAGACGTACAGAATCGTTCTGCCCTGATCGCGCGAAACGGCGTTCATCTTATCCAGACATTTCTTCTGAAACGCCATATCGCCGACCGCAAGCACCTCGTCCATGATCATAATCTCGTTTTCGAGATGCGCGGCAACCGAGAACGCCAGTTTCACGTACATGCCCGACGAATACCGCTTTACCGGCGTATCGATAAACTGCCCGCATTCGGAAAACGCGATGATCTCATCCATCTTCGCGTCGACCTCCGCCTTGGTCATGCCGAGGATCGCGCCGTTCAGATAGATGTTTTCCCGGCCGGTCAGCTCGCGATGGAACCCGGTTCCGACCTCGAGCATGCTGGCGATGCGTCCGTCGATGCAGATGCGGCCCTCCGTCGGAGCGGTCACGCGGGACAGGAGCTTCAGCAGCGTCGATTTCCCCGCGCCGTTGTGCCCGATGATCCCGACGCGCTCCCCTTTCTGAATCGTCAGATCGATTCCGTCGAGCGCCATAAAGGTCTCGTCCTTTTCGTACTGTTTTGCGCCGATTCTGCGGTTCGGATCTTCCTTGCCGCGAACCCGGGCCCACCAACTCTGCAGATCCCGCTGCAGCGTTCCTCCGCCGATCACGCCGAGCCGGTACCGCTTCTTGACGCCTTCGATGGAGATGGCAATGTCATTCGTTTCCATACAAAGCTCCTCCCGTCAGACCGTATCCATAAACGTTTTTTCGACCCGGTTGAAGATCACAACGCCCAAGAACAGGACGACGAACGTAGTCGCCCAACTGATTCCCCAATGGAAAAACGGCGTCGTTCCCGCGCCGAGCCAGCCGTAGCGGAGCAGCTCGATGATCGGCGCGACCGGATTCAGCAGGATGATGCTGGACCATTCGGGCGGAAGCGTGGACGCCGAATAGATGATCGGCGTCGCATACATCCAGAGGGAAACGCCGAACTCCACCAGCACATGCAGATCCCGATACTTCGTTGTGAGCGACGAGATGATGATGCCGAATCCGACGCCGAGCAGCGCAAGCTGCAGAATCAGAAGCGGCGTCAGCGCGGCAATCCAGGTAATATGCACGTCCATCCCGCGGATCATAAAGAACAATGTGAATCCGAGGAACATGAGAAACTGTATTCCGAAATTGACGATCGCGGTCACGGCTGTCGCGATCGGCATCGTCAGACGCGGAAAATAGACCTTCCCGAACACCGGCGCATTGTCCACAAACGTGTTCGATGTGCCGACCAGACATGCGGCAAAGTACGCCCACGGGACATTGCCCGCCATATAGAACAGAAACTGCGGCAGCCCGTCCGTCGGCAAGCCTGCGATCCAACCGAACACGAACGTTTGCACGATCGTCGTAAACAGCGGCTGAATGATGTACCAGAGCGGGCCGAGGATCGTTTGCTTATACCGCGCCTTCAGATTGCGCTGCACAAACAATCCGATCAGGTCCCGGTATTTCCAGACCTCTTTCAGATTCAGCTCGAGCAGCTTTTGCTTCGGCACGATGACCGTTGTCCATTGTTTGCTCATCCGATTACTCCAGCTCCGATTCTAGGCGGCGCACAGCGCTTTTTATTAGTTTACACCGCTTGAAAAAACTTTGCAATCCTCTTTGCGGACTTTGCGGTTCCGGTTTTTCACCCGATTCCGCAGGGGTCCGTCTCCCTTATGCGTCCGGCCCGCGCAGCCTGCGATACAGGCCGATCAGCGGTCGGATTTTGCGGACGCGCGCCTTGAACGCTTCCGTCCGATGCGTACGCACGATGCGCGCCTCGTCTTTTCGGAGCAGTTGCGTATACCGTTCATACAGCTCGGGCTGCACCGTCGCCGTCGGCAAAAACGCTTCCAGTTCCGGCCGGTTCAGCGCATCCCGAAGGTACTGCCGCCGCTCCTTTGCCGAAAGCCCCCAATGCGGGGCGTCATAGTTCTGAATCGTCTCATAAACCTGATTGACGTAGCACGAATCGCACCGCAGCTTCAGCGCGCCCGTATACGCGCCCCATGCCTGCATCTTTTCGATCACGCGCGAATAATAGGCGATATCGCAAGCGATCTGATCCTTCGAGGTCTTACGAAGATCCTCAATTGGCGTACTCACCCGGTAGTGATACAGTACGCTCGGTACACTCGCCAGAGACGTGATGCAATCGAAATACTCCAGATTAAAGATCGCGTCCTCCGCGCGTCTTTGATCGGGATAGCTTAGGCCGTTCCGTTCCAACACGCTGCGCCGATACAGCTTGTTCCATGACACGTTGAACAGCGGCGTCGTCGGGCAAAAGAGCGCGATGCTTTGGAGGCATTCCTCCCTTGTGCAGCATACCGTCTCGGGGCAGTCGACCGTCCGGATACAAACCGGTCCGCTCTCCGTCTGCCGATAAAAATCCATGCCGCAAAGCACAAGATCGTAATCGCCCTCCACCGCCTTTTCGTACAACGCAGAGAGCAGATTCGGCGCAAACCAATCGTCCGCGTCCAAAAACGCGAGATACGTTCCTTGCGCGAGCGCAAGGCCGGCGTTCCGCGCAGCCCCCGCCCCGCAATTTTGCTGATGCAGTACGCGGACCCGCGGATCCCGCCGTTCATACGCATCCGCGATCGCGCCGCTTCGATCCGTGGACCCGTCATCCACAAGGATCACTTCGTATTCCGAAAACGTCTGCATAAAGACCGACGCCATACAGCGGTCCAGATCCCGTTCCGCGTTATAGATCGGAATGATGATGCTGATCTTCGGTCGATTCACGTTCCTCCTCCTTTGGGAGAATGCTCAAAAGCCGTTCCATTCCATGCGCCGCATCGAGCTCACTTGCCCGCTTTGCTGCTCGCGCGCGGTATCGCTCCGAAAGGGACGGATCGGTCGCAAAGGATCGGATCCCTTCAAGGATCGCGCGGTCGTCATCCGGCACAAGCATGCCGTAGGTGCCGTTCTCTAAAATCTCCGTCGGCCCCGTGCAGTCCGTGCTCAGAACCGGCGTGCCGGCGATCAGTGCTTCCGCGACATTCAACGGAAAACCCTCGTAATGCGACGCGCAAACCAGCAGGTCGGCTTCCTTAAGATACGGGTACGGATTGCTCTGCATGCCGGTGATGGTAAGATACGAACCGGCATCAAGCGACTCGATCAGCGCGCGCAGCATCGCTTCATCGCTCCCGCCGCCGACAAGCGCAGCCGAGATGTCGATCCCCTTTTCATGAAGCACTTGGACAGCCCGGATCAGCCGGGACTGCCCCTTCACCGAATCGCACAGCCGCGCTACCATGACGACATGAAACGACGCTTTCGGCACCCGAACCGTCGGGGGTTCCTCCGCCTTCCTTCGAATCTCCTCGACCGGAAGCATATTGTAAAGCACCGCGAGGTTGCCCGGATCGCCGACAGCCTTACAAAAACTCTCCTTCGCGCGATTGCTGACGCAAACGACGCGATCCATCCGGCGATACGCATACAGCAGCGCATCCCGAGACGCAAATCCCTTCCGATACCCCGTTTCCATTTGAAAATCGCTGTGCACCCACGCAAGCCGCGTTGTCCCCTTTCGATCCGCCGGATAGCCGGACAGGATTTTCAACGCATACGCTCCGTAAAAAGCGATTTCAAGATCATACGGTTCTTGGATATACTTCCGATACAGATAGGCGGGACGGTGGAATCGGATCCACTGCTTCCACGGGAGCAAGCGAAAGCCGCCTTCTTTTTGCCCGCGGGCAAACCAACGCAGCAGATTCGGGACCGGCTGATAGGCGGAACGATATCGCACGCGTTCATCCAACTCCGATATCATTGCCGGATCGTCGAACGAAAAATTCAGTACGGTCACGTCATCGCCGTTTTGCGCGAACAGGTTGGCATACAGAACGAGCATACGCTCCATTCCGCCGACGCTGAGCGACGGTACGAGAAAAAGGACTCGTTTCACCCGCAACTCCTTTTCAGATCGAAAAATCCGGACTGCAAGGCCCTTCCGTAAACGGAACGGGCGTTTGTTCCGTGACGCAGTCGCACAGCTTCAGGAGCCGTTCTGCCGCAACGTCGGCATTCCAGAGTTCAGCCACCGTGCGATACGCGTTTTTCTGCATCTTCCGTTTGGCGACGGGATCGTCGAGCAGCGATTTGACCTTTTCAACAAGATCGCCGCGTTTCTTTCGGTCATAGATCCGCCCGTTCTCCCCGTCGCGCAGCAAGTACGGCACCGAGCCGATCTCGCGATTGGCCACCACGGCGCACGCAGCGTTCATCGACTCATTCATGACCGCGCCCCATCCCTCGTTCCGATCCGACGTGAACAAGAACAGGTCCGCCTGCTCCATCCGCTCCCGCACCGCTTCCGAGGAAAGGTATCCGAGCACATGCACGCAATCGCCGAGCCCGTATTGATGAATCAGCGTTTCCACGGCCTTGCGGAGTTTCCCGTCACCGATCAGATCGAGCGTAACGGCATACCCGTTCGCCCGCAGTTGCCGCGCCGTTTCGATCGCGTCCTCGGGATGCTTCAACGCGATCAGCCGCGCTACCCACAGGATCGATCCGGGCTTTTTCCGTGCGATCAGCGCATCGATGTCCGCATACCGTCGCAGCGGCGGAAAATAGCCCCAGCGATAGGTTTTCTTCGGATAGCTGCAGATCATCCGGCAATCCGACGCGGTATACGCGCTCGAACAGAGCATATACAGATTCTTCTTTCGATGCCGGATATCGAGCATATACCGTTTATACAGATACATCGGATGCAGAATCTTCCAACGCCCCTGTTTGAAAAACCGTTCGGCGTAGCGAAACGTCGGCCGATTCTGCCGGAGGCGCTCCGCAACGTATTCCTCCGGCGCGGAACCGATAATCACGATATCGCTCGAAAGACCGATGGCAAGCGCTTTTTGATGCGCTTCCTCCGTCTCGTACGCATTCAGCACGTACGAAGCGCTGTGATTCAGGTCCACATACCCCATTGCCAATCGCTCTGCGGAGATCGACTCGGTGGCAACGAATGTGAACCCATCGCCGAGCAGCCGCACCATGGCTTCGCAAAACGGCGTCTGATGGAGGACCAAAAAGTTGGAATAAAACGTAACGGTCTTCGGCAGCATGGTGGGTTCCTTTCTTTACGCTTCGGCAATCGCCGAGAAGGCATGTTTCAGCGCGTTCCAATTCGTTTCGCGATCGTATTCGATCAAGGCGCGTGCGCGTCCGTTCCTTCCGAGCTGTTCCGCCGCCTTTGGGTCGGCAAACACGCGATCGATATGATACGCAAGCAGATACGGCGCGCTCGATGGATAGACGCGCGCCTCCTTCCCGTAAGCGGCAAGCTCCGCCACGCCGCCGACGTCCGCCGCAACGCTTGGTACGCCGAGCAGCATCGCTTCGGCCAGAGAATTCGGCGAATTTTCAATCGTCGACGGCATCGCATAGACGTTTGCAAGGCAATACTGCTTCGCCATTTCCTCGGCGCTCTGCGGCCCGATCGGATGGATGCAATCCTGTAATCCGTACCGGCACGCAAGCGTCTTCAGATAACGGATATAGGAGCTGTCCTTCCATTCCCGCTGCGCAAAGCTCTTGCGGATCGGATTATAGCCTGCGGCGACGATCGACAGATCCGGATACTTCGGCTTCAGATAGGACGCCGCTTCGAGCAGATAATGAAAGCCCTTGACCGGGTAATAATACTGCGAAACAAAGATGCTGTGCGGAACGCACGCCCCATACGTCCACTGTCGTTCATAAAACGCAGGCCGCATGACATCGCTGCACTTATAATACGCGCAGTCCGGATTTGCAAGGCGCAGCACCGCGTAATCGAATTCCGTTCGCCCGATATAATGCTTCACCTTCTTCAGCATCGCAATCTCCCGTTCGCCGCGGCGTTCGAAATTGCGCACCTGCGCGCGCAGTCCATCCCGCCGGATCAGGTCCCGAACGGTATTGCGCCGCACGACGCGCTCGGGCAATCCCTCGGTAAAATGCTTCGCCCAGATCGATGCAAACCCCTGGGCAAACGCAACGGTATGATCCAAAAGCCCCTCTTGTTCCATCGCGTCCGTGAACCGATGCGACGCATCGGACTCGGTTCCGAAGATGACGACAACGTCCGGCCGTTCCATCTGGACCGCGCTGTGAACCAGTTCCGGAATGGGCGCCGCTCCCGCAAAGTGGACGGAAAAAGGAACGCCGCCGACTCGAACGCTTCGATGCGTAACGCCGGAATCATCGGGCGTTCGCGCGAGAAAAACGATTTCGAACGACGAACGAAGGCCGAGGGCGATCGCCTCGATCCAGCTTCCGCAGGAAAGCGTATCGTTTTGAATCTCGCCGGAACAAGCAAACATCACTCTTTTCATTGGTTCTCCCCCTTCTGCCAAAACGCGGTTTCCAAAAACGCCATCAATCGCGCCGCCTGCGCGACGTTGGTCTTCTGTTCCAACACAAATGCGCGCGCCATCGCGCCGCGCTTTGTACGCTCCGCCTCCGAATGCGCAAATACCGCTCGCAGCGCAGAAGCGATGCCGTCCGCATCCTCCCGCTCGATCAGGAACACAAACGGTTCGTATGCCTTAGGCATGCCGGGCAGCTTCGTCGTCAGCACCGGCGTTCCGGACACCATGTATTCCATATTCTTCGACGGGAACGAATACTTCGTGTATTCTTCCCCGCTCGGGCGCGGATTCACGAGCAGCGCGGCCTTTTGCTCCTCCGCTACGACTCTGGCGTTGTCCGAGACACCGAAATACCGGATCCGTTTCTGATCACGCGCGGTGGCTTCCAGCTCCGCTCGATAATCGCCGTTCCCGTAAATCCAAAGCTCGGAATCCGGCACGTTCGCCTTCAAAAATCCTTCGGTCAGGTTGCCGATTCCGTAAATTTTCATCAGACTGCCGGCGTATACAATGACTTTTTTTCCGACGGTGCGCTCATACGATGCCTCCTCGCTGCGCACGGGGGCTTCGTCGTCCACATGCCCTTCCATGACAAGGTACGGCTTCCCGCCTTTGTTCAGCCGCTCATTCATGGCCTCGGTCAAAAACAAAAACCCATCCGCCCGGGCAAACAGGCGGTTTGCCAACTTTTTTTGCCAACCCGAAAACGGCATCATATCGGGCAGATCCGTTACGATCAGCACCAACGGAATCTTCCGCATCCGGCACCCAATCGCCATTCCGTACGCATTCGCAACATTCAGGCAATCGCAGATCGCATAGACCGGTTCCGATTTGGAGGCAAACAGGCTATGAACCCATGCGCCGAAAAAGACCATCAGCTGCCGCAGCACCGGGACGTTCAGCGTCGTATAATAATGGTACCGCGCGCCGTTTTCCTGCTCGTCCGGCTCGTGGATCCACAGCTTTTTCGTGATGCTTCGATTGATCGGCAGCCCCGAATAGCACGTAACCTGCGCGCCGTTTTTCACAAGTCCGCGGATCAAAAGTCCGTGATACTTCTGGCACTGCACCGAAAGCCCCTTTTTGGTTTCCTCCGTCAGCTTCCGATACAGCCGGTCTGTGCAATTGGAAAACCCATATAGAATCCGCATCGTTCCCCTCCCGCGCGGTCACTGTTCATACAACCGAAGATACGCTTCCGTAGCCCGCGTTCCGTCCACCGACGCCGGCGGCACCGACGCCGAAGCATACTCCGTTTTGCAAAAAAACCGTGTCATTGCGTCGATATCGCCCTTCGGAAAGACCGGTCCGGTTCCCATCGCGCTCTCCGGGCTGCCGCCCGTTCGATACGTTGCCACCGGCGTTCCGCAGGCCACCGCTTCGAGGTTGGTCATCGAAAGGGTATCCACGTACGTCGGGTTCACGTACCAATCGACAGCCGCATACAGGCGGCGCAGCGTTTCCACCCGATCGGTTCTCAACAGTCCGATCATATTCGGAGGAAGCGCGTCCCGCTCCCGTTCCGAAACGCCGACGACGATCATTTCGGTACGATCATCCAACGCGCCGCGTAGCTTCATAAGATCCGGCAGACCTTTGATCGTGCCGCCCCAGTCCGACTGAACTCCGAGCAGCACTCGCTTCCCGAGCAGGCCAAACTCCTTTCGCGTTGCCCAAAAGCCCGCGGCATCCGCGTTGTCCGGCGCGCAAAGGGGCAGTTTGTTTGCGTCCTCCGGCGTTGCAACGATGGGCGTTTTCGCATCCCGCAGCGCATCCGAAAGCATTGCTTCGGGCGTTCCGAAAAGGACCGCGCCATCCGCCGCGTGACAGAGCATCTCGAGTTCCTTGCTGCTTGCTGTGGGCTCCATGGCCCGCGCATTGCAGGGAAGCTGCTGCCTTTGCGTCTCAGAGAGGCCGTAAAACAGCGCCGTCCTGTCGTCGTTCAGACGCTGCAAAAAAGGCAGCGCCGATTGCAATACGTCCTCCGTCCAATCCGCTGCGGCAAAAAGCAGCAGCTGCTTTGGGATTCGGAATGACTCCTTTGTATCATTTCGGGACGGGTAAAACTTCCGTAGATCGATTCCGCTGCGAATCACCGTGATCGGATACGCGCCGAAAAAAGACCTTTGCGCCACCTTCGCCATCCATTCCGACGGCGTCACGATCCGAAGATTCGGGATCCCCGTAAACATGCGTTTCCTGTCCTGCCAGTTTTGAGCGCTGCGATCGATCAGCGACGCCGGATATTCGCGCACCTTTGGACAATCATGACACCCATCCGCCCAGCGTTCGCAGCTTACGGCGTCGCAAAACGCGCTGTGCCCCGTGAACGCCCAGCAATCGTGCAGCGTCCAGAGAATCTTTTTTCCGCAGGTGCGAAGGTATCCAAACAGCAGCGGAAGATTCAGATAGTATCCGTGCAGGTTGTGGAGATGAATCACATCGGGATCGTAATCGCGTACCCAGTCCAAAAACCGCTCGGTGGCGCGCTTGCTGCCGTAGCCGCACCCGTCCGTCAAACGCGCCCGGACTGCGTGCAGCTTCACATCCGTATCGGCACCGATTCGCACCGCATACGGCTTTGCCGCATCCGGAACCGTCTCACGACCGTACGCAATCCGGACGGTATGCCCCTTTGCCTGCAGCGCTTTCGCAAGGTCGGTACAGATCCGCCCCGTACTGCGGATGCCGCAGACCACGTTGATCATCAGAATTCTCATCGGTCACTCCCCGGTTCTTCAAACCGCACGGCTTCCACGTACCGCGCCACGTTGCCGCTCCGCGTAAACAGCTCCGAAAACAGGGCGTACACCGAGGCGCCGTCCCGATTCCTCCGCATCTCGCGAATCGCTTCGGCAAGCTCCGTTTCATCGGTCGGACTGACGCTCCTGCACCCCGGGTACCGCTGCAGCCGCTCGGAGAACGAGGTGTTCGCGCCGAAGCAGAAGACGGTCGGCTTCCCGCAGGACAGGATCACGGCCGTTTTGCTCGGCATTGCGGTCTTTGCGCCACCTTCGATCAACGGAATCAGGTTCACGCCGGCCATGCTGTACACATGCTCGGCGAGCGACGAGGGCTGCATCGGCAGCACCGTGACGTTTCGGCACCCTACCGCCATCCGTTCGATCTCTTCTTTTTTGGCCCCGTCGCCGACAATCAGCACCTGAATGTCCGGCTCACTCGCTAAGAGCGCCGCCGCACGCAGAACCAGTTCGACGTTCTGCATTCGTCCGATGTTTCCGGCATACACGGCATAAAAGCGCTCTTTGGAAAAACCGTATTTTTCTGCAAACGCGTTCTTCTCCCACGGAATCGACACGGGCGCATCGCCGTAGCCCCAGTTGTAAATCACCGAGATCCGGTCGGGCGCAACGCCTTTTTCGATCAAAAACGCGCGGATATCGTCCGAAATACATACGATCCGATCCGCGTTCCGATATACATATCGCTGAAACGCTTCAAAAAACCGATACAGAAGCCCGCCGTTTCGGATCAGTCCGGTCTGAACGGCATTGTCCGGCCAGACGTCCTGCACCATTGCGACGATCTTCATGCCCTTCTTCTTTGCCGCCCGCACCGTCCAGAAGGAACTGTAGGACACGTCTTCAAACAGCACGTCCTCATTGCCGCGGCGAATGCCCCGCGCCATGCGGATTGCGGTCATCGAATCGCGCAGGTAGCGGGAGATAATATTGCTGTGGCGACTCTCCTTCCGAAGCGTCCGTTTGCATTCGATTTTGGATTCGGAAAAGCCGTATAAAAAGTCGGTCTCCGATTCCGTCCGACACGCGGCGTACCGAACGACCCGATACCCCGCCTGAACGAATCCGCCGAGGATATCCGAAAACAGATGGTTATAGGGGCTTTCCGCATAATACAACGTCGGCGTTGCGATGGCAATTTTCATATTACGCTCCGATCTGCACGTCGATCACGCCGAGCGCGGCTTCGCATTTTTGCGCCGCATCCGCAGCATCCTTGCCTTCCGCGATGACAAATCCCATCCGCGAACCGCTGTCCGTCACATCCGTGATGCGCTCGCCGATTCCGTGAACGATCGAAATCTGCCGAACGCCGGGCATGGACCGCGCGGTTTCCAATCCGTCGATCCGCAAAACCTCCCCCGCATGCTGCGGAAAATAGCGGATCGCGGCGCCTTTGGCGTGGTGCTGCGTCAGGTCCGGCGTTTCGCCGAGCGCAATGCGAATGCACGCCTCCACCATATCGACGCCGGTCGAAAGCGGGACCAGATGCGTCGTGATACAATCGCCGCCGAGCCTGGCGCCGATTTCCACAACCTTTGGGCCTTCCTCGGTTACGATGATCTCCGTATGCGAGGGACCGGACGTGATTCCGATCGCTCGGTTGGCCGCGATCGCTACGCGGGCAATTTCCTTTGCGACCGATTCCGGCAGCCGCGTCGGCTGCGTATGTCCCATCTCGACAAAGCGCGGCGCGCCGGTCGTGATCTTATCGGTTATCTGAATGACGCGCACGTCCCCTGCCGCAAGCGTTTCGACGCTCACTTCGGGTCCCTGCATATATTCCTCCACGACGACGTCCCCGCAGCGGGAGAAGGACCGCGCGGCAGTATACGCTTCCTCCGCCCGGGCGCGATCACGCACCAGATGTACGCCGCGGCTTCCGGAACTGTCCGCCGGCTTCACAATAAATACTCCGTCAAACGACCGGGTCGCCTCGGCAAACGCCGCAGGCGATCCGACGCGAACGAACCGCGGTACCGGCACGCCGTGCCCTGCAAGGCAAGCGCGCATTACGCCTTTATCCGTCGCCCGGACGGCAGTATCCTCGCTGATGCCGACGAGCCCGCACTCCTTCGCGATCGCCGCGACCGTGCGCATCGGCATATCCGTCGCCAACGTCATGACACCGTTGATGCGATGCCGTTTTGCGGCCTCTACGGATGCCGCTATATCGATTGTGCTGATTACCTCGCGTATGACGCCGGGTACGGAAAACCCCACCGCATCCGGATTCCAATCGAGCGCAACCACGCGCAACCCCATCGCCGCTGCTTTTTCAATGGCCGGCAATTGCAGGATGCTCGCTCCGAGAATCATGATCGTTTTGGGGGACTTGTTCTGCATCGTTCTCCTCACAGGCGGTCGTTACCGCTCCATCTTTTTCCATTCCGCTTCATCGGGCGCGGAAGCATCGTTGTAAACGTGTTCCCGGAACAGAACCGTTGCAATCGTTTTGAAGAATATTTTCACGTCGAGCGCAAACGAAATATGCTGCGCGTAAAACAAATCGTGCTCAAACTTCTCGTTTTGTTCCACCGAGTTGCGGTAATATGCCTGGTTGTACCCGGTCAGTCCCGGCTTGACCTTCAGCTTTCCCTTCTGCTCCTCCGTGTAGACGTCCATATCGTCGGGCGGGTCCGGGCGCGGCCCGATCAGGCTCATCGTTCCGTTCAGGATGTTCAGTACCTGCGGCCATTCATCGATGCTCGTTGCCCGGAGAAATCTGCCGATCTTCGTGACGCGCGGATCATCCACCCCGTTATACGTGGACCCGTCCGCATTCCGAATATCCGGCGCGTTCATCCGCATCGTTCGGAATTTGTACATTTTGAACAGCTTTCCGTCCTTCCCGATGCGGTTCGCGTTGTAAAACACCGATCCGCCGTCCGTAAACCGGATGATCGGACCGAATACAAGCCATGCAAGCAGGAAGAAGGGAAGGCCGATCAAGCCGATCAGCAGATCGAACAGCCGTTTCCAGAAGGTCTGATACATGCGAAAGCCTTTCTTTGGCGAAAACCATCCGACCAAAGGAAACGGATGGTTTTGCATCTCTGAATCAATTCAAGTTGTTTGCGGTCTTCCCCATCAGGCGGAGAATCCCCGTCATGGTATCGGTCACATACCGAACCTGCTCATCCGTGAGAAGGGAATGCAGCGGCAGCGAAATCTCATTTTCGTACTGCAGAAACGCATTCGGATACTCTGCAATCGAAAAACCGAGCCGTTGATACGCGGTATGCATCGGAAGCGGCTTATAATGCACGTTGCAGGCAATGCCGTTCTCCCCCATCTGCTCAATGATGCGGTTGCGCTCCTCCTCCGAAATTCCGGGAATCCGCATCAGATACAGATGCCCGTTCCCCTCAAATCCTTCACAAAAATGGTTGAGCCGATTGATCCCGTACGGCAGCAGCGCTTCGTCGTACCGCCGAACAATCTCCCGGCGACGCGCCACCATGCCTTCATACCGGTCCAGCTGCGCCAACCCGATGCCCGCCATGATGTCCGTCATATTGCACTTATACCCGAGCGAAACGATATCGTACTCCCACGCGCCGGGTTTCATCTTAGAAAGCGCATCCTTGCTCTGCCCATGCAGGGAAACCAGCATGAAGTCCCGATAGAGCGCGTCATTGTCGATCCCCTCCCGATCGCGCCAGGTGATGGCGCCGCCCTCGGCCGTCGTCAGATTCTTGACCGCATGAAAGCTGAAACAGGTAAAATCCGCCGCCGTGCCGCTGCGCTTGCCGTGATAAGTTGCGCCGAACGAATGCGCGCCATCCGCCAAAACGATCGGTCGGTCAAACGCGCGCTGATACCGGTTGTCCCGCGGGGAATACAGATGTTTTTTCGCTTCAAGGACGGAAAACAGGCGATCATAATCGCACATCACACCGCCGAGATCGACCGGAATGATGACCTTGGTTCGCTCGGTAATCGCTTCGGAAAGCCGCTTTAGATCCATCTGGAACGAGTCCTTCTCCACATCGACCAGAACGATCTTCGCTCCGACATGCGCGATTACGGAGGCTGACGCCGTATAGGTATAGGCGGAGGTGATCACCTCGTCTCCCGGCCCAACTTCCAAAATCCGCAGCATCGATTCCAACGCCGCCGTGCAGGAATTCAGGCAGACCGCCCGACTCGTTCCGCAGTACGCCGCGATGCGTTTCTCAAATTCCTTCGTCTTCGGTCCCGTCGTGATCCAGCCGGACCGCAGCGCTTCCGCCGCGCCCTGCACTTCCTGTTCGGTCATATCCGGCGGTGAAAAGGAGATCTTCATAGCCTAACCCTCATATCCTGTCAAAACCGAGCCTGCTCAATGCACGGCTTTTTTCTTGGTTTTATGGTCCTTCTTGCTGTAGTAGTAATAGTAATCCGTGTGCTTCTTCTTGTCCCC
>ONLX01000112.1 GCA_900318765.1 uncultured Eubacteriales bacterium
ATGCTCGGCGCGTTTGCCGACCGCAAGGACACGAAGAAGATCTTCTTCACCACGACCGTCGCCATCGGCGTCGTCGGCTGTCTCTTGAACAGCGTGGCATGGAGCTGGATTCTGTTCCTGATCCTCTATGTCATCACGAAGGTGTCGTATCAGGCTTCCCTGACCTTCTACGATTCGATGCTCAATGACGTAACCACCGAGGAGCGGATGGACCGCGTCAGTTCATACGGGTATGCCTGGGGCTACATCGGCTCCTGCATTCCGTTCCTGGTTGCACTGGTTGCCTACGTTCTTTCCGGCGGCATGTTTGATGTTCTTCCCCCGCTCGTCGGCAAGATCATCGGCTTCGGCATCACCGCGGTCTGGTGGCTGCTGGTCACGATCCCGCTGATCAAAAACTACAAGCAGAACAATTACGTCGAAGTGCAGCACACGACCGTCGGCAAGGTATTCAAGAAGATTTTCTCCACGTTCAAAACGATCGTGCTTGAGGATAAGAAAGTTCTGTTCTTCCTGATCGCGTTCTTCCTCTACATCGACGGCGTCGGCACGATCATCGACAACTGCATCAACATCGGAACCCCGATGATCAGCGAGGATCCCTCTTTGGCGAAATATGTCGACGTATTCCTCGTCGGATTCCTGCTTGCAACCCAGGTTGTGGCGTTCGTCGGATCGCTCGTGTTTGCGGCAATGTCCAAAAAATTCAAAACGGTGCCTCTGATTCTTGTTTGTATCGTAGGCTACTTTGCCGTCTGTCTGTATGCTCTGCGGCTCGATAAGCTTTATCAGTTCGCGATTCTTGCATTCGGCGTCGGATGCTTCCAGGGCTCAATCCAGTCGCTGTCCCGATCGTATTACTCCAAAATTATTCCGCCGGAGAATTCCGGAGAGTACTTCGGCATATACGATATTTTCTCGAAAGGCGCCTCGTTCCTCGGCTCTTTCGTAATCTGGCTCGTTCTGAGCATTGTACCGGGCGGGATTTCGATTGGTTCGTTCAGAATCCGTCCGTATAACCTCGCAGTCGCAATGCTCGCCATCTTCTTCGCGCTCGGGTTTGTGTTCCTGATCATTTCGAGTAAGCAGAAGAACCGCCGCGGTCTTCCGGAAGACGTGTAATACAAAATCGAATCTGAGCCGCTCCTTTTCGGGGGGCGGCTCTGTTTCGTTGCATGAAAAAAGAGATTGAAAAGATTACCATGACGTGGTATGATGACGGCATTGAATAACGAATTCGGAGGTATTTATGGAACAAACCACACCATACCGCAGGACCGGCGCAGCCGTGCTGTTCTTTATCGCTACGGCGCTCACCCTGCTTAATACGATCATCCTTTCCGTTGCCTATTCTGCATCGATCATTTCCATCGTTACGGTCATCAACGTCTTGTGCTACGTTGCGATTGCCGTCGGGCTTTTGTTGCCCGGCATGAAGTTTCCGCTTTGGGGCGTCGGCTTTGCGGGCCTTGCGCTGACGACGATTTACAGCATCGTGCAGCAGTTTCTGATCGTGGGCATGGCCGGTCAATCCATGTTCTATGCGTCACTGATCACGAGCGCGGTGTATCTGCTGCAGTTGATCGGGTACGCATCGGCTGCGGTCATCGGATTCCTCGTTGCGCTCGGAAACAATCGCGCCAAGTATGTCGCGCGGCGGCTTTGGCTGCTTCCGTTCCTTACGCTGCTGATCAACTCCATTTTGGGCGGTGTGTCGCTCGTGATGACGGCCGCGTTTGGAAACGCGCCGGCAGCCAACGTGGCAACGAATCTGATTTCAACGGTAATCATGGTTCTGACCCTGATCGGAACGGTCAAGGCCGTCAAGGCAAAGCGGGGCGAGCTGGACGCGCTCCGGCAAACCGAAGCCGACCCGGAACTTTCTAAAGAGCAGGAATAATCGAAACGGATGCAAAAGCGGGGAAGAGCCCCGCTTTTTTACTGCACCTTTTTTTGCGCAAAAGTTGCAGTTTTGCCGCAATCGAACGGTTGCAAGAACGAAATCGATACGCTATAATAGGTGCAAACTGGAGGCATATATGTCAAGACGCGATCGAACAAGAACCATCCATCCGCGCTTTCTGCTGTTCGTGGCTTCCGTATTCATCCTGCTGGTCAGCGTTGTACTGCTGATCGTGGCGATTGTGTACGGCAGCTCGTCTTGTGCTGCGCTGAAAAGCTGCAGCGGTTCACCGGACGCGCTGACGCTCGGCAGCACCGTGATCGAAACGGAGGACTCCGCAGGGCAGCAGACCGCCCCCGTTACCAAGACGGACAATACCGACGCGACATTGATTGACGCGCCGCCCGCCCTGCAGAAGGATATTACGTATTCGATCAATCCCGTGGACCGCGCAAAGCCGGCCGAACTCGGCTTTACCTATGATATCCGCCGCAACAACCGGGAGGATACCTACACGTCGAACCCGATTGAGACGAATTTCTCCTTCGGAACCGGGGAAGAGTACACCGCCGTCAAGGGCATCACAACGTTTGCGGGCAACAATTATCGCAACACGTTGTCTTACGGGACGGCAACGATCTCGATGCAGACCATGACGGAGCGATGGTCGCAGGGGCTCAGCGCGCTCGGCACATTCTCCGGCGTGCTCTGGACGGGGCAGCCGCTGATTGTGACATGGGAAGGGGAAACGCTGCAGGCACTCGGCGTGCTGGACAGTTTCAAGCGCAGCGATTCTTTGACCGAGGTGATCCAATGCGCGGCGGACGGCATGATCTATTTCTATGATCTGGAGAGCGGAACCAAAACGCGTGAGCCGATCAGCGTCGGCGCGTCGATGTTCGGAACCCCGACCCTCGATCCCCGCGGAATCCCGATGCTGTATATCGGGCAGGGAACCGCTTATGAAACGAACAAGTCCGCCTGCTATGGCGTAAATCTTGTGACAAACAGCGTATTGCCGATCGTTTCCGGCAAGGATCACACCGCCCGGCGCGATAATTGGTCGGCATTTGACTCCAGCCCGCTGATCGTGGAGGATACGTTGATCTGGCCGAGTGAAAACGGCCTTGTCTATCTGGTCAAGCTGAATACCGCATTCGATCCGGAGGCCAAGACGCTGTCGATCACCCCGGGCGATAAGATCAAGTACCGCTATCAGGGAACCGATTACACGACCGGCGCAGCAGCGGACAAGCGTTGGTACGGCTATGAGTCGAGCGTGACTGCGTTCCGGAACTATTTGTACCTTGCGGATAACGGCGGGCGGCTGCAGTGCGTCGATGTGAATACGTTGAAACTGCAGTTTGTCGTCGATCTCGGCAACGACGCGGACGCCTCCATCGTTCTGGAGGAGGACGGCGGCGCGGGAACCGTCTGGTTGTATGCTTCGGGGCAGACCGACGCGCAGGATGAATCGCTGCCGCGCGGCTACGGCTATTGCTATACGAAGAAAATCAACGGACTGACCGGGCAGATCGTCTGGGAGCAGAAGCAACTGGTGCAGGTGCTCGATCCGATCACCGGAAAGAGCATGAAGGGCGGCTGCAAAGCAACGCCTGCGATCGGTCGCGGCACCGTCGGCGATCTTCTGATCTGCGCGTATTACGGGCTTGCGGTTGACACCGTGGACGAAGAAGGCAACGTCACGTACGGCTACGGCGGAAAGGTCGTCGCGTATAATCGCTCGAACGGCGAGGTGCGCTGGGAAATCAAGCAGCTCGGCGCGGCGGATTACGTTTCTTCCCCGCTGCTCGTGTATACCGCGCGCGGCGACGCGTACCTGATCACGTGCGATCGCTCGGGCGCGATCCGGTTGTATCGCGCAGTCAATCCCGGGGAAAACTCGCTGTATGCGCTGAGCCTCGGGGACAGCATTGAGGCAACTCCGGCGGCGTACGGAAACTACATCTGCGTTGCGACGACCGGCACCTCCCCGCGGCTCTATTGCCTGCGTCTGCAATGAATGCCGAGCGGATCCTTCATCCGTTTCCGGCGTTTTACCGGACGGACTCCGAAGTTCTGATCCTCGGGAGTTTTCCTTCGGTTAAGTCCCGGGAACAGATGTTTTTCTACGGGCATCCGCAGAACCGCTTCTGGCGGGTTCTGGCGACGCTGTTTCATGAGCAGATTCCCGCTTCGATTGCGGAAAAAGCGGCGCTGCTCGAGCGGAACCGTATTGCGCTGTGGGATGTGATCGGCGCCTGTACGATCACAGGCTCGTCGGACAGCTCAATCCGCGACGTCGTTCCGAACGATCTGACGCCGATTCTGACCGGCGCGCCGATCCGGGCGATCTATGTGAACGGCAAGACCGCGGAGCGGTATTATCTCAAGTATCAGCGCCCCGTTTTGGGACGGGACGCGGTGGTATTGCCATCGACGAGCCCTGCCAACGCGGCATGCTCGTTTGACCGCCTGCTTGCGGCATGGTCGGTCGTGAAAGGAACCAACGAATGAAACGAATTCGAATTCTCTTTCTCCTTGCATTGACAGCTTTGCTGCTGCTGACAAGCGCTCCCGCTGCGGCGGCGGAGAAGGACGGGCCGGAGAATCTGGCCAAGAAATGCACCTATAACGGATCGCGGCAGGCGGACCGGCTGAAAAGTCTGCTCGGAGACCGTAAGCTCGACACACGGACCAAGATGAACGACGACGGCTGGGTATCGGTGGAATGGACCGACAGTCAGCCCGTCGATTTTGTGTACTGGGAGTGGTCGGACGAAGCGGGAGTGGAGCCTTCGGCGTATACGGTGGAGCTGCTTGCAAGGGACGGCAGCGTGATCGAGAAGCGCAAAGGCGAGCAATATTGGAACTCCGGCGTCGAGATAGAGGACGGCGTTTACGGCGTTCGGCTCCGGATTACGGACGCGATGGAGCTCTGCACGCTGATCCCATTCTCCGGCGGCGCGCCGTCGGACTATCATCCATGGGAGCCGACGATTGAGAAGGCCGACTTTCTCGTGATCGCCATGCATCCCGACGACGATACGCTGTTCATGGGCAGCATGATTCCGACGTATGGCGCCGAACGTGGGCTTCGGGGAACGATCCTGTACCTTGCGACGCGGACGCGTGTCCGCAGAACCGAAGCGCTGAACGGCGCGTGGACGATGGGCCTGCGAACGTATCCGCTGATGGCGGGGCTTCCGGATATTTCGATGAAGAACCGGGAGAAATACAAGAAAGACTTTCTGACCGAGGACGTGGAGCAGGTGCTTGTGCGGTATATCCGGATGCTGCAGCCCGAGGTGATCATGACGCACGATGTAAACGGCGAATACGGGCATTGGCAGCACATCGTCGTTTCCGAAGCGATTCAGCTTGCGGTGGAGGATGCGGCAAACCCTGCCTATGATCCCGAGTCCGCCGAGATGAGCGGAACGTGGCAGGTCAAGAAGCTGTATCTGCATCTGTATGAGGAGAATCCGATTTTCGTTTCGGCGACGGTTCCGCTCGATGCGTTCGACGGGCGCAGCGCATGGGAGGTCGCGCAGGAAGCGTATCAATGCCACCAGTCGCAGCGGCTCTGGTACCATCTTTGCAACAACGAAAACGAAAACAGCCTTGAAAAATTCGGGCTTGCGTTTACGACGGTCGGACTCGATACGGGCAGCAACGATATGTTTGAAAATATTCCCGCGGAGAGCCTTTCCGACTTTGTGCCAACGCCTGCGCCGACGGACACGCCGACGCCTGCGCCCACGGATACCCCGGAACCGACGGACACGCCTGCGCCGACGGATACGCCTGCGCCTACGGCCGCGCCGACGCTTGCGCCGGTCGCTGCCGTTACGGAGGCCCCGACCGAATCGCCTGTTCCGACGGACGCGCCGGAGCAGCCGGGTATTCCGATGCGCGCGGTCCTGATCGTGCTGGCAGTCGTGCTGGCACTGCTGCTCGCAGCGCTGATCGCGATCGTGATCGTACGGATCAAACGGAACGCTTCGGAGGAAGACAAATGAGCACATCCAAGAAAGTCATTCTGATTGCGCTTGTCGCGCTGCTGCTCGTTGCGGCGGCGGGCTTGTTTGTGCTGTACCGGATGCGCTCGGCGGAACAATCCCCGGCGGAAGCGGTCGCGTCCGCGTCCCCGGAACCGGCGGCAACGGCAACGCCCGCGCCGACCGAGGCGCCCGAAATGACGCTGAATGTGCAGGAGCCGACGACGCTCGACGCGCTCGTCAAGCGTATCTTTGAATCGGAATCGCTTCGAACGGTCCGGCTGATGGACGGCGTGCTGAAAAACAACGAGATCGATGTGCTGCGCGCCCGGTTCCCCGAAATCACATTTGACTATCGCGTTTCCGTGGGCGATACCTTCGTTCCGCCGGATACGACGGAGCTTTCGGTCGATCGGGAAAATGGAACCATCGGGATCGCTGATGTTGCGGACGCAATTCCGTTTTTGCCGTATCTGAACACCGCGCATCTTGGGCCCAGTACGCCGGAGGAGCTGGCGATCGCGACGGAGCAACTCGGCGGACTGACGCTCGATTACTCGGTTTCGGTACTCGGAAAGGCGATTTCGCCCGAAACGGAAACGCTGGATCTTTCGGACGGGACAGAGCTTTCGGCCGAGGAACTGTCTGCGGCGCTGCCGTATCTGCCGGCGCTGCAGTCGGTGCAGCTCGGAGATCGGGCCGATGACCCCGCCGGCGCGATCGCGTTTGCAGAAGCGTTTCCGGAGATTTCCTGCGTGTATTCCTATTCGGTGACGTACGACGGCAAGACGTATGGGATGGATACGGAATTGATCAACCTGGATGGGGAACACATCCCGGACCCCGAGGCACTGAAAAACGCGTTGAAGTTGCTGCCGAATCTCAAGACCGTGAGCATGCTGGACTGCGATCTCGACGATACCGAGATGGGCGCGCTTGCGGATGCGCTTCCGAACGTGAAAGTCCTCTGGGAAATCGACCTTGGATTCTGGGGGAAGCTTCGCACCGACGCGACGGCGTTCACAACGCGTTCGGGCAAATCCGATGCGGAGATGGCGCACCGGCTCACCACGGAGGACATTCAGCCGCTGCGGTACTGCACCGATCTTGTCGCGCTCGATCTCGGGCATCAGCAGATCGAAGACATCTCCTGCCTCAGCTCGCTGCACAAGCTGCAGGTGCTGATTCTGGCGGACAATCGTATTTCCGATATCTCTGCGCTGGCCCAGATGCCGGAGCTCGTTTATGTGGAGCTGTTCATCAACTATGTCAGCGACCTTACTCCGCTTTCGGGACTGGAGCAGCTCAAGGATCTGAACATCTGCACGAACCGCGTGAGCGATCTTACGCCGCTGTACCCGCTGAAGTCGCTCGAACGGCTGTGGTACTCGGGAAATCAGTATCACCTGGCCGACCATCAGGCGCTGATGGCCGAGTTGCCGGACTGCTATTGCAACCGGTCCGTCTGGCCTGAGACCGAAGACGGATGGCGCAAGCACGAGCGGTATTACTGGATGATCGCATTTTTTGAGGACAGCCCGCGCTATAAATAACCTTGCACGGCGTCTTTGCGCAGATCGATCGCAAATTTGAACATCATAGCAAAAAAACACGGCCGTTCGCGCTTTGGAACGGCCGTGCATTTGTTTTATTTTCACTCCATCATTTCCCGGATCGAGTGCATGCGCTCGCTGATCGGGATGTGCTGCGGGCAGACCTGCTCACAGGCCTGACAGCCGATGCAGGCGTCTGCGCGGTTTGCGGCGGGAATCGCTTCGTAGGCGGCGCGCGCCTCGGTCATCCGACCGCTGCCGAGCGAGAGGTTTGCGGCGGCAAAGACCTCCGGAATCGCAATCTGCTGCGGGCAGCCTTCGGTGCAGTAACGGCAAGCGGTGCAGGGAATCGTGCTCGTGTTTCCGAGAATCCGCTGCGCTTCGTGGATCACGCGCTGCTCGGATTCATCAAGCGGCGAAAAATCGGTCATGTAGGAAAGGTTGTCGCGCATCTGATCGAGGTTCGACATACCCGAAAGCACCGCAAGCACCCCGTCGAGCGACGCGCAAAACCGGATGGCCCAGGACGCGAACGATCGGTCCGGCGCGGCGGTGCGCAGCAGCGTTTGCACTTCTTTCGGAGGAACGGCGAGCTTGCCGCCCTTGACCGGCTCCATAATCACAACCTGTTTGCCGTGCTTGCGGGCGACCTCATAGTTCTGCCGCGAGGCGACCGACGGATCCTCCCAATCGGCATAGTTGATCTGCAGCTGGACAAATTCCGCATCGGGGTGCGCGGTCAGGATCTGATCGAGCAGCTCCGGCCCGTCATGGAAGGAGAAGCCATAGTGCCGGATCCTTCCGGCCGCCTTCTGCTCCTGCACAAAATCCCAAAGATGGTATTTTTCGTACAGCTTCCAATTGTTCCCCATCAGCGAATGCAGCAGGTAGTAATCGATGTATTCCGCACCGGTGCGCTTGAGACTGGTCGTCAACTCCTGCTTTGCGGTCTTCTCGGTCGGCATCATGCCGGCGTGCAGCTTCGTCGCAAGCGTATAGGAATCGCGCGGGTGCCGTTCGACGAGCGCCTTTCGCGTCGCTTCCTCGGAGCCGGGGTAAACGTACGCCGTATCAAAATAGGTGCATCCGGCGGCGAGGAACAGATCGACCATTTGCTTGACCTGTTCGAGATCAATCGAAAGACCTTTCTTGGGCAGGCGCATCAGACCGAAGCCGAGCTTCTTGGGGAACTCCAACGTGGGCATAGAAAAAACTCCTTTTATTTGATACAAAAAGTATAACGGCTTTCTTGCGGCGCGTCAACGGATTTTACGTCAGTCGTTAGGGAAAATACGGAAAACGGTTGCAATCGTCGGGCGGATTGATTATAATACACACGTGTGGAAAAATATCCAATCCGGTCGAAAGAGAGGACGAATGCACGATGAAAAAACGAAAGGCGGACAGTCGGATTCCGCGGACGCGCGCCGCAATCCGGAAGGCGTACCTCGGTTTGCTGGGGCAAAAGGAAGCGTCCGAGATCACCGTGACCGATATTGCGCAGGAAGCCGCACTCGACCGGAAGACGATTTACAATTATTACGCGAGCCCGGCGGCGATCCTGGAGGAGCTTGAGGACGATCTGGTGCATACGGTCGGCAACGCCGTTTCGAATACGGCCTATCTTTCGGGCGGTGACGATCCATTCGGCTTTTTGCAGGCGGTCACCAATGCGTTCAACGCAAACGACGATTTAACGACGCCGCTGCTGAAGAAGAACAAAAGCTCGCGCGTGCTCGATAAGCTTGCTGCCATGGTTTCGGTGCGGTTCGGCG
>ONLX01000111.1 GCA_900318765.1 uncultured Eubacteriales bacterium
CTGCACCATCTTCTTGATCGCTTCGCGGCCGGGCTTGAGGTACTGGCGCGGATCGAAGTGATCGGGATGCTCTGCAAAGTGCTGACGAATCGAAGCGGTCATCGCGAGGCGCAGATCGGAGTCGATGTTGATCTTGCAGACCGCCATGCGGGCCGCTTCACGCAGCTGCGACTCGGGGATGCCGACGGCATCGGGCATTTTGCCGCCATACTGGTTGATCATCTTGACGAATTCCTGCGGGACGGAGGAGGAACCGTGCAGAACGATCGGGAATTCCGGCAAACGCTTTTCAACTTCCTTCAGAATGTCGAAACGGAGGGGCGGCGGAACGAGCAGACCGTTCTCATCGCGCGTGCACTGCTTAGCCGTAAACTTATAAGCGCCGTGGCTCGTACCGATTGCGATCGCCAACGAGTCGCACCCGGTGCGCTCGACGAATTCCTGTACATCCTCGGGACGGGTGTAAGACGAATCCTCCGCGGAAACGTTGACTTCATCCTCAACACCGGCCAGCGTACCGAGTTCCGCCTCGACAACGACGCCGTGGTCATGCGCATATTCGACGACCTGCTTCGTGATCTTGATGTTCTCCTCGAACGGGAGACCCGACTTATCGATCATGACGGAAGTAAAACCGCCGTCGATGCAGCTCTTGCAGAGCTCGAACGAATCGCCGTGATCGAGATGGACACAGATCGGCAGATCAAAACCGGCGTTCTGCTCCGCATCTTCGATGGCCGCTTCGATCAGCTTCATCAGATAGATGTGCTTCGCATACGCACGCGCGCCCTTGGACACCTGCAGAATCAACGGCGCATGCTCTTCGATCGCCGCTTCGGTGATGCCCTGGATGATCTCCATGTTGTTGACGTTGAACGCGCCGATTGCATAACCGCCGTGATACGCCTTCTTGAACATTTCGGTACTTGTTACAATAGCCATAGTTACGCTCCTTTGCCATATAACTTTGACATTATTATAAACGTTTTTGGTAAGAATTGCAATAGCAACTTTTCCGTGGTACAATATTCCCGATCCGAAATCTTTCCGGAAAGGACTGGTTCTATGCAGCCGAAACTGCTTTCTTTGATTATCCCCGTATACTATGAGGAAGAAGTGCTCCCGACCTCCTATCAACGCATGGACAGCGTCATGCGTTCGATCGGCCTTCCGTACGAAATCCTCTATATCAACGACGGCAGCCGCGACGGGACAATGCGGATCCTGCGCGACCTTGCCAAAGCGCATCCTGAGGTAAAGGTCTTTTCGTTTTCGCGCAACTTCGGACATCAGATTGCCGTCACCTGCGGGATGGACCATGCGAAGGGCGACGCGATGATCATCATCGACGCGGATCTGCAGGATCCGCCTGAGCTGATTCCCAAAATGGTGCAGATGTGGCAGGAGGGCGCGGACATCGTCTACGGCAAACGTCTCCAGCGCAAGGGTGAAACGCTGTTCAAAAAGCTGACCGCAGCGGTGTACTATCGCGTGCTGTCGTCCATGAGCGCGTATCCGATCCCGCTCGACACCGGAGATTTCCGTCTGCTCGACCGAAAGGTGGCCAACGTCTTTTTAAAGATGCGGGAAAAGGCGCGCTTTCTGCGCGGAATGTCGGCATGGATGGGCTTTGAAGCCGTCCCGCTCGAATATGTGCGGGAGGAACGCGCGGCCGGGCATACCAAGTATACGCTCAAAAAAATGCTGTCCCTCGCCGCAGACGGGATTCTGAATTTTTCGGCAACGCCGCTCGAACTGCCTCTGTTCTTCGGCGTCGCGCTCGGCGTGCTCGGCGTGCTCGGCGCGATTGCGATGATCGTGTGTACAGCCGTTTTCGGCACGGCATGTCCGCAATGGCTGTGGCTCGCGGTCGGGTTTTCGTTTCTGCTTGCCGTTCTGTTTGGGTTCCAGGGCATTCAGGGATTCTATCTCGGCCGCATGTATGACGAGCTGAAAGATCGCCCGCTCTATATTCTTGCCGAAGAGCTCAATACGGATCGCTGAACAATCCAACGTAAAAAAAGGCTCTTTAGAGAAGAGCCTTTTTTCTTTGCATCATTGCTGCGATACGGTAAACAGCGAGTAGAAATACCCTTTGCGCCCCATCAACGCATCGAAGGTTCCCTGCTCCGCGATTCCGCCGTTTTTCAAGGCGAACAGGCAGGTGCACCGGCGCAGGATGTTTTCATCCAGATCGTGCGTTACGATGATGCGGGTATACCCGTCGAGCTTCAAAATCGCGTCCAGCACTTCAAATGTGGTCTCGGCATCGAGTGAAGCCGTCGCTTCATCAACAAGCAGGACGGGCGTCTTTCGTAAGAGCGCTCTTGCGATGGAAATGCGCTGCCGCTCACCGCCGGAAAGTCCGGAACCGTTCTCGCCGCATAAGTATCCCTCCCCCTTCTCTTCAATGAGTTTGGCAAGTCCCGAAAGGCGCACCGCGCGGTCGATCTCCTCCTCGGGGAACGCGGAAAACATTGTGATATTCTCTCGAATGGTACTGTTGAATACGAATACATTCTGCTGAATCATCGAAACCAAGTCATACAGCGAGCTCGGCGAAACAGATTTCAGTTCCTTTCCGTCATACAGAATCTCTCCCTGATAGTTGCGCGAGGACGCCATAAGAAGGTTCAGAATCGTGGATTTGCCGCTGCCGGACGCACCGACAAGCGCATAGCATCCGCCTGCCTTCCATTCCATATCCAGATCATGCAGCACGGTCTTTCCCTCTTCGTAGGCAAAGCTCAGATCACGGATCGCGATTCCGTCTGTCAGCTGCGGCGCAACATGCTCCCCCTCATCGGGGATGTTGCGATGCAATGCAAGTGCGAGCTTGTCTATCAGGGCATATGTCGACTTTACGCCGGCATAGAAGGTCGGAAACGATTGAATCGGCGCCAGAATGTAGTTCAGCAGTTGAACAAAAACGATCGCGGTTCCTGCCGTGATGCCCTTTCCGGACAGCGCAAGCGCGGCTGCCACAAAGAATACGCCGAACTGCAGAATACCGCCCGCAATCCCGGAAGCATATCCCACCAGCACGGTTACCCTGGTTTTCTTTTTCGATGCGTCGGCTACGTTTTGATTGCTTTGATTATTGATCCGTGCAACGCTCTGCTCCGCTTTGAAGCTCTTGATCACCGAAAAGCCGGACAGCATGTCCTTCAGCATACCGGTATAGGATTCCTTCTGATCGGAAACTTGCTTTTCCGCTTCCGCGGCCTTATTGCCGAGAACGATCGAAACAAGAATGGGCAGCAGGGAAAACCCGATGGAGATCAGCGTCAGCAGCGGGCTGTACCAGATCATCAGGAAAAGCGCGCCGATGAATGTGACGGCGACTTGAATGGTTCCCTGAAGCGGGCTGATGAAATCGCGTTCGATGGTGTTCACGTCATTCGAAAGCGCGGAAAGATACAACGAGCTGTTCTCACCGGAAAACGCCTGAATGCCCTTTTCCATCAATCGATCGAAGACGTATTCGCGATACTGCTTCATCGCTTTGGTTCTAAATTCGGAAAGGAACTGCCGATCGAGAACCCAGCCGAGCAACAGCAACGCAAACGCGCCTGCGCCGGCAAGAAGCAGCATATCGAATTTCAGCGTGCTGTCGCCGGAGATCAGGTCGGAAATCTCCTTGATCAACCACGAAATCACGAGGTTTGCTGCCGCGCCAAGCAACGCCGCGATTACGGTCATCGCAAGATTCCATTTGTTGTTGCGAAACAGTTCTTTCAAAAACGGGCGGCGTAAGGCCGCAATTTCTGCTTTGTTCATTTTGATTCCCCCTTTTGACCGAGCCGTATGCTCAAACCGGCAGCTGTATTGTACCATAGCCATTGCCGGATCGCAAGCAACCATCGGTTGAATTCCGAATCGGTCGATCCCGCATCGGTTGATTCTTGCCGTGTCCTTTTGGCAGGATGAAAAAAGCCGCATATCTGACCATATGCTGCCCTAATGTTCGATTATTTCAAAAGGAGTAAATTCAGATCGGTCGTGATGCGCTCGATCGAATAGCAGAACAGGATTTCGTCCGCCTCATAGGTATCGCACAGCTCCGAAACACTCCCGCGATAATAGCGCGGATCGACCATCACAATCGTGCGATAGGTCGGCACCAACAGCGGCGCAAGCGTGTTTCCGAACGAATCCTTCACGAGCAGGAGCACAGGCGCATCCTTCGAAGCGCTTCCGTTTTCGATCACCGTAATCGGATGATTCCCGTCGAGAAACAGCGGATACCAGTCGTATTCGGAAAGATGTTCAAAGAAAAACAGGCTGTCCGACACGGTTGTTGAATCCGAAAACGTGACGGTGACCGGCGATTGCATCGGCTCATCGATCAAAAGCGTATCCGGCGCAGTCAGCCACAGCGCAGAGCGGGAACGGGTCGATCCGCAGTACCCGCGCACCGAGTGCCGATAAAACGATTCTTTTGAAAGCGGCGTATATCCGGCGGTTTTCAGAAACGTCTCATACGCCGCAAACGCGCCGTCCGCCGTCCAATGATGATCGGTGCGGTAGTACCACGATTCGCCTTCCTGCTCGAATCGCTCCGTCAGCGGAACCATCGTGATCCCCTCGGTTGCTTCGATCCCGTGAAGAATCGCGTCATCTTCATACAGGGCGGCCAGCATCTGCGGCAAATGCGCGCGGCGAATATAGCCGGTGCTCGGCACGACCATCACATACGTATCCCGCCCCGTCTTTTCTGCAAACGCGGCGATACGCTTTATGCGGCGCTCCGCCTCGGCCGGATCGTTTTTCACCGGTGCTTCGACCAGATACCCTTCGTCGTCCGTCCATACATCGGCAGAAATCTGACGGCCCGACAGCCACGTCGCATACGCGTTCATACCGACAAGGACATCCCGCAGCGGCAGATGGTCCGCAAGGTACGACTCTATGGAATCGTCAAAGGTCCAGTCCGTCAGTGACTGTTTGGATACATCCGGCGCGTCCGCCAGGTATCGACGCTCCGAAGCGGAAAATGTTTGATTTGCGTTGCAGATCCAGCCGATCGGCACGGCGAGCAGCACGGCGCCGAGCAGGATCACGGTCAGAAGATTCCAAAGTTTTTTCTGCATTCCCGCCACCCCCTCAGAACCGGAAATAGATGAACGGATTGTAGCTCTCGGACGCGAGCGCGGCAACGCACAGCGCAAACAGCATCGCCCCTCCGACCAGCGAGACAATGGGCATCCATTTCCGATCGGCAAACCGATCGAACCACTTCTTGCCGAGCGGCAGTGCGGAAAATGCCGCAAGCAGCAGCCACGGCAGATACCCTATTGCCCATGCAGCAGCTTCTTTGGACAATGCGCCTGTTGTTCCGATCCCGATCAGCGCCATTCCGAACGTGAGCAGGCTCCTAAAATCGGTAAACGCAAAAATGCCCCAACCGATCATCACAAGCAGCATGGTATACAGGTGTTTCAGCACACGCGGCGCCTTATCGAGAGCGCGCTGCCAAACGAATTTTTCGAGTATCAGCAGAATGCCGTAATACAAGCCCCAAACGAGAAAATTCCAGCTCGCGCCGTGCCAGAGTCCGGTCAACGTCCAGACGATCAGCAGGTTCAACGCCTGCCGCGCCATCCCCCTGCGGTTTCCCCCGAGCGGAATATAGACGTACTCACGGAACCAGGTGGAAAGGCTGATATGCCAACGCCGCCAAAAATCCGAAATGCTCTCCGCGATATACGGATAGCGGAAGTTTTCCGCAAACCGAAAACCGAGCATCCGTCCGAGCCCGCATGCCATATCGGAATATCCGGAAAAATCAAAGTAGATCTGAAATGTGTAGGCAAGCAAGCCGACCCATGCGCCGATCGCCCCGCTGCTCGCGATGTCATTGGAAAGCTGTGTCCAAAGCGTTCCCATCGCGTTTGCAAGCAGAACTTTTTTGGAAAGCCCGACCGTGAACTGCCGCACGCCTTCCGAAAATCCGGTCAGGGAGCAATCGGGAGAAGTGAGCTGCCGCTCGATATCGACGTACCGAACGATCGGCCCTGCGATCAGCTGCGGAAACATTGTGACATATGCGCCGAACAGGATCGGGTTCTTCTGCACGGGCGCATTGCCGCGGTACACATCGATGCAGTACGACAGGATCTGAAACGTGAAAAACGAGATGCCGATCGGAAGACGAATCGAGAGCGTCTGATCACAGATCGGCGCGGGGAACAGCCCGCGAACAATGTCCCAGAAGAACCCGGCGTACTTGAAAACGGCAAGCAGCGACAGGTTCAAAGCGACGGAAATCATCAAAAACAGCTTCTTCCGCCGCTCGTACCGCGCGATGCCGAGCCCCAGCAGCCAGTTGACAACGATCGACGCAACCATCAGCAGAACGTAAATCGGCTCGCCCCACGCGTAGAACACAAGGCTCACGAGCAGCAGCCAGCCGATTCGAATTTTTTTCGGGAACAGATAATAGCCGATCAAGGCGATCGGCAAAAACGCAAACAAAAATGTCAGCGATGAAAAGACCATGTTACCGGTTCACGCTGCGATATGCCGCAAGCATTTCTTCCGCAAGCGGCGAAACAATCATCACGACGACTCCGCCGTCCCGCAGCAGAACCGCATCCTCAGCAAGCTTCAGCGCCTCCGGATCGTACGACCGGAACTGATTCTTCACAGTCTCCAGATGCGTTTTCAGCAGCGATTCGATTTCCGCTGCCATCGTCTCCTCGGCTTCGATCACAAGCGCTTCGTTCGTGTACCCCACCGCGTCGGCAAACCCGATTCCGCTCTTGCATGCAGTAAGGTCGATTCCATACAGGTCCAACAGGTCCATGTCGCTATACTGTACCAGATCGGAAAGATACCCAGCATCCTCCCATGCCGCCGCAACGCGATCCGAAAGCGTCGCTTCCGAAGGCACTTCGGTTTCCTCGGGCAAAGGTGCTTCGGTCTCCTCGGGAACCGCCGTTTCCAAGGCGGGCTCCGGCGTGGTCACGGGCTCGGTCGGCGCAGACGTTGCTTGCGCTCTCGGATCCAACTGCACCTCGGGTACCGGCGCAGCGGTGCAGCCCACAAGCAGCAGAAGGCTCCAACAAATGATGATCCATTTTTTCATAACAAATCTCCTTTCAGACGGCGCCCGTTCCGGTTACGCATCGGGCGACGGCGCAGCGGCTTCGCCCTGCTCCGTAAGCGGCTCCTTTGTTTCCGGCACCGGCGAAGGCGGATACTCGATCACGGCGTCCGGCCGCATCTGCGACGCTGCATACGCGCGCACGGCGCGTACCCAGATAGCCTCACCGTCCTCATTCAGATGCACACCTGCGTCGCTCGCAAGCTCGAGTCGCAAATAGCCTTCTTCATCCATCAACTGATCCGCAAAGTTCAAAAACACGACGTCATGTTCTTCACAGATGCGGGCAAGGATCGTATTGAAACTGTTCCAATGCGTGATGTCGAGGTTCTCATGGCGGCAGTGCCAGATCGTTACGGGCAAAACCCCCTGAATGATGATTTCCGTTTCGGGGCATTGCTCATGCAGGACATCGATCATTGTGACAAAATACCCTTCCACGCTCTCCCATGTCCGCGAATCGATATCGTTGAGACCGAGCATGATAAACGCCTTTTTTGCGCCCATCTGCTGAATGCCTTCGGTGATCGAAACCGCTTTTCCGCGGTACTCAAACGTGATCGCGCCGGGATGGGCCTTGTTTCCGCTCGCGTTCTTCACGCTCATCGAGACCGTTCCCATAAACTGAGCTTTGCCGAGATAATCCGGCTCGGTCTGACGGACGCGACGCACGTAATTGGAAAACGTCCGCGTCAGCGAATCGCCGATAAACATTGCATCGTCGAAGTACGAATCGAACATGCCCGAATCGAGCATCTCGATCGTAACAGGCTCCGGAGTCGGCTCCGGCGTGGGCTCGGGTGTCGGCGTCGGGGATGGCGTCGCCGTAGGCTCCTGGGTCGGTTCCGGGGTTGCCGAAGGCTTGGCGGTAACGGCTTCCGTCGGCACCGGTGAGATGGTCACTTCCGCCGCTTTCGGCGCAGTGCATCCAAACAGGAGCAGCGCAGCCGCCGTTCCCAACACAATTCTCCGTATGCCCTGACCGAATTCGCGTCCCATGAAATCCTCCAAACGCTGTATTGAAGAATATTATAGCAAGAAATCGCCCGTATTTCAACAAGGATTCGCTGTTCTTTTGCATTTTACGAAAATCGCGTTGCATCCGTGACGCGGATGTGGTACGATATCGATATGAACGAGCCAACTTTGTCCGAAACGATCCGCGATCTTCTCCTTCCCTCCACCGATGTGAAGGCAGAGGGATTTCGCATTCTGCTGTCCGATGCGCCGCAGCGCTGGCAATCTGCTGTGCAAACGTTCGGCAGCCGGGCCGTTTCGGATGCGTGTGCCGCGGAGCTGAATGCGCTCTATCGGAAAGCATTTTCTATGCCGTTTCTGTTTTCAGATCGGTGTCTGTCCTTCGAGCTTCAGTATCATCTGAATGCGTATCTATGGACGATCGGTCGCGGTAAGCGGCGGCACATTACGACGTTCGTCATTCCCAGAAAGCGGCTCGAACGGGCCTGCCGATCGATCGAGATCGATACGACCGACGTCTATTACGCGCCGCAGCGATTGATGTTCCGGTATTTCTTCGGCATTCGCGCTGAGTACCTTCGCACCGTACAGGATCCGTATGCGATCCGGCTTTGGGGGCGATTCCTTCGGATTCCGCTGCTGGTCTGGAAAGCGCCGACGAACGAAACCCGAAAGTTTCAAAAAATCCGCAATTAACCGATTCCAAAATGGGAGACAATCTGTTATACTGACGTCATGGAAACGAACCGACCGAAACAAGTCAAGATTCGAACAATCCGCCTCAAGCCGAGCTTTCTGCTGCTGCTCGTGCTTGTTTGTGCTCTTGTCCTGGCTGCGCTGATTATTCCGCAGCGCATTCGCATCCATGAAGCGCAGGAGGAGCTTGCGCAAAAGCAGCAGGAGCTTGCGCAGATTAAGTTTGAATACGAACAGGAGCGCCGCAACCTCGACTATATGCGAACCGATGAATACAAAGTGCAGCAGGGTCTGATGAAGTATGGTTGGCATTATAAGCAGGATACATTGATCGAGGACGATGCGCTTGCCAAGGGGACGACGCCGTGAGCCGCATTGCCGTAATTGATATCGGAAGCAATTCCGTCCGCTATATGGAAGCTGAGCGCACCGAAATGGGTGTGCTTTCGTTATCGAAAGAGCTGAATACGACGCGTCTTGCCGAAGGGCAGGACGCACAAAGAACGCTTATGCCCGAACCGATGCGCCGTACCGCCGATGCCGTGCTTGCCTATGCCGTACGCGCAAAGGCGGACCATATTCCGGTCTATGCTTATGCGACGAGCGCGCTGCGCGAAGCGAGCAACCGCGACGCGTTTCTCTCGCTGCTCGGCGATGCCGTTCCGGTTACCGTGCTTTCCGGCGCGGAAGAGGGCCGCATGGCATACTCGGGCGCAACCGGCGGCAACGGAACGCTGATCGATATCGGCGGCGGCAGCTTTCAGATTGTCACAAGCAGCACGGCGTTCAGCGCGCCGATCGGCTGCGTACGGCTCAAAGATCGCATTCCGGAAGGATCGCCCGAAGAGCTGTATGCCGTTTTGCGCCCGTGGGCCGACACGTTTTTTACGGAAGCCATTTCGGCCCAAGCGCCGATTACCGGCGTCGGCGGGACGATCACGACGCTCGGTGCGCTGCTGCTCGGACAGACGAAGTTCGACGGCGCGGCGCTCAAAAACGCAGCGATCACGCCGGAGAATCTAAAAGAACTGCTTGCCGATCTCTATGCCATGGGCGAGCGGCGCAAAGCGCATCCGCTGTTGAACAAGCGGCACAATGTGATCCTGCAGGGCGGAACGATCCTTCGCTATCTGATGGAACGGCTCCGACTTGCCTCCGTCACTCCGTGTGATCGGGATGGGATGGAAGGCTTCGCGTTGTACGAAATTCGATAAAAATACGCATCCGCAGTTGCTCGCGGATGCGTGTTCTTTTATTCTTCCGGTACAGGCGGCTCCGAAGTCTCCAACGCAGGCTGCGGTTTTTGATCGCGCCGGAGCAGATCATACAGCACCGGAACGATGAATACGGTCATAAGCGTCGCATACGTCAACCCGCCGATGCATACAACCGCAACCGGCTGAATGATTTCCGCGCCGGTTCCGATCCCGATCGCAAGCGGCAAAAGGCCGAGAATCGTTGTCAATGCCGTCATCAAAACGGGACGAATGCGCATCGTCGTCGCACGGATGACCGCTTCGCGCTTCGAAAGCCCTTCCTCCTCGCGGAGCCGGTTCGCGCAGTCCACGAGCACGATACCGTTGTTGACCACGATGCCGACCAGCATGATCATACCGATCATCGCTACGATGCTGACCTCGTATCCGGCGATCAACAGTCCGATGAAGCCGCCCGCAAACGAGAGCGGCACCGTCAGAATGACGATGAATGGGCTGATCAGCGACTGGAACTGTGCGACCATGATCAGATAGATGATCAGGATTCCGAGAAGCAGCATCCAAAGCAGGTCTCGCATGGCGTTCATAATCGTTTCATTTTCGCCGGCATATTCGATGCGGCAGCCTGCCGGCAATTCAAGCTCCGAAATGGCGCGGCGCGCATCCGCCGAAACGAGCGTGACGTTGTATCCGTCCGCAACCGTTGCGGACACGGAAATGTATCGACGCTGTTCGGAACGCGCAATCGATGCGAGCGTTTCGGTCTCCGTGACCGTAACAATTTCGGACAGCGGAACGGTTTCCGTCGTCCCATCCCGCAGGGTCGCGGTCAACGTCATCCCCTCCAGACGGTCACGATCCGCTGCACCGTTCTCCGAAAGAATCGTTGCCGAAAGCGACGTCGTATCGGTCGAAACCTGCGTGGCGGTGACGGTATCGGTCAGCTCGGAGACGATCGCCATGTACACCTGCGCGGTTGTGAGGTTATGCGCAATCGCCTTTTCTTTGTCGACGGTGATGTGCAGCGCGGGCATTGTGTCCTCCGATCCGCTGCTGACATCGACCAATCCTTCAACGGTTTCAAGCCGTTCGGCAACCGATTTTGCCGCATTCCGGAGATCATCCAATTCATTGGAATAGATGTTGAGCGAAAAACCGTCGCTCGAAAGCGAAGAGCTCATGCTCATGGTCGACATGCCGGCGACCGTGTAATTGACACGATCCGCAAACGGCTCAAGCACTTTTTTGATCTCCTGCGAGACCTCGATGCTCGAACGTCCGCTCGATTCGTCCACAAGCGCATAGATCGAAATCTGGGAGTTCCCGGCAGACGACGTCAGCCCGATGATGCTTGCGAGGCCGCCTCCGATCATTCCACCGACGTCCGACAGGTTCGGAACGCTTCCGATTGCATCGAGCAGTTCATCCGCAAGCGCACAGCTGTCCTCAAACGTAAAGTCCTCCGGGATGCTTGCCGTTACGGAAATCTGTGTTCCTCCGCTCTCGGGGAAATACACAAATCCCTGCCGCAGCGAAAGGAACGCGGTCCCTCCGAGCAGCAAGACCGCAAGCAGCAGCGCGACGGCGCGATGCCCCACCGCAAAACGAACCGCGGTTTCGAGCCAGCCGATCAGTCGCTTTGTGACCTTGCCCATCGGCTTGACCTCCCGGCGCAGCAGCCCCTGCGCGACCGCGGGAATTACGGTCAGCGCGACAATCAGGCTTGCAAGCAGCGAATAGGCAATTGTCAGGATCATATCCATAAAGATCTGACGCGTCATGCCCTCGACAAACAGAATCGGCAGGAAAACGCAAATCGTCGTCAGCGTGGACGCCGTGATCGCGCCCATCACCTCACGAGCTCCGCGAATCGCCGCATCTTTGGGCGATACGCCCTCCGCGCGAAGCCGGTAAATATTCTCAATGACAACGATCGAGTTATCGACGAGCATGCCGATACCGATCGCAAGGCCGGCCATCGAGATGATATTCATCGTGACGCCGGAAAAATACATCAGGACAAGCGCGAACAGAACCGAAACCGGGATCGAGATGCCGACCGCAAGCGTCGGTCTCAGATCGCGCAGGAACAGGAACAACACGAGAATCGCAAGCGCGCCGCCGATCAGCAGACTTTCCACAACGGATGAAATCGCCATATGAATGTAGTCGCCCTGATCCATCAGCGAAACAAACTTCAGCCCCGGATACTCCTCCTCCAGCTCGCGGAATTTGGCGGTGATATTATCGGCTACGGTCGCGGTTGCATAGGCGGACTGACGCGTAAACGAAAGCAGCACGCCGTTTTCCCCGTTGATCCGCGCAAAGGTGGTCCCGCGGTTGTCGATCACGCGGACATCTGCCACGTCCTTAAGCCGGACAACATCCAGCTCGTCGAGCCCAAGAGAAATCAACGCAACGTTTTCGAGCGCATCGACGCCCCGTACCTTATCCCCGACATTGACGATCCAGTTCGTATCGCCGTCGGAAACGTAGCCTGCCGGCATCTCAAAGTTCTGCGCCTGTACAAGCTGCGCAACAAGCTCCTTCGTAAGAATTCCATGCAGATCGGCCGCATCCTTCGCAGCGGAAAGCTGATCCTTGGCCGTTGCAAGCGCCTCGTCGAGCTGCTTTTCCCCATTTTCCAACTCCGTCGCGCCTGACTCAAGCTGCTCTTTGCCTTCATTGATCTTCGTTTGCGCATTCCACATCTGCGTGTTTGCGCTGTTCCGCTGCTGATCGATCGTATCGTAGCCGCTCTCCACCTGCGCAAGACCGCTCTTTGCCTCCTGAATCTTCTCGTCGAGGTACGCGATCGTCTTATCAAGCTGCCCAAGCTGTTCAATCGCGTCCGCAAGCGTCTCCCGGGTGAGGTTGTATTCGGCAAGCCGATTGTCGATCTCGGCAAGCCCCTGCTCCACAAGGGCAAGCCGCTGCCGCGGCGATTCGAGCGCAGCCTCACGCGCCTCATCGCTGAGGCTCGGGTCGTTCTGAATCTCCTCAATGGACGCCTCCAGAACCGCCTTGCTGCGCTCCAGCAACGAAGCAGACTGCTGCAGCGCGCGCAAAATCACGCGCGTGGCTTCGGCGTTCTCCGCCTGCTGCAAAAGTGTATCGCGTTGTTCGGTCAGCATTGCGATCGCTTCGGTCAACTGCTGACTCGTTTCATCCAGCTTCGTTTCCGCTTCATCAAACGCGTGGTTCGCTTCCCATTTTCCGATGTTCAGCAGATCCTGCCCCTTTTCAAGCTCCGCGCGCGCATTCTCGAGTTCTTCCTTGCCCTCGGTAATCTTCTGCTTCGCCTCATCGAGTTCCTCAAATGCCTCCTGTGCCGCATCGTCGATCGAGCCGTAGAGGATTTCGTTCAGTCGGTCGATCTTCTCTGTATTGAGTTCGATTTCGATCTGCTCGATGATCAGTCCCGTCGCCGTCACGGACGCAACGCCGTTCGTGCCCTCCAGCGCAGGCGACAGCGTATCGTTTACGAATGAGGACAGCTCGATCTGCTCCATATCGCTGTAGGACACGGCAGCGACGACCGTCGGGATCAGGTCGGTCGACAGCTCAATGACGGTCGGCGTTCCGACCGTTTCCGGCCAGGAACCGGAGAGCCGTGTAACGACCTGCTGAATGTCGAGCATCGCGCGGTCGGGATTCACCGAATCCTCGAACGTCAAAAAGACGGTGGAATAGTTTTCCGCGCTGGTCGATGCAATTTCCTTGAGGTCATCCAGAGATGCCAACGCCTGCTCGAGCGGCTTCGATACGGTTTGCTCAACCTCCTCCGGTACCGCGCCGACATACGGCGTGAACAGGACGATATACGGAAAGCTCATTTCGGGCAGCAGATCCGGCGTCATCCGTGTAACGGAGACCGTCCCCAAAACGAGAATCAGGATAACCGCAACCAAAACAGTAAACGGTTTTTTTACGCTGAACTTGGAAATCATTGTCACTCCGAACCGCAAAATGCGGCTTTTTGTATATTTTCTTTCAGTATATCAGACTTCCTGCTGTCGCAGTGTGAAAATCATGTGAATTCTCCGTTCCGGTTCTACCGAAACAAAAAAGAGGCTCCGGGTCGGAGCCTCTGGATCAAGGTGCGGGATCAGCCCGCGAGAATTTCGAACCGCACAACGCCGTCGAGCGTTGACGCGGCTGTGAGCAGGGATTCGAGCGGTTCCGGCATACCGCTCGTTTCGGCGGCAACCGTGACCGCGGCGCATCCGTCGGTCGGAATGCTTTGATTGATCGTCAGAATATTCGCACCGGACGACGCAAACACCTTCAGAAGATTCGAGAGCACGCCCGAACGGTTTTTCAGCAACGCATAGAACGTGACAATCCGCTCGGTCTTCAGATCGGTGAACGGCTGGATCGCGTCCCGATACTTATAGAATGCGCTCCGGCTGATACCGACCGTACGCGCGGCCTCGCCTGCCGTGGAGACCTCGCCCGCGCGAAGCAGACGGTTCGCTTCGGCCACCTTCAAAAACACATCCGGCAGCACCTCCGCCGCTACCAGAAAATACTTTGTTCTCGTTTCCATCAATAAACCCCTCCCGTTTCCTTAAAGCAGCAGTTCGGCAATCTGGACCGCGTTCGTTGCCGCGCCTTTGCGAACCTGATCGCCGCAGCACCAGAGGTTCAGTCCGCGTTCGTCCGTCAGATCGTCGCGAATGCGTCCGACGAATACGAGGTCCTGATCCGAAGTGTCCAGCGGCATCGGGTACACTTTGTTCTTGAGATCATCTACAAGCCGGCAGCCCGGCGCGGCGGCGATCAATTCCTTCGCGCGTTCGACGGAAATCTTTTCCTTCGTCCGCAAAACGACCGAAACGCTGTGGCTCCGCACAACCGGTACGCGCACGCACGTGCAGCTGACCTTCAGTGCGGGCAGATGCAGAATCTTTCTCCCCTCGTTCTGCATCTTCATCTCCTCGGAAGTGTAACCCGCAAATGCTTCCCCGCCGATCTGCGGAATCACATTGAATGCGATCGGATACGGGAAGACCTTCGGTGTATACGATTCGCCCCTGCTCTGCGCTTCGACCTCCGCCATCAGCTCCAAAGGACCCGCTGCGCCTGCGCCGCTCGTTGCCTGATACGAGGAGGCGATGATCGTTTCGATCGGACTCTCCTTCGCCAGCGCGTTGATTGCGACAAGCGTCACAATCGTCGTGCAGTTCGGGTTCGCAATGATCCCGTCGTGCCAGCTCACGTCCTCCGGGTTGATTTCCGGGATTACCAGCGGCACCTTCGGATCGAGCCGGAACGCCGACGAATTATCGACAAACACCGCGCCTGCGCGCTTGATCGCGGGAGCGTACCGCTCGGCGATATCGTTCTCCGCAGCGCCGAGCACGATATCCAGTCCCCAAAAGGCATCATCGCTTGCCGCAACGATCGTATATTCCTTGCCGAGAAACATTACCGTCTTCCCCGCGCTGCGCTCCGAAGCGATCGGTCTCAGCTCCGATACCGGAAAATTGCGTTCTGCAAGGATCTTCATCATCTCCCGGCCGACGGCACCCGTCGCGCCGAGAATTCCAACTTTTACCTGCTTCATGGATCTACTCCTTCTTTGGTTCCAACACTAAATCATTCCGTACGGCAGATGCGCAAGCAGCGCTTTCTGCTCCACGGTTCTCAAAGCGGCAAACGCTTCAAACGCTTCCTTCGCCGTTGCCATGCGGATCGTGTACTGCCCGAAGCTGCGGAACAGCCACGCTCCCTCTGCCGCGTCGTTGTTCACACGCGCTGCGACAGGCTTTCGTTCATTATAAAACGACAGACTGTTCGGATGGATCGAAAGGCAATCGGCAATGACGTTTGACGCTGTCGCCCATCCGCCGGCTCCCGCGCCGGAGAAGCTCTGTTTTCCGATCCGCTCAGCGAACAGCGAAACGAGGTTTGCGCTTCCGTTCGTATGCGCTTCGGCCGTATACGCGGGGAACAACGTCGGGCAGACAAACGCCGAAACGGCGCCGCCTTTGCGTTCGGACCGCGCGATCAGTTTCCAGACAAGGCCGCGCTCCCTTCCCCATGCGATATCCCCTGCCGTGACCGACGAAATGCCGACGCATGGGATATCCTGCTCCTTTAGGGACACATTGAACGCCAGATTGGCGGATAGCACCAACTTGCGGCGCGCGTCAAACCCTTCGACATCATCCGTCGGATCGGCCTCGGCATACCCCAGTTCCTGCGCTTCCTTCAACACGTCGCCGTAATCGGCATAGCGCGCAGTCATCTCGGAGAGCATATAGTTGGTCGTTCCGTTCAGAATCCCTTCTACCGCCAGGATGCGATCCATTTCCGATGCCCGTGCCAGAGAGGACAGCCACGGGATCCCGCCGCCCGCCGCCGCCGTGCAGCGAAGACAGACGCCGTTTCGCTTGGCAAGGCCGGTCAGTTCACGATAATAGGCCCCCATGACGGCTTTATTGGCGGTAACGACATGCTTGCCTGCCCGCAGCGCAGCCGCAATATATTCATACGCCGGATGAATGCCGCCGATCAGCTCGACGACCGTATCGATCCTGGGATCCCGCACGATCACTTCATAATCGGAAGTAACGCGGCACTTCAGCCCGTCACGCGGGCGACGCGACAGCAGCGTCACCACCGACAGCGACTCCTGTTCCTCCGCCATGCGATAGAAATGCGAGCCGACCGTCCCGAATCCCAGCAATCCGATCTTCATTCCGTTGCAGCCTCTTTCTGCCGATCTTTGCCATGCAATTTCGGCATTTGTCCGTCATAGAAAAACACTTGACTTTTGTGCGAGAACAATATATCATATTAGGCACCAAAAGACAAGTGGTTTTTTTTGTTTGTCGCAAAGAAGATGCCGCGACGGACAATTCGGAGGCGGAACATGTATTATCAGAGTACGCGAAACGACGCGCTGCGCGTGAGCGATGCCGAAGCCATTCTGAACGGGCTTGCGCCGGACGGCGGGCTGTTCAGCATGCCGGATTTTCGC
>ONLX01000110.1 GCA_900318765.1 uncultured Eubacteriales bacterium
CCGATAGGGGAGTCGAACCCCTGTTACCGCCGTGAGAGGGCGGTGTCCTAGGCCACTAGACGAATCGAGCAAGTGCAATTATAATACCGAAAAAGCGCGCTGCTGTCAAGTGCTTTTTCAAAAAACTTCGAAAGAGTTTTCATAAAGGAATAAAAAATTGGAAAAATTTAAAAAAGAAGAAGACTTCTTGCAGGGAACATGGTATAATCAAAACACTATGGGTCGCACGACCACTGCACAGGATGAGGAGATCGGTCTATGCTGAAACTGAGCAACCTGTCGTTCGGGGTGACGGACGGCAGTTCGGACAAGGAAATTATTCGGGACGTGAGCCTTTCCATCCCCGAGAATCGGCTCATCGTCATCACTGGACCGAACGGCGGCGGAAAATCGACGCTTGCGAAGCTGATCGCGGGCATCGAGAAGCCGACAACGGGACGCATTGAATTCTGCGGAGAGGACATTACGGAGCTTTCCGTTACGGAGCGAGCCAAGCGCGGAATCGCTTTTGCGTTCCAGCAGCCTGTTCGGTTCAAAGGAATCCGAGTGATCGACCTGCTGCGCATTGCGGCGGGGAAGCAGCTCGCCGTTTCCGACGCATGCGAATACCTTTCCGCGGTCGGGCTCTGCGCGCGGGACTATATTTCGCGCGAGGTCAATGCGAGCCTTTCCGGCGGCGAGCTGAAGCGCATCGAGATTGCGACCGTGCTTGCGCGCAACGCAAAGCTGACCGTGTTTGATGAGCCGGAAGCCGGAATCGATCTTTGGAGCTTTCAGAACCTGATCGAAGTATTCGAAACCATGCAAAAGAAGGTCGAACAGCGATCGATTCTGATCATTTCGCACCAGGAACGGATTTTAAACATTGCCGATGAAATCATCGTTCTGAAGGACGGCGCGGTGGTGCGGCAGGGAACCAAGGCGGAGGTGCTGCCTTCGCTGATCGGAACCGCGTCGGCGGTACAGATGTGCCGCGGAACGAGCGCGGAGAAAGGAGCGCCATCCGAATGGTAAAACTGGACGAAATTCAGAAGCGGCTGCTGCGCGAAGTGGCAGATCTGCATCAGGTGCCGGAGGGTGCCTACAATATCCGTTCCAACAGCGCGTCGGCGGGGCGGCGGTCCACGGCGAATATCGAGATCGTGTCCAAGACCGATGTCAGCGGATTGGAGATTCATATCAAGCCCGGAACGAAAAAGGAAAGCGTGCATATTCCGGTCGTCATGACCCAAAGCGGGCTCAAGGAAACGGTTTATAACGACTTTTTCGTCGGCGACGATGCGGACGTCGTGATCGTTGCGGGATGCGGGATTGACAACTGCGGCGTGCAGGATTCTCAGCACGACGGGATCCATCGCTTCTTTGTCGGCAAAAACGCGAAGGTCAAGTATGTGGAAAAGCACTATGGATCGGGCTCGGGCAGCGGCAAGCGCATTTTAAATCCCGTGACCGAGGTGTACCAGGAGGAAAACAGTTTTGTCGAAATGGAAATGGTACAGATCAAGGGCGTTGACGATACCGAACGGACGACGCATGCCGAACTGAAAGCGGGCGCAAAGCTCATTGTGCGGGAACGGTTGATGACCCACGGCGATCAGCGCGCGATCAGCGTGTATGATGTTGCGCTGAACGGGAAGGACGCGAGCGCGGATGTGGTATCGCGTTCCGTTGCGAAAGGAACGTCGTATCAGAAGTTCGACGCGAAGATTGCGGGGAACGCGCCGTGCCATGGGCATACGGAGTGCGACTCGATCATCATGGATCAGGGCAGAATCCTTGCGGTTCCGGGGCTTGAGGCGAACGATCTCGACGCCGAGCTGTTCCACGAGGCGGCGATCGGCAAGATCGCGGGCGATCAGCTGATCAAGCTGATGACGCTGGGGCTCACCGAAGCGGAGGCCGAGGAACAGATCATCAACGGGTTCCTGCAATAAGGGGGGCGCATGCTGCACATCGTTTTGGTGGAGCCGGAGATTCCGAGCAACACCGGCAACATCTCGCGCACCTGCGCGATCACGAATACCGCGCTGCACCTCGTTCGCCCGCTCGGGTTTTCGACGGACGATAAAGCGCTGAAGCGTGCCGGGCTGGATTATTGGCAGTATCTGACGCTGTATTATCATGACAGCATCGAGGAGGTCTGGGAGCAGTTTCCGTCCGCCCGGTTCTTTTATTGCTCGACACATGCGAAGAACCGATACGATCAGGTTCGGTTTTCGGACGGAGATTTTCTCGTCTTCGGCAAGGAAACGGCGGGACTTCCGAAGCCCCTATTGAACGAACACGCAGCAGAAGCGATTCGGATTCCGATGGGCGACGGGCAGCGTTCGCTGAACCTGTCGAACTCCGCTGCGATCGTTTTGTACGAAGCGCTGCGCCAGAACGACTTTTTCGGAATGCGATAAACCGAGTCTTGGAACGACCCCATTGCATGGCGGTTTCATCCGAAAAAGAGGAGAGGACAGTCCTCTTTTTGGGGCGGGCAGGGGAAACGGACCGGTTCGTCGTAAAAATTTTACGGGATTCCGGAAAAAAGGCTTGCATTGTCTGCAATCGTGTGGTAATATTGCAATGTTCGAGTTTTAGCAAGGAGGTGGACTGAATGGGTAAGTTCTGTGAAGTCTGCAAGAAAGGCGTTATGTCCGGCAATCTGGTCAGCCATTCCAATCGCAAGACCAAGCGTAGCTGGGCGCCGAATATCCAGACCGTTCATGTGGTCGTAGACGGTAAGCCGCAGAAGATGAGCGTTTGCACGCGTTGCCTGCGTTCCGGCAAGGTTGCTCGCAGCAACTGATTCACAACTTGTAAAACAGAAACCACCGCACGGTGGTTTTTTGTCGTAACGGAAAATGATTACATCCAGAACAAACGAGCGCATCAAGGCGGTGCGCGCGCTGCAACAGCATAAGGAACGGGAACGCACGGGCCTGCACCTGATCGAAGGGGATAAGCTTGTGTTCGATGCGTATGCATCGGGCGCCGCGCTCGAAACCGTCTTCGCTTTGGAAGGCGCGAATGTGCCGCAGGGCGTTGAGACCGTTACGGTTTCGGAAAGCGTCATGGAAGCGATCCGCACACAGCCTGCTCCGCAGGGCATCTGCGCCGTCGGAAAAACGCCTTCCTGCGCCTGCCTGGATTCGTACCCGAGCGGATTGATCGTTGCGCTCGACCGACTGCAGGATCCCGGCAACCTCGGAACGATTCTGCGTACGGCGGATGCGCTCGGCGCAAGCGGCGTTCTGCTCTCGCGCGATACAACCGATCCGTTTTCTCCGAAAGCGCTGCGTGCGGCGATGGGATCGACCTATCATCTGCCCGTCTGGATCGGCGATCTCGAAACGGAGCTTGTACGGCTTTTGCAGACGGGATACGCCTGCATCTGCGGGCATCTCGGCGGCAGCGCATCCCTTCCGCCGCACGGCGAACGCACCGTGCTGGTGGTCGGAAACGAGGGCAACGGCGTTTCGGACGCGGTGGCGCGGCTTTGCAGCCTGTACCGGATGCCGATGAAGGGGCGCGCGGAATCGCTGAACGCGGCCGTGTTTGCCGCCCTGATGATGCAAAAACTGTTGGAGAACTGAAAAAAACTGTTCCGTTGATTCGGAACAGTCTTTTTAGTTTGGTATTACGGTATGGCGACCTCCACGGTATTCAGAAGTCCGGTACGGAACTGTTCAAACGACATGTTCGTATGCGCTCCGCCGCCCTGCGTGCCGTCCAAGCTGAAAACAAACGTTTCCTTCTGATTCGCCATCGTCATATAGGGGGTCACGTCGTCTTCATACCGTGCTTTTGCGGATTCATATTGCCTGCGGAACGCTTCGCTGCTCGCAAGAAGGTCCGATTCGATCAGCGCCTGCAGCGCGTCGGAATACCGATCGCGGATATAGGTCAATTCCGGGAGCGCGTCGGTCGTGATCGTATTGCGGATCAGCGGGTTCTGCTGCGGTCCGCCCAGAACGCTCCGATCGGAGTATGGATCGAAAACGGAGCAGTCGTAATTCATATCGTACGTAATGCCGAGTGTGCGGTCATTGTCATAGACGATGAAAATCGCTTTGCCGTCATCCTTCCGGAAGTAGAGATATTGATTGTTATAGTTGTGCCGGATGTCGTCCGGATCGCCGCAGCAATACAGAACGGCCATGTAGCGCGCATAGGCGTCCACGTCGAGAACGGATTCGAGTGCCTCCCGCGTAAGCGTATCCTGATTGATTACGTTCAAAAATCGGATCAGTGATTCGTGCGCGGAGGTCTTTTTGTTTGTCTTCAGATTGAAATTGAAGTGGATGCCCTCTGCGTTGCGCGCAATTCCGTAAGAGTTGTTGAGCCGATAGGTTGCGCCGCGCCAGTTTCCGGTGCGCGCGCCGTCGGAACTGTATTCCGACCACAGGATCTTATAGAGATCGCCGCCGAGCGCCGACTCGGGAAGCCGCTTTTCGAGGAACTTCCGATCGATCGGCTCATAGAGTTTATACACGCCGTAATTGTTCCCGTTGAGGGACAGCTGCGACAGGTTGATCTTCTGCACGAGCAGGTCATTTTCTTCGAACAGCTTCGTCGCGTAAATCTCCCGGATAAACGATTCGTCATAGCAGACGTTCCATTTGAGGTCGAGCTCCTCGAGCGAGGCGAACGTGCGCTTCTTTCGCGCCTTTCGCTCGGAATCGGTGGACCACACCTTGGCGTCCGCTCCGTATTCCTCCGGATCGTCGAACGTCTCGTCAAAGCTGAGCTTGAACCCGCACAGATACGGCACGCCCGTATTCGGATCGAAGAACGGACTCAAGGAGGTGTTTCCCTTCTGCCGGATGCCGACTTCCTCAATCTCATAGCGCTCCGACCCGATCACGACGGTCAGGTCCGCCTTCCGGTAAATTTCGGACTTCCGCTCGCTGCTCATCCCGCGGTAATTGTAATAGTCGAGCTGCAGCTTGGCGATCTCGTCTTTGGGAAGATGAATCTGAATCGAAATCTTGTTCTCGGGATCGAACAGCTTTTGATAGATGGATAGGCCTTCTTCCTCCGTTTCCGAATAGACGGAGGTCATCTGAACATCGGAATCCGCGATATACCGATTCAACAGCAGCTTGATGCGCTGACGATTCAGGTCGCTGCAGCCGAGAAAACAGGATGCAAGCAGAACCAAAGCAAGAAACAGACAAATCCGTTTTTTCATCATCATTCCTCTTTCCGGTTTCATGTTCCCCTCCGAAATCATTCCTGCCAATACTTGCTGCCCCAGGTCTCAAAGCTCCATTCGTCCATATAGGGGTTGCATTCGTAATCGATGTAGTACAGAAGCCCGTCCTGCACGACAAAGTTGGTCGGATAATAGTCGATGTTCAGGCCTGCCTCTTTGGCGATCGCCGCCATGGACCGTATCTGCGGCAGATACGGCGCAATCGATTCATGCCGCTCTAAAAGCGCAAGGATTGTCGGCCCGTTGATGTATTCCTTCACGATCCGCTCGGTCGTTTCGTCCAGATCGATGAGCGCAGGCATGCGGATGCCCGCTGCTTTCAACCGCGCGTAATCGTTCCGCTCGGCTTCGATTTTGTTGCCGAACGTGTAGTAATCGCACGGCTCATGGTGAATCTGCTTCAGAACAACCTGCCGCCCGTCTCGCTGCGCAAGGTACGAGTAGCCGCCCTTGCCGTGGCCGAGCAGGCACAGGATCTCATACTCCGTTCCGTTGACCGTCTTCGTTTCCATGCGCAGAACAGCGGCCCCGGCCGCATTGGGTTCTTCCATATTTGCCCCTTATTCGACGCGAAAATCCGTCCAGTCGATGTGATTGTATTGCATAACCTCGTTCGATTTTTCCATTCCCAGCTTTTCATAGAACGGAATTGCATCGCCGTTGGCAACCAAGTAGACCGCAATGTCCTTTTCGCCGCCCGCAAGCGCGAGCGCGGTCTGCATCAGCCGCTTGCCGATGCCCTGCCGTTCGTATGCGCGATCCACGCCGAGATCGGTGATAAACAGCCAGTAAGCAAAGTCCGTGAGCCCGAGCAGCACACCGACGAGCGTTCCCGTTTCCGTTCGCGCGGCAAGGCTGATCGACGCGGTCCGAACAAGCGTATCGATGCGCGTCTCAAACCGCTCCATCGGGTATTGCGATCCAAGGTCCGACCGCTTTAAAAAATCAATGTATTCCGCTTTGGAAAGCCGTTCCGACCGGATCGTAACTGCGCCGCTTTGCAGAACGCACGGTGTTGGCTCGCCCAGCCGCAGCACCATCAGCACTTCATCGTGCTCCGATCCGTCCCGCAGGCGAAATGCCCTCGGCACAACCCCCAAGGGCCGGAATCCGTGCTTTTCATACAGCCGCCGCGCGGCAACGTTCCCTTCGAACACGCCAAGCTCGAGCTGCGCGTAGCCCGCCTCCTTTGCGCAGGCGATGCACGCCTGTATCATGGCGTCTCCGATTCCGAGACGCCAGTACGCCCGATCGATGCTGATGCCGAGCGAGGCGCGATGCTTCGTTTTCCAAAGCCGTCCGATGCTGTCGACCCCCGCGAGGCCTACGATCGTTCCGTCCACAACGGCAACCAGTTCGATCTCCCGCGCGCTGTCCGCTTTTCGCTTCAGATGCTGCGCCTCCTGCTCCACGGTGAAGGAAATTTCATCGGGATACGAGCTGAGCCATTCGGTCTGCGCGTGCGTCAGAACATAGTTTTCGAGCGCGCCGGCCGCGTCGTCGGCTTCGCCGTTTCGCAGCACGCAGTGCCGGCCGTCCTTGAGACGAATCGTTTGACAATAGCGCATGGGTCCCCTCCTGCTGTTTGGTTCACCAACAGGATAGTCCGTACGTTCGGCTTTGTCAAGAGCGCAACAAAAAGGGGCTGTTCAAAAAGTCCGTGTCATTCCGAGCGAAAGCGAGAAATCTCTGAACGCAAGGCAAAATCGATTCAGAGATCCTTTTCAGGCTTCGCCTCTTGGGATGACAAGTGAGACTTTCTGAACAGCCCCTTTGTCGCTTTGAAACGCTTTACGGGTTGGCGGTGCCTTCCGGTGCGGGCGTGACGTTTTCGATCACGGTGGTCGGCTCGCTGCTGGCGGGCGCGTTGACGAGCGCGTCGATCAGCTTCAAGGTGGCCTGTCCGGCAACGCCGTCGACATCAACGCTGTTCGCCTTCTGGAACGAACGGATGGCATCCACGGTCGCGGTGTCATACTTGCCGGTTGCGGCGGTCTTGAGATAGCCGAGCTGAATCAGCTTTTCCTGCAGCTTGGTGACGAGGTTGCCGTCATACAGCTTCTCGTCCGTGTCGCCGCTCTTCATGAAGAACGCTTTGGCGTTCGACGAGGTCAGAAGTTCATACGTCTTGGTGCCGATCCAGCCGTCCCAATCCTTAAGATCGAGCGGGAAATTGCGGTACTGGAATCGCTTGACGGCGTTCTGCGTTGCCTGATCATACAGGCCGTCGTTCGTGGCGGGCATCTCCATATAGCCGAGTTCAACAAGCCTTGTCCGCACATAGGGGACGACGTTCGGGTCGTTGTCGTTCAGCTTGAGGTTGCCGCTGAGCGCCGGAATGATGAACGGCGTTGCGGTCGGCTCCGGTTCGGCCGTGGGTTCAATAGTCGCCTGCTCGGGCGTTTCGACCGGTTCGTCGGTCGGAGCAAGGGTGTTCACCACTTCACTGCCCTTCGCCTCGTTGCTGCAGTTCTTCGGCAGAACGATCAGCAAAACAACGATCGCGGCGATAATCAGTACGACTGCGGCAATGGCGATGCAACGGGTCATAAGCGGGAGTTTGAAGAAGCGACGAATCGCTCTGCGCACCTTCCGCTTGAAGGATTTCTTGTTTTTCTTCGGCTTCGGGGGTTCCTGCTCTTCGGGTTCAAAGCCCAAAGAATCCTGCTCCGCGGGAACGTCCTGATCCGTCACCGATGGGTCGTTCGGATTCCAATACTCTTCCATAGCGCCTCCTTATTCAAACGGGCGGTCCTTGCAAAGGGCAGAGACCCCCGACTTTCCAATGATACAATGCTATCATAGCATAAATTCCAGGTAAAATCACTATGTTTCTGTTAACAATATTCGAAAAAAGTATGAATAAATCCGCGAAATCCGTCGATGGGGACAAAAACGGGGATCGTCGAACAAAAAAGCGGAACAGCCCGAAGGCTGCTCCGCGGTTGTTGTATTCGTTCATTCTTTTCTGTATCGGAACAGGTCGCAGTATTTTTTGGCGCAGCGCGGATGATCCGAGCGGATCTCGTAGTGCTCGCCGCCTTGCGTGAACGACAGCTTGTCCTTCTGTGTGAGCGCAAAGCCCTCCATCGCGGCAAGCGGCGCCGAGAACTTCCCGAGCGTGAACGTCGTGCCGGACATGGACATCGTTCCCGCCGTGACCGGAATCAGCTTGTGCTGATCGCCGTGGCGGTAGAGTTGCTGCCCTTCATCGGAGAAGACCGGCGCATCCGTCGCGGCGGCGGAAATCTCCCGCATTCGCTGCTGCTGCCATTCATCCCATGCGCCGGGGTGCGCAAACGGCTGCGCGCCGTCGAACCTGCCGGTTTCGGTCAGCCATGCTTTCATTCCGCACGTGCAGGAAAAGGTGCTGCCCGCGCTTCGCATCGTATCGACCCTGCCGCATTTCGGGCAGAGATACAGCATCGTTTCGAGCCGCTCGGCAAGCCGCTTCCCGTGATACGGCGTCGGCTCCGCGGCGTACGCATCCTCATAGAGATCGGTCTCAATGCGCTTATGCAGCTCTTCGGCGGAGAGACTGTTCAGCTCCTCGACCGAATACGTATGCACGATCGCGCCGCTGATGCTGCCGCGGCGCAGGGAATCCGCCCAGCGCGGACTCGTCAGGTACCCGCCGGTGATCCGATAGGTGATCAAAGGAACCTTCGCGGACTTGGCAAGCTTTGCGGACGCCGGATGGATCGGCACGGACTTGCCCGAAAACGAACGTTCGCCGGAGGGGAACATGCAGACCGGGATTCCTTTTCGCAGCGTGCGCAGCACCTGCAGCGCGCAGGCAGCGTCGGTACTGCCCTTGTAGCGGTCGATGACGAGCGTATACCGGTTCACAATCCGGGAAAGAAGCCCCATGCGCTGCAGATTTTCTCCGGCGACGAACGCCATCATCCGCCGAATGCTGCACCCGACGAAGACTGGATCCAGGTCGGTCACATGATTGGCATAGAGCAAAAATCCCCCTTGCGGGATGTCCTCAAGGGAATACCGGTAGCCGAACCGCAGCCGCATCAGCGCACCTGCAACCGGGCGCCAGGTCCGCCAAAAGCGAGCCGCCCGCCGTTCCTTCTTTTCCGTTTCCGTCTGGTTCATTGCAATTTCTCCGTCAATTCCTCGGGGCGATCGATCACGATCGGCGCGCCGCTGTCGAGTAGGTGCTGCCTGCCGCGAAAGCCCCAGGCGCATCCGATCATCCCGGTTCCCGCGTTTTCGGAAAACCGTACGTCCACGTCCGAATCCCCTACGTAAACGATCGATTCGGGCGCGAGTTTCAGCGCTTCCGCCGCCATAAACAGCAGCTTCGGATCCGGCTTATGCGGCATCCCATCGCGATGCCCGGCGATCCAATCAAACGTTCCCGGCAAAAACAGCGTTTCGAGAATCTTTGCCGCAGCTTCGTGCGGCTTGTTCGTGAGGACCGCAAGCCGGTATCCACGCGCGCGCAAAACGGCGAGTGCTTCCGGGATGCCGGGGTACGGGAGCGTCCGATCGGCGCAGTGCCTTTTGTAATGGGCATTGACGATGGTAAGGACCGCTTTTCGGTGCGGCTCGTCCGCGTCGGGGAGCGCGCGCTCGATCAGCTTGGATAATCCGTTGCCGATAAACGTGCGAACCGCCTCCTCCGAATACGTCGGATGATCGAAGGTTCTCAACGCGTAGTTCAGCGAAGCCGTCAGGTCGGCAAGCGTGTTGCAAAGTGTTCCGTCGAGGTCAAAAAAGACCGCGCGATACCGTTGTTTCTCTTTCATAAATACTATTGTATGCGCTTTGCCCCGCCGCGTCAAGAACGGAACGCGCGCGATCAGAGCAACTTTTCGGTTTTTTCCCCACTTATGGAAAAAAGTTTGTGAAATTCGTCAAAAACAGAGCGGAATCGGTTGCGCCGGACGCGTTTCTTTCGTATAATGGACGTGCTTGCCGAAAGGCGGGCAGAGGGGGGAAGTATGATCGTTACAGTCGTATGCGACGTTTTGGGAGAAGAAAACAACGGAACGACCGTTGCTGCCATGAATCTGATTCGCGCGCTGAAAGCGAAGGGCCATACCGTGCGTGTGCTGTGCGGGGACGAAGAGCGCAGGGGCGAGGAAGGATTCTATATCGCGCCAAAGCTGAATCTGTGGCCGTTCAACGGATATGTGGCAAAAGTCGGGGTTTCCTTGGCGAAGGGTGACCCGAAGATCATTGCCGAAGCGTTTGACGGAACGGATCTTGTGCATATTATGACGCCGTTTTCACTCGGCATGAAAGCGATGAAGGTCGCAGAGCAGATGGGGATTCCGGTCACGGCGGGGTTCCATTGCCAGGCGGAGAATATGACCGCCTATGTCGGGCTGAACAAGGTCGGCTTTTTGAGCCATTTCGTCTATGCGTTTTTATACCGTCGGTTCTTTCGGTATGCCGACGCGATCCATTACCCGTCGGCGTTTATCCGGGAGGTGTTTGAATCCTCGATCCGCAAAAAGACGCGCGGCTATGTGATCTCGAACGGCGTCAACGGCAGCGTCCGGCGCGCGCACGTTGAAAGACCGGCCGAATGGCGCGATCGGATCGTGATTGTTTCCACCGGGCGCTATTCGCGCGAGAAGGCGCAGGACGTGCTGATCAAAGCGGTGCAGCGCGCAAAGCATCGGGATACGATTCAGCTTGTTCTGGCGGGGCAGGGCCCGCAGGAACCGTACTATCGCGCCCTTGCGAAGCGGCTTCCGATTCCGCCGGTGTTCCGGTTCTATGAACGCACGGAGATCGGGAACGTGCTCAACTGCTGCGACCTCTACGTGCATCCTGCGGAGATGGAGCTCGAGGGCATCGCGTGCCTCGAGGCGATCAAGTGCGGCAAGCTCACGATCGTTTCCGATTCGAAGCTGTCCGCAACGCGCACATTCGCGGTCGATGACCGGTGCGTCTTTCGGCGCGGCTCCGCAAAGGATCTTGCCCGTGTGATCGATTGGTGGATCGACCACCCGGAGGAACGCGCGCTCTGTGAGGAACGGTACGCGGCGAGCGATTGCGCGGTGGGGCAGGAGGTCTGCATGGCAAAGATGGAGCAAATGTTCCTGGAGGTTTCGCATGAAGTCCGCGCCTAAGGTGGTGTATTACAGCGATCCGCTGCACGACGATTTTGCCGGAACGGATATCGAAACGCAGATCGTCGATGAAACATTTCCGTATCGGCACGGCAAGGTATGGACCGCAGTTTCCCACGTGCTCTATTACGCGATTGCGCTGCCGCTCGTCTGGCTGATGCAGCGAGTCGTGTTCGGCGTTCGGTTCGTGAACCGCAAACATCGCAGCCTTGTCAAGGGCGCGTGCTACGTTTACGGCAACCATACGTCGTTTTTTGACGCTTATACGCCTGCGCTGCTGTCGTTTCCGCACCGCGCCGAATTGCTGGCGGGGCCGGACGCGTTTTCGATTCCGGGCATCCGTTCGATCGTTCAGATGCTCGGCGGGATCGCGATCCCGAACCGCGTCAGCGGCATGAAGCCGTTTTTCCGCGCGCAGGAAGCGTCGTTCCGCGCCGGACGCGATATCACCATCTTTCCCGAAGCGCATATCTGGCCGTATTATACCGGCGTGCGCCCGTTCGAGGCAACGTCGTTTTCCTATCCGGTTCGCCTGCAAGCGCCCGTGATTGCGTTCTTCACCGCATATTCCGAGCCGCAGGGCATCGATCGGCTTCTGCATCGTAAGGCCACCATCCGCACCTACGTCTCCGAACCGTTCTATCCGAACCCAAAGCTTTCCCATAAGGAAGCGCAGCAGGATCTGCGCGACCGCGTTTTTGCGTTCATGGAAGAAATGTCGCGCCTTTACAGCACATACAATGTCATTGAATATGTGCAGCGCGCCCCCGAGGAACAGAAAAAAGCTTGACAAAGCCTGCGAACGTGGTATAATACCTACAAAACCGATAGGAATTAAAAACAGCCCACAGGGACGCCGATCGGTTTACGGGAAAGGAGCTTATCCATGAAAATCTATGAAACCATGACGGATCTGATCGGTCGTACTCCGCTTTTGGAGTTGTCCCATATTGAAAAGGAAGAAGGCCTCAAGGCGAAGGTCGTCGCGAAGCTGGAGTATTTCAATCCGGCGGGCAGCGTGAAGGACCGTATCGCGCGGGCGATGATCCGGGATGCGGAAGCGCGCGGCATTTTAAAGCCCGGCGCAACGATCATTGAGCCGACTTCGGGCAACACGGGTGTCGGTCTTGCGGCGGTTGCCGCGGCGAGCGGATACCGCGTCATCCTGACGATGCCGGAAACGATGTCGGTCGAGCGGCGGCAGCTTGCCAAGGCGTACGGCGCCGAGATCGTTCTGACCGAGGGCGCCAAGGGCATGAAGGGCGCGATTGCGAAAGCGCAGGAGCTCGCGGAGGCGACGCCGGGCAGCATCATTCCGGGGCAGTTTGTGAATCCGGCGAACCCGAAGGCGCATTACGAAACGACCGGCCCGGAGATCTGGGAAGACACCGAAGGTACGGTAGATATCTTTGTTGCGGGCGTCGGCACGGGCGGTACGCTGACCGGCACGGGCAAGTTCCTGAAGGAGCAGAATCCGAACGTGAAGGTCGTCGCGGTGGAGCCGGTTACGAGCCCGGTGCTGTCGCAGGGCGTCGCAGGGCCGCATAAAATCCAGGGCATCGGCGCGGGCTTTGTACCCGACGTGTTGGACACCTCGATCTATGACGAAATCCTGCCGGTTGCGAACGAGGACGCGTTTGCGATGGGCAAGCGCATCGGCAAGACGGAAGGCGTCTTGGTGGGCATCAGCTCGGGCGCAGCGGCATTTGCCGCGGTGCAGCTCGCAAAGCGCCCCGAGAATGCGGGGAAGACGATCGTCGTCATCCTGCCGGATACCGGCGAGCGCTATCTTTCCACGGCGCTGTTTGCGGACTAAGCAAAATAATAAGGCTGTTGCAAATTCTTGCAACAGCCTGCAGACTGTCGAAAAGGGGTCAGACCATTTTCGGCGGATTCAGAAACAGAATACTTGCAGGTAGAAAAGACGGAGAAATCCGTCTTTTCTTTGATGATACGCCGAAAATTAGCCGGTTTTTTTGCCTCGGC
>ONLX01000108.1 GCA_900318765.1 uncultured Eubacteriales bacterium
ATAGGCGCAGTGGACTTGTATTCCACCTGCTGTCTGCCTTTGCGAACCAACTGGTTAATGGTCGGCATTCAGAATGTTCCTCCTAAAATAATGATAATAAATTTATAATGATGTATCTATCAATCCCTCTGCAACCCAACTGTAGAGGATATTGTCCGATCTCAGGGCGTTTTTTCGAAAAACGCAGAAAACGGTGCATGCAGGCATGCACACCCAAAGTCATAGTGTAACAGGAATCGAACCGATTGTCAATCGGAAAGTTCCGCATTTTCGGCAATTTTACGGCTCGACGCCGTTCCGAGGCCGTAGCGGATCCGCGTTTTCGACAGAACCGGCTGCGTCTGCTTCTCACCGAACAGCGGGAACCATCCCTTCTCCTGCATCGCCTCGGCAGTCGGATGCGTCAGAAGACGGAAGTACATCTTCTCATCGAACCGCTTGCCAAACACGATCTGCAGCAGCTTTCCGATGGCATAGCCGCCGCCCATCGCCAAAGTGACCAACAGCAGCGGCACCCACGAAGCAGCGGCGCGCAGCGCCTGGACCAGATGCGGCACCGTCACAAACGGCACGACCGCCGCAGTCAGCACAAGCGGAACGAGCAGCGGAAGATACGACCACAGCATCAGGCGCCGTTTGCACGCCTTGCAGCAAGCAAACTGCAGCGGAACCATGAACCCGACGCCGCTCTTATGGAAGAGCTTCCGCGCCTGCAGCTCCTTCGGCTCCGTGTGGCCGAAATCGAGGATCGCGTAGCCGGCGCGCGCGCCCTTGGGCTCGCCCTTGCACAGCGTACACGTTTCGCTCTCGAACAGATGCGCAATCCCGCCCTCGGGCAGAAGCGATTCGAACTGCTCGACAAATTTCGCCGTTTCGCTCGCGGTCTTGCCGCCGTTCTGATGCACGGGACATTCCGCACACGAACGCTGATTCAGGTTCGCGCACGCCCTGCTTTGATACAGGGCGCACGCGGTATCGTTGATTCTTTCGCGCTGTTCCATGATTTAGTGCAGATACAGATCCTTTGCGGCGGCGTTCTCGGTGACTTCGACGTTGCGATACCGTTTGAGGCCGATGCCCGCCGGAATCTGCTTGCCGATGATGACGTTCTCCTTGAGGCCGACGAGCGGATCGATCTTGCCCTTGATGGCGGCTTCGGTCAGCACGCGGGTCGTCTCCTGGAACGAAGCGGCGGACAGGAACGAATCGGTAGCAAGCGCTGCCTTGGTGATGCCGAGCAGCTTGCGCTTTGCCTTCGCCAGAACCGGCTCGGCCGGCTCTTCGGTTCCCTCTTCCTGTGCCTTCTCGAGCGCAGCTTCGTAGGCACGGATCAGCTTTTCGTTCTCTTCCTCAAACCGGAAGATATCGCAAAGCTCGCCGGGCAGCAGTCCGGTATCGCCGGCGTCCTCCACCTGGACTTTACGCAGCATCTGACGGATGATGACCTCGATGTGCTTATCGGAGATTTCAACACCCTGCAGGCGGTAAACGCTCTGCACTTCCTTCAAAAGATACGCCTGAACGCCCTTGATGCCCTTGATTTTGAGGATGTCGTTCGGGTTGACGGAACCTTCGGTCAGCTCGTCGCCCGCTTCGACATGATCGCCGTCCTTGACCTTCAGCTTCGAGCCGAACGGGATCAGGTAGCTTTCGTCGCCGTCGGCGTTGGTGATGATCGCGCGATGCTTCGCCTCGTCGATCGTGACCGTACCGGAGATCTCGGTAATCGTCGCAAGACCTTTCGGCTTACGCGCTTCGAACAGCTCCTCAACACGCGGCAAACCTTGCGTGATGTCCTCCGCCGAAGCAACGCCGCCGGTGTGGAACGTACGCATCGTCAGCTGCGTACCGGGTTCGCCGATCGCCTGTGCCGCGATGATGCCGACCGCTTCGCCGATATCGACGTATCCGCCGGTCGCCTGGTTCGCGCCGTAGCACTTGCAGCAGACGCCATGCTCGCAGCGGCAGGTGAAGACCGAGCGGCAGAGCACTTCTTCGATGCCCGCGGCCTCGATCGCCTGTGCCTCTTCGAGCGTGATCATATGATCGCCCTCACAGAGCTGCTCGCCCGTGACCGGATGGAACACCGGGTCGATCGCATAGCGGCCTTCGATCCGGGCTGCCAGCGTTTCGATCAGCTTGTTGCCGTCCTTGATCGCGGAAATCCACATGCCCTTCGGCGTGTCGCCCCGCTCTGCGAAGCAGTCTTCCTCACGGATGATGACCTCCTGCGAAACGTCGACCAGACGACGCGTGAGGTAACCGGAGTCCGCCGTACGGAGCGCCGTATCGGCAAGACCTTTGCGCGCGCCGTGGGAGGATACGAAGAATTCCAGAACCGTCAGACCTTCGCGGAAGTTCGCGCGAATCGGAACCTCGATGATCTGACCGGACGGGTCCGCCATCAGGCCGCGCATACCGGCGAGCTGACGAATCTGCGCCTTGCTGCCGCGCGCGCCGGAGTCCGCCATCATATAGATGGGGTTGTACTCGTCGAGCGAATCCATCAGGACCTTTGCGACGTCGTCCGTGGTCTTTTCCCAGATCTCGATCACGCGCTGACGGCGCTCTGCGTTCGACAGAAGACCCATGCGGAAGTAGTTGTCGATCTCGACGACCTTCTGCTCCGCTTCGTG
>ONLX01000107.1 GCA_900318765.1 uncultured Eubacteriales bacterium
GAACGGCTGCGAATAAAATCCATCTTTTCGGAATTTGACCGCTTTGATTTCTATAAGATCCTCCCTTACAGCAATGATTGTATGCAGGTTTCCACCTTGGCCATATCCGCCGTTGGCTCGAAGCGGGCGACGACGTTGCCTTCCCGGTCGATCACAAACTTTGTGAAGTTCCACTTGATGTCCGGCTTCTTATCCCAATCCGGATCGGCCTTATAAAACATCTTTTCCAAAAGGTCCTTATACGGATGCTCGTCGAAGCCCTTAAAGCCCTTTTCGGATTTCAGATAGGTATACAGCGGCAGCTCGTTCGCGCCATTCACGTCCGCCTTTTTCATCTGCGGGAAGGTCGTGTTGAAGTGCATCGTGCAAAAATCGTGGATCTCTTCGTCCGTGCCGGGCGCCTGTCCGCCGAACTGGTTGCAGGGGATATCCAGGATCTCAAGCCCCTTGTCGTGATAGTCTTTATACAGCTGTTCGATCGGCGCATACTGCGGCGTGAATCCGCAGCCGGTCGCCGTGTTGACGACAAGGATGACCTTGCCTTTGTACTCCGAAAGGTTCAGCGCTTCGCCCTTGCCGGTCGTGATCGTATAATCGTAAATCATAGGGTTCCTCCTGCTTGCATTGGTTTTTTCAATTGTATGTACAAACGCTCAGCCGAGCGTCACATCCAATACCATCATCAGCACGAAGCCGAGCGAGAATGCAATCGTCCCACCGTTCGAATGCTTTCCTTCGGACATTTCCGGAATCAGTTCTTCGACGACGACGTACATCATTGCGCCGGCCGCGAATGCCAAAAGGTACGGCATCACGGGAACGACCGCGCCAGCGGCAAGGATCGTGACAAGCGCCGCAATCGGCTCTACCACACCGGACAACACGCCGAACAGGAATGTCTTCCCCTTTGCCATGCCCTCCGCGCGCAGCGGCATCGAAACGATCGCGCCCTCCGGGAAGTTCTGAATCGCAATGCCGAGCGCAAGTGCCAATGCGCCCGCCGCGCTGATGCCCGTATTGCCGGAAAGGAAACCCGCATAAACAACGCCGACGGCCATCCCCTCCGGGATGTTGTGCAGCGTGACCGCAAGGATCAGCTTGGTCGTGCGTTTCAAGCCGGATTTCGGACCTTCCTCCTGCTGATTGAAATGCATATGCGGCGTCAGTACGTCCAACAGCAGTAAAAACCCAACGCCGATCAAAAAGCCGACTGCTGCCGGAACGAACGACCATACGCCCATGGCTTCGCAGCTGTCCAAGGCGGGCTGCAAAAGGCTCCAAAACGAGGCCGCTGTCATCACGCCGGCGGCAAAGCCGGTCAAAATCTTTTGCAGTCCGTCCGAAATATTCTTTTTCAGGATGAACACCATTGCCGCGCCGAGGCTCGTCCCGGCAAACGGAATCATAATTCCGAGAATGGTTTGTGCAGTCATCGGATTGCTCTCCTCTGTATCATTCGTTGGCCTGAAGGATATCCTTAAGCGTCACCTGCGCGTTCCGGAAGCGCACAGTGCTTTTCTCCCGTTTCATATGAATCGCGTTCTGCGGACAGACATAAGTAAGGGTTCCGTTATTTCCTTTCCATACCGGCAAGCGCGCGGTTCAACAGCGTTTTCAGCAGGGTAAGCTCCTGTTCGGAAAGCGGAATGCAGCCCTGCATGGCGGCCGCGACGTCCTTTGCCTGCTCCTGAAGCGCCTCGCCTTGCTCCGTAAGAGAGAGAAACAACTTGCGCTCATTGTGCTCGAGACGAACGCGACGGATCAGTCCGGCTTTTTCCAATCGCTTCAACAGCGGCGCGAGCGTGCCGGAGTCTAGATAAAGCCGGTTGCCGAGCTCGCCTTCCGTCATGCCGCCGGTTTCCCACAGCACCATCATAACAAGATACTGCGTGTACGTCAAATGTAATTGTTCCAAAGGTTTGCGATACTGCCGCACAACCTCCTTTGCGCAGGCATACAGCGGAAAGCAAAGCTGATCGTCAAGATGAAGACCGGATGTCATAAAGCGCTCCTCTTTCAGAAAGAGGCTGCGATCTGGCAGCCTCCATCGGTCGGTTCGTATGGTTCAGAATGTGATCGTCTCCGGCGCCTCGGTGAAGGAGCTGAACACGGCAACCGCATTTTTGAGATACAGCATCTGCATGTTGCCGTCGTCTGCGCTGTACATGGCTTTCAGAGAAGGCATCTTTTCGAGCATCGCAACTTTGACATCGCGATTGTCGTCGTTCACCAATTCCCCGGAAATACGAAGCCACTTGCCGCCCTGAACGCGCAGAGTTCCGCTTTCGGATTTTGTGCAAGCTGATGGGAAACGGGTTTCACCTTGCCGGTCTGGATGTAAAGCCTGCCGTCATACAGAAGCGCCGTGCCGAACGGACGAACCAGCGGCTGATCTCATTCAACGGTTGCCAGATAATAGGTATGAACCTCGTCTAAAAATTGACAGACTTTTTCGATGCCTTCCATGATGGTCTCCTTTGATTTTTATTCTCCGAGCTGTTCGATCAGATAGTTTTCGTAGCCGATCTCCTCGATCAGGTTCAGATGCTGACGGACCCAGTTGTAATGTTCCTGTTCGTCCACGATGAACTGCTGAATCATGTTCTTCGAAACATAATCGTCGTCGAACAGGGCAAGGGACTTGCTCATCATCGGAAGCGCTTCCTCACTGTCCTTGCAGTCATAGGCAAGCATTTCCCGGATGTCGGTGATGACCGGGTATTCCGCGATCGCAACGGCCGGCGTCTCGCCGAGCTCGATCAAGCGGGCGTTGACCTTCTTCGCTTCTTCCCATTCTTCGTTGGACTCCGCCATGATCTTGTCGCCGAGCTTTCCGAAACCACGCTGCTTCAAAAGCTGCGCATGGATGGAATGCTGCTGGGAGTTGCCGAACCAGCCCTTTGCAAATTCCTTCAAAAGTTCAATCTTAGTCATTTTCGTTCCCTCCGTATCTCAATATTGTTCGCGCTTTGATTGCGCACAACTTTATTATACGAAAAGGAGAATGGTTTTCAATTCAGAATCGCGGGGGAAGATTCTCAAAATGAGATGTCTTGCCTTAATTCTCTCATTTTTCATGCAAATATTGTTTCAGCGGCTCGGGCAGCGATACTTCGTAGATCGTTGCAAGTTTTTTCGGATCGGCATCGAATTTTCCGAGAATCCATTCGCAGGTCAGGAATACGCTTCCGCTGGTATACAGGTGAATCAGCATCGCGGTTTCTTCCTTCGGCTTTTCCGCTTTTGCGGACTGCAGAATCTTCTTCGTCAGGCTGTTCGTGTTGATCTCGGTCATGTTGCGGATAAATGAATCATATCCCTTGGTGTTCAGCAGAAGATTGGCAAGGTATTCCCGATGTGCGTGGTAATAGTCTGCGGCATCGATCAGCGTTTTCTTCCAGCTTGTCTCGTCAAAAGCGATTCGGTCCAGGATCATTTCAAGGTCCCGGCTGTATGCCCATGCAATCAGATCAGACTTATCTTTGAACTGGCGATAAAACGTTGCCGTGGAATATCCGCAGTTTTTCGTGATGTCCTTTACAGTAATCTTATCGATGGGCTTCATTTCGGCAATCTCCCGAAACGATTCCGCAAGAATCTCCTTTGCCGTTTTCCATTTCATCCGTGCGCTCCGATTCCGACTTATTCTGCTGATTTTATACTACATCAATCCGAGCCGCCTTTCAAGTTTTTTCTGCCCATGGATGGGAAAAGAACGATGGTGCAAAGCGGCAGAAGATCCTTTTCTGGTCCGAAAAGCACCTTGCCGATAGACAACAAGGTGCTTTTCCAATTGCTGCGTTATGAAAGAATCGTTTTGATGTCAGCGGGGGAGGGCATCGAGCGGATCGCGCCCTTTTTCGTCGTGACCAGATACGCCGCGGCGTTGGCAAAGCGCAGCATGACGATAAGGCTTTCCGCAGTTCGGTCCTCAACACCGTTGTTCAGAACATCGTGCAGCACGCACGCGCAGAACGTGTCGCCCGCGCCGGTGGTTTCGATCGTGCCACCGAGTTTGAAGGCAGGGACGAACACGCGGTGACCGCTGCAATAGGAGATTGCGCCGTCCGCGCCGAGCGTGACGTTCAAGAGTTGGATGTTCGGATAGCGCTCTTTTAGGATCGCAGCGCCTTTGTCGTAATCCGTTTCGCCGGTCATAAAGACGATCTCGTTGTCCGCAATCTTGACGATATCAGCATGGGCAAGTCCCCATGCGATATTCTCCTTTGCGTTCGCTTCGCTGTCCCACAGCGGCGGACGCAGGTTCGGATCGAAGGAGATCAAAGCCCCAGCAGCTTTTGCTGCCTTGACCGCCGCCTTGGTGGCGGCGCGAACGCCGTCATGCGTCATCGAGAGTGTACCGAAATGGAAGATGCGGCAGTTCTCAATTTTCTCAAGCGGAAGTTCGCTTTCGGTCAGCATCATATCCGCGCCGGGGTTGCGGTAGAACGAAAAGTCCCGGTCCCCATTCGGAAACGTATGTACCACCGCAAGCGTCGTATGCACCTGCTCATCAAATAACAAAGCAGAGGAATCAATCCCTGCACTGGATACGGTTTCGGCAAGCTGCCGTCCGTAGACGTCGCTTCCGACCTTACCGATAAAGGCGGTCTTACGGCCGAGCTTATTCAGCATGGCGAGCACATTGCACGGCGCGCCACCGGGATTGGCTTCCCATAGGGGATTGCCCTGCTCGCTGGTTCCGTATTCGGTAAAGTCGATCAACAGCTCGCCGAGGGCGACAACGTCAAATTCCTTTTCCATGGTTGATACCTCAATTTCGTATTTTTCCACTTATGCTGTTGTTTCCTGCAACGGCAAAAGGATCTGCAGCGTAAACAGGCCGCCTGCGGTGGAGAACTCCATGCTGCCGCCGTACTTTTCGGCAAGGAAACGGATGCTCTTGAGCCCGAAACCGTGCTCGGCGGCGTTCGCCTTGTGCGTTTTGGGCAGCTCGGTATCGTCGAGGCTCGCGCCGACGTAGGGATTCGTGACCTGAATCCCGATGATCAGACTTTGCCGAATGATTCTAAGGCTGATCGACCGCAGCGTCGGATCGGTTTGCGTTTCGACATATTCGATCGCATTGTCGATCGCGTTGCCGAGAATCGCGTAAAGATCGGGCAGGCGAATAAAGGAGAGATCGACGTCGTCCACGGCACAGTTGAACGCAATGTTCTTTTCACGGCAGAACAGTCCTTTTTCGGCAAGGATTGTATTCAGCGCTTCGTTGTCGGTGTAGACCAGGTGCTGATAGAAATCAACGCTTTCGCGCACTTCGCGGATGTACTCCGCGCGATCGGCATCATCTGCGCGTTCGAGCGCCTTGAGCTGGTGCTTGAGGTCGTGGCACTTGCGGTTGATGATCGCGATGTGTTCCTTCGACATTTCGTAATAGCGCTCGCTGCTCTTAAGCATGTTTTCCAAAATTGCCTGTTCGCGGATGCGCGTCATGCCGATCAATACGCTGTAAATAATGACGAGAAGGAAGATGCTGATGACGATACCGGACAGCCATGCAAGCGTATCATAGACAGAGGTGCGGTTCTCAAACGCGCCCTGATAGAAGAATACGCAGATCAGCATGACGAGCGTAAGCCCGATCAGCCCGAGCCGCACATAGCGCGAGTTTTGGAGCAGCGTCCCGTTCGCGGCTTTGAGCGGCTTTCGGAACCAGAAGTAAACCGGGATGAAAACGGCGGCGGAGGCAAGCGCCGCGCCGAGGATATACAGCGGAAGCATTGTCCGTAAGGCGGGGAACAGCACGCGGGCCAAGAAACAATGGTAGATGCAGTAAACGACGTTCTGCGTCAAAAAGGCGGCGATATTGAAATAGAAAGCGTCGCACCAGCTGATCCGAAAACACAATTTTGCGTAGACCGCAGCACAGAGTCCGACAAGGATATACCACGGGAGGGAAAGGAACATGAATCGCGGCGTGTCCTTATCGAGAAAGATCGGGAAGAACAGCAGCGAAAAGAGCGTCGCCGCAAGAAAGCCGAGCACGGCGCGAAGCACAAAATGCGGTTTCCGCTCGGCATACGGCAGCAGAAACAGCAGCGCAGCGGCAAGCAGTTCCAGTGGCAGACGCATTTCCTCAAACACATAGACCGGCGACATTAGAACCCTCCCAGATACCGTGTAAAGGCGGATAAGAATGCGGCACGATAGCGGCGGCTGATCGGCAGACGCTCGGAGCCGACCAGGATTTCGTTCCCATTGATCGCTTTCAGATGCTGCAAATTGACAAGGAAGCTTTCGCCCGCCCGCGCGAAATGGTATGGCAGCAGCGAATCAACAAGATCGCCGAGCTTGCCGCGCACGCGGATCTCTTCGGTCGCAGTATGATAATACAAATAATGCGAGCGCGATTCGATATACAGGATTTCCGACGCGTTGTACCGCACGGGGCCGGAAACGGCCTGCAACAGCAGCGGCGTATCGGCGTTGCGGAGGATATAGCGCTCGGCTTTCTTCATTTTCAGGTGAAAATCCGGATAGGAGATCGGTTTTAGAACATAGTCCATCGCCTCAACCGCATACGCTTCGATCGCGTACTGCGGCATATTCGTTACGAACATCAGCGTTACATGCGGGTCGAGCTCTCTGAGCCGCTTTGCCGCCTCGATGCCGCTGATGCCGGGCATGTCGATATCCAGAATGATAAAATCGAAATGGTAGTGATAGTCCGACAAAAACGTTCCGGCGTTCTCGAACACGGTCAGTTCATACGCCGCGCCGGTTTCCGAAAAGTATTGCTTTAGACACGCTAAAAGCTGCTCTCGATCCTGCTCGGAATCGTCCATAATCGCAATCCGCATAACGTTCCCTCCTGCTGGCACTTGTATTATACCAAAGGCAGAAAGGAAAGAAAAGAGAAAAACGCTCCATATTGCCTATTTTGCCATCGAAAACGCCGCATTTGCCAGGGGACTTTTCAATTAAGAACAGACGTGATAAGATGTAAACGAATCGTAAAACCGAGTATTCAAAGGAGGAGAATCCCATGACAAAGGAAGAACGCAAAAACCGTAAGTACCGCATGTACAACGGCAAGAAGATCAAGCGCCCCGGCAAGGTCGGATTCGTGTTCGTCACAATCCTGCTCGTCTTCGTGCTGCTGTTCAACGCGGTTGTGCTGAATTTCCGCGCTTACTTCGGCGTGATCGACAACATCGCCTTCAAGCAGGCTCCGACTGGAACGGAAGTCGATCGCATCACAGAGGAAGCCAAGGCGATCACACTGCAGGAGGCCGAGGAAGGCATCGTTCTGCTTGCGAACAAGAACGAAACGCTTCCTCTTAAGGAAACGAAGATCAACGTATTCGGACGCGGCAGTTATTACGGCACCTACGGCGGAACCGGCTCCGGCTCCGGCGGCACGAATTACGTGAACCTGTACGACGGTCTCCGTCAGGCAGGCTTTGCACCAAACGACGAGCTGATCGCGTTCTATGCGGAAAACGCCAAGCAGGCGGTGAACATGGGTCTGGTCGGCACGGACTTCGGCCTGTATGAGAACGACGCAAGCGAACTTTCCGATGCGCTGATCCAGAGTGCAAAAACGTATTCCGACGTCGCGGTGTATGTCGTTTCCCGCGTCGGCGGAGAGGGCGACGATCTGCCGCTCGACACTTCCAATTATTATGGCGGTGAGGCGGGTCGGCATTATCTCGAACTGAACGCGGCGGAGGAGAGCATGCTGAAGCTCATCGAAGAGAACTTTGGCACGGTCGTCGTGGTTTTGAACTCCACAAACGCGATGGAGCTCGGCTTTGTCGAGGACGAAAACGTAGACGCCGCAGTCTGGACGGAGTGCTTTGGTTCGGTCGGCACGGTTGCGCTCGGCGAAATCTTAATCGGCTCGGTCAACCCGTCCGGCAAGACGAGCGATACATTTGCCTATGCGGTCGAATCGAACCCGACCTATTACAGCTTTGGCGGATATGACTATACGAACGCTTCGTATGTCAACACCGCAGGCGCGGCGGGCACCGGCGACGCAATCACCGGAATGGACCCCTACCACTATGTGAAGTACAATGAGGGCATCTATGTCGGCTACCGGTACTACGAGACCGCGGCTGCGGACGGTTTCATCGACTACGATGCGACAGTCCAGTTCCCGTTCGGCTTCGGCCTTTCCTATACCGACTTTGCGCAGACGCTGGACGATGTGACCTTTGACGGCAAGACCGTTACGGTCAAGGCGACGGTCACCAACAACGGCACGGTCGCGGGTAAGGAGGTCGTCGAGGTCTACTATTCGGCACCGTATACCACAGGCGGCATCGAAAAGAGCGAGGTTGTGCTCGGCGGTTTTGCTAAGACGCAGAAGCTTGCTCCCGGCGCATCCGAGACCGTGACGATCCAAATGGCTGCGGAGGATATGGCGTCCTACGATTATCTCGGCATCAAGGCGCAGGGCGGCGCATACGTCCTCGAAGCGGGCGAATACGATATCCGGCTGCAGAGCGACAGCCACAATGTGATCGACCATAAAGCGATCACGGTCGAAAAAGATGTGATTTACAACGATGCGAACGACGGCAAGCGTGAAAAGGACGGTGTCGCGGCGACGAACCTGTTTGACGATGTTTCGTTTGACGGCGGCGTGACCTATCTCAGCCGTGCGGATTGGGCAGGCACGTTCCCAAAGGAGCGCGCAGCTTCCACCGAAGCGGCGTCCGAAAAGATCGCGAATGCCCTGCTGAACCCCATCACGGTCATCGAAGACCCGACCCCGGCAAAGTGGACGACGAAGAACAACGGTCTGAAACTCATCGATATGAAGGGCGTTGCGTACGACGATGAGAAGTGGGATCGGCTTGTGGAGCAGGTCTCGAAGGACGAAATGGTCAATCTGATTACGACGGGCGGCTGGCAGTCGGCGGCGGTTCCGAGCGTCGGCAAAGCGCGTTACCTCGAGGTCGACGGTCCGAACGGCATCAACAACCTGATGGCGGGTCTGTTCGCGGGCATCAAGGGCAATATGTATACGAACCAGGCGATGCTGGCGCAGACCTGGAACGCGGAGCTTGCCTATCAGAAGGGTCTGGTATACGGACGTGAAGCGAAGGTGTACGATGTCGCAGGCATCTACGGCCCTGCGGCAAACATCCACCGCAGCCCGTTCTCCGGCAGAAACTATGAGTACTATTCCGAGGACGGCTTCCTCTCTGGAGCCATGGCGGAGCGTGAGCTCACCGGCATCAAGGAATCGGGCGTGTACTGCTTCTTCAAGCACTTTGCGGTCAACGATCAGGAAACGAACCGCGACCATGGCGGACTCGTAACCTGGCTGAACGAACAGGCAATGCGTGAGATCTACCTCAAGGGCTTCGAGGTCGCGGTCAAGGGCGGCAACGCGACGGGCATCATGTCTTCGTTCAACCGCATCGGCACGACCCCGACCGCCGAAAGCAGCGCGCTTCTGAACACCGTGCTGCGCGATGAATGGGGCTTTTGCGGTGCGGTCATCACGGACTGCGTCATGGCGTGCACGACCGAGGATATCAACCGTTCCACGTTGGCGGGCAACGACTTCCAGCTGAGCTATGGCTTGCTCTCCACGCTGTCGGACGAGGTGACCGGTACCGTTTCCGGGCAGAACGCTATGCGGCAGGCGACGAAGAACATCCTCTACATGACGGCGAATTCCGACGCGCCGACGCTGTACAAAGCGCATATGACGACTATCGGAACGATCCTGCTGGGGATCTTCATCGTACTGATGCTCCTGTTCGTGCAGTATTACATCCGTTGGTTCCTCCGTCTTGCCAAATTCAAGAAGGGCGAACCCCTGCAATAATTCTCATCTCCTCCAACAGCGGGCGTCGGGAGTTTCCGACGCCCGCTTCTTTGCACAGCGTATAAGCGGGATACCGATAAGGAAGGAAATAAACCATATCGGGTTCGCAGTAAGGGCAAAGAATTGTCGGAGAGAATGAATTGTTCTCTCTGATTTTTTATGTTTGTAAACTTTCTCCTGTGAAAAGCTGCTATCGCTGAGTATTTCGACATATGGTTTCAGGGTAGAATACAAAGAAACCTGTTCGGACAGAATGTATAAGTGGAATAATCGTGGGAGCAGTTTGGGAGCAGCACGGAATTTTGGGAAAA
>ONLX01000105.1 GCA_900318765.1 uncultured Eubacteriales bacterium
CGAATGGAGCCAAAGAGGGGACTCGGACCCCTGACCTACGCATTACGAGTGCGTCGCTCTACCGACTGAGCTACTTTGGCGTGCTTGTTTATTATAGGCAAAAGAAGTCGTTCTGTCAAGTATGAATTTGCAAAATTCCCAATTATTTCTTATCGGAAGAGCGCTGCAGATTCAAAAGCAAATGATCCTTCTCCGGAATCAGCTGCAAAGAATACCGACCGAAGGAAGTCGTTTTTGCCTTCTGAGCGGAAAGCGAAGAAGAGATCGTTTGCATGATCTGGGAAATATCGGAGGCGTTCCCATCGAACACGGGCAGCAGATCCTTTAAGAGCGCTTCCAACCGGGAACGAACCGCTTGATTTTGCGCATTGAACGTTGCGACGGTCAAAGAGGATCCGTCATCCGGAAGATCGGCCATGAGCGGAGCAGACAACGAAAGCATAACGATTCCGCCTTCATCGCTCTCCGATGTACAGGACCAACCGGACGGATCGGTAAAATCTGGTGCAGTGCCTTCCAACGGAAATCCGGCATTTGTCAAAATCGCAACCACGTGATACGGCTGCGCATAGGGGACTGTCACTGCGCTTTTCTCGGAAGAGGATGCTGGCGCCGCAAATTTCGAACGATTGAGAAAGAACAGAACGAGGAACAGCAAGACGACGACAACAATTCCGGCGAGTTCGATGACTTTTGCGCCGGTCGATGATGCGAGGAAGGATTTGCGATGTGCTTTGCTGCTCTGCTTTTTCACGGTTTCCAATCCGATGCTTGGGCGGGTAAGGAGGATGGCTTTTCGGCCATTCGATGGAATTCGCCTGCTTTCGCTTTCATTCTAAATCAAAATGATTCGGAAGACAAGTCTGTTTTTCGTTGCAATCCGGCAAAATTATGGCTATAATGCTGTTGAAGGAGGGATCGATGATGCAAAATCGACCGGAGATCCTTGCGCCGGTAGGCTCCGAAGAGGCGTTGATCGCCGCCGTCCGCAGCGGAGCGGACGCAGTCTATTTCGGAACGGGAGAATGTAACGCGCGCAGAAACGCGGGTAAATTTGAAGGCGAAGCGCTGAACGAGGCGGTTCGCTATTGTCATGCGCGAAATGTTGCCGTGTATCTTACGGTCAACACGCTGCTTCGCGATGAGGAGCTGCAGGATGCGGCACACACATTGGAACGGATTGCGGACAGCGGAGCCGATGGAATCATCTTGCAGGATCTCGCTGTAAATGAATTGGCAAAAACCATCTGTCCTTCTTTGGAACGTCACGCGTCCACCCAAATGGCAGTGCACAATGTCAGCGGCGTTCTGCAGCTTGAAGATATGGGGTTCTCCCGGGTTGTTCTGGCGAGGGAGCTGAGCGGAAGGGAAATCCGAATGATTCGGGAACGCACGCATGCCGAACTTGAGGTTTTTGTTCATGGCGCGCTGTGCATGAGTGCCTCCGGGATGTGCTATCTGTCCGCAAGCCTCGGAGAACGAAGCGGCAATCGCGGAACGTGTGCACAACCATGCCGCCTTCCGTTTGCTTGCAACGGCGCACAAAACTGTCTTTCTTTAAAGGATATGTCGCATCTTTCCTACTTAAGGGAATTGGCCGAAATCGGCGTTGCATCCTGTAAGATTGAGGGAAGAATGAAACGCCCGGAGTATGTTGCCGCGGCGGTGCATGCCGCGCGTTGCGCACGGGACGGGGAGCCGTATGAGATGGATTCCCTCAAAGCGGTTTTCTCCCGAAGCGGGTTTACCGACGGGTATTACACCGGCAAACGCAATCATTCGATGTTTGGCGTGCGTACCCGGGAAGACGCCGAACAATCCAAATCGGTGCTGTCTTCCTTCCGAAATTACTATCGGATCGAACGTCTCTCCGTGCCGTTCGACGCGTCGATGGAAGTCGCTTTGGACCGACCTGTTTCGCTTCAAGTGACCGACGGAGAACATACAGCGGCGGTATCCGGCGCTGTTCCGCAAACGGCACAGACCGTCGCAGCGACCAAGCCGTATCTGGAACGCAGCATCGCCAAAACCGGAGGAACGCCGTTTCAGTTGCGCAGCTTTACATGCAAGATGGATCCCGGCCTGACCGTGCCGTCTTCCGAACTCAACGCACTTCGCAGGCATGCGCTGGATGCATTGCTGCGAGAACGGGAAAGGGCGCCAAAGCGAGAATGTTTTCCTGCGCCTGCTGTTCCGACGGGCAAAGCGCGCAGACCACGGCAAGCAAAGCTCTTTGTGCGGTTTGCCGACGCCGAACAGTTTTTCCTTGACGAATCGATCGAAACCTGTTCCCTTCCGGTAAACGTTCTGTCCGAACATCCGGAGTGGATTTCGGAGAACGTTTTTTGCGAATTGCCGGATCTTTGCTATCCGGAAGAGGAAGGAAAGCTTTTAAACACGCTTTCTGCCTTGCGTGCGAAAGGCGTCTCCGATGCCGTAGCCGGCAATATCGGCATGATTCGGCTCGCCCGGGAAGCGGGGATGCGCGTACATGGCGGGTACGGACTGAATGTGACAAATCAGATGGCAGAGAACGCATATCGTGCGCTCGGCGTAACGGACCAGACACTTTCGTTTGAACTTCCGTTTGCAAAAATGCGGGAGTTCCCGGACGAGGCATCGTTAGGCTGCATCCTTGCGGGAAGGCTTCCGCTGATGCAATTTCGCTCGTGCCCGGCACGCACCGAAAAGGGATGCGGTTCCTGCAACGGGCACCCAGCCATTACAGATCGAACCGGAAGAACGTTTCCGATCGTTTGCCATGCGCGAACGTATTCCACCATGCTCAACAGCATCCTGTACGATGCTGCGGATAAGCGACTTCCGGATCTTGATTTCTATACGGTGTACCTGACAATCGAGTCGAAGAAAGAAGCGAAGGACCTGATTGCTTCGGTTGTGCAAAGAGCAAAGCCTGCCTGTGAACGGACCACGGGAATGAGCTTCCGAACGTTGCTGTAAAACGATCTGTATCCTGCGGAGCTTTGACAGGAATTCCTGCCGAGCTCCGTTTTTTTATGTGCATATATGGTTTTCCGTACGCATACAGTAGGACAGAACGGAGGACGAGCATGGAACGATGGAAAGAAGAATTGATCCCGCTGCTGCCGCAGTCGGTTCAGAAGGTGCTGCATGTGATCCCTGACCAGGATCGGATTCTGGAGATTCGGCTGCGGGAAGGAAAGCCGATGCAGCTTGTTTTAGAGGATCGGGACCGATTGGTGTATGCGCCGGGAGGATTGCCGATGATGACGCAGGAGGAGTGTGCCAATCTCTTATCGGTATTCTGCGATCGATCCGTTTATGCATGGGAACAGGAACTGTCCAACGGATTCATAACGCTTTCCGGCGGATATCGCGTCGGAATTGCCGGCAGAGCGGTGACCGATGCGGAACGTGTGACGCGGTTTACTTCAGTCAACGGCTTTTGCATCCGAATCGTTCGGGAACAAATCGGCGCCGCGATTCCCACTCTTTCCTATGTATTGGAGCGGGGGAAACTGCTTTCGACCCTGCTGATTTCACCGCCGAATTGCGGAAAAACGACGGTACTTCGTGATTTGATCCGCATCGTATCGGATGGGCTGAACGGCTGCACACCGCAGCGCGTATGCGTCGCGGATGAGCGATTCGAACTCAGCGGATTCAGCAACGGTCGTTTTGCGTTTGATCTCGGAACCCGAACGGATGTTGTTTCCGGCATTCCGAAAGCGGAAGCGCTTGAGCGGATGCTTGCGGCGATGTCTCCACAGGTGATCGCGACCGACGAGCTGAATACCGATGCCGACGCGGCGGCAATTCTTCGGGCACGCGGCTGCGGCGTCACCGTTCTGACGACTGCGCATACCGGAAGTTTCCGGGAACTGTTGATGAGAAAAGCGCTCTCACCGCTGCTGAGCGATCGGGTGTTCTCCAGAATCGTCTTGCTGTCCGATCGTCCGGTCGGAGCGGTGCAGACGGTCTATGATGCGGATGGAACCATATTGTATCAACGGGAGGAACCAAAATGAAGTATCTTGGAATCGGAATGCTGTTCCTGCTCTCCGTTGGCGCGGGGTTTTGGAAGGCGGCAAAGTTGGAGCTGCGGATCCGTACCCTGCGCGATATGCGAAAAGACCTTCGGATGCTGCTTTCGGAAATCCGAACGCGGAAGACTTCCCTGAAAACGATCGCCCAAAAGATGCCGGACGGAGCAATACGGGCAGCCTTGCAGGAGGAAACGGGATCGATGCGGCTCCGAACGCTTTCCGAAGCGGAGCGAGAACGGCTCACGGAATTTTTGACATTGCTTATGGACGGGAACATGACGGAAATTGAGAGCGCGGCGCATGTGTATCTTTCTGAATTGGACACTGCATTGGAGAACGGTCAACAGTTATCCGGACAGGCGAAATTGTATCGGGCGATCGGCGCGGTATGCGGAACGGCATTGGCTGTTCTGCTTTGGTGAGGGCCCGCTCGATGGGAATCGAGATGCTGTTCAAGGTTGCCGGAATCGGAATCCTTGCCGCTGTCATTGTTCAACTGCTCAAACAAAACGGGCGGGAGGAGGTCGCAACGGTGGCGGCGGTGGTTGGCCTGCTGATAGCAACAATGCTGATGGTATCCATGCTTTCACAATTGTTCGAAACGATCCGTTCGACATTCTCTCTCTCCTGAGTATGGAAAAGCTGTTTGTCATCGCCCTGATCGGCACAGGCCTTTGCATGATTTTGCGAACCATTCGACCGGAGTACGCGTTTGCTGCGCTGGTTCTGACGTGTGTCATCCTGCTTGGATCCGTTTTGACGGACGCCTTGGGCCTTTCCGACACCATTCGTGCGCTCGGCACGCGCTTCGGCATCTCGGATGCTTACGGAGCAACCTTGCTTAAGATGGTCGGAGTGGCGTACCTGTCGTCGTTCGGCGCAAATCTATGCCGCGACAACGGTCAATCGGCAACGGCGGCAGCATTGGAACTCGGCGGGAGGATTGCGATCCTAAGCTGCGCGCTTCCTGCAATCACAGCGGTTTTGGAAGCGGGCATTGGGCTGATGAACGGAGCAGCCTCATGAGAAGAGCGCTCCTGCTTGCAATCTCGTTGCTGCTTCCGATCGGAGCGCTGTGCGCCCAAGAGAGCGAACCGCAGGAAGATATCCGTTGGATCATCAGCCAACTGGATCTTTCGGAATGGGATCAATGGTATGTAAGTCAGGATCCATACATCGCGTTCGTTCCCTCCGATTTTCTGACGGAAGCGCTTCAAAAAGGCGCCTTCGATCCGGATCAGGATCGGATCGGATCATCTCTGAAAGTGACTGTGCGGGAGGAACTTTCCGGCCTTCTCGGAGGGTTCCTGCTCCTTTTGGGGTATGCCGTGGTTGCTGCTTTGATTACGGGAGCGGGATCATCCGTTCTTTCGGGGATTCCGGAAACGGTTCTGCAGCTGCTTGGAGGGACCTTGGTTCTCGGCTTTCTGATTCCGCAGTTACAGGAGTGCGCAAGCTTTCTTCGGCATCTTTGTTCGCTGACCGAAACGATGCTTCCGTTTCTTCTCGGGATTTTCTGGCTGTTTGACTGTTCGGCGAGCGCGGCACAGCTCGGAAGCGGAATTGCGGTCGTTTCGCAGGGCATCTTAGCCCTCGCGTCCGGCATTGTTTTTCCGCTGGCCCTGATCGGATGCGTCTTTCAGATTCTGAATTGTTTCGGAGAGGATCGTCTTGCGCCGATCGGCTCGCTCTGCCATCGCGGTGCAAGGTGGATCCTTCGCATCGGTTCCGCAGGCTATCTTAGCTTGACGGCGGTTCGCGGAACCGTTGCGGCACACGCCGATTCGTTGCTGTTTCGCTCTGCAAAGCTTGCCGCCGGTGCGTTGCCGCAGGTCGGCGGGTTGGCGTCGGATTCGATGGATACGATCTGGCAGTGCGTGCTTTCGGTTCGATCCGGAATCGGAATCACGGGCATTCTGGCATTGGGCTTTCTGCTGTTTCGGCCGCTCGTCAAATTTGCATTGGAAGTCGTTCTGCTGAAGATTGCGGCGGTGCTCGTTGCTCCGCTCGGACAGCAGGAATACGGAAGAACCCTTCAGAGCGCTGCTACCGGGATGGGCATCGCCCTTTCCTCAGCAGTTACGGCGGTCCTGATGGTATTCGGATTGATCGGATGGATGATGGGAATGTGGAACATATGAACGAGATCATCAAGATGAGCGTTGAGCGGCTGATCGGACTGACGGTAGTTACCTCCTTGACGGAAGCGACGCTTCCGAAGGATGGATTGTTTCCAACCGTTCGTGCGGCTGCAGGCATTTGCTATTTATCGGAACTGATTTTGCTGTTTACTGTCATACTTTCCGAATTAGGAGGATAGGATGCAAAAGGAGAGATCCATACGGAAATCGGTTGCGGATCTTTGGAAACAGCTCCAAAGCCGTTCGTTTGTGCGATTCGGCCTCTACGGAATCCTGATTCTGCTTGCGGTCGGTTTCTATTTTGCGGGAACGGACCGGTTGCGGTGTGAATCCCGTGCAGGGCCGACGGATGTTGCCGCAATCGGTGAATCGACGTCCGGGGATACCCTTGAAAAGCGTCTTGTAAAAGTGCTCTCACAAATTCGAGGCGCAGGGCGTGTAGAGGTGCTCGTTACCTATGAAACAACCGGGGAGATCGTTACGGCCATGTCGGTCAAATCGGATGAAGACGTACGTGATGCGATCACCGGAACGGACAGCACAACGCAGCGCAGCACCAGTACGGTCACCGAGCCGGCTACCGTAAAAGGCGGAGACGGACAGACCCCGATCATCCTGGTGGAAAAGGAGCCGGTGGTGCGAGGTGTGATCGTTGTTGCTGAAGGGGCGGCGCAGCTTTCGGTACGGCGCGATCTGCAAAATGCAGTACGGGCGGCAACCGGCGTTCCGCTTTCGCATATCGAAGTGTTTGAAATGACGGTTGATGCATACAATGAAACAGAATAACGAGGAGGATCAACAAGAATGAAACATCACATTCCGGAGAAGTACAAAAAGTATTTGAACACGCGGGTGTTCACCGTGGCAGGCATCTGTCTTTTGCTTGCGGCTGCCGTGGTAACAAACGTCCTCGTCAACAATGCGAAGGCGTCCAAAACCACTGCGACGGCTCAGCTGACGAGCACAAAGACGGGCGTTCAGAGCGTTTCGACCGTGCAGGAGCAGATGAGCGGCTTTTTTGCGTCGTATCGTGAGGAACGAGACAACGTTCGTACCCAGGAACTTGCCTATCTGGACGCCATCGTTTCGCAGGGCGCGGACACCGAGACGCTGAACGATGCGCAAAAGCAAAAACTCGATCTGATCAACTGTATGGAGATTGAACTGACGGTCGAGAATCTCGTACGCGGAAAGGGATTCGACGACGTAATCGTCTCGATGCACGCAGGGAGTGTAAACGTCATTGTCGGCGCGGAAACGCTGAATGATGAACAGGTCGCGCAGATCCTTGACATTGTTCTTCGGGAAACCGGCGAGACTGCGGAGAATGTGAAGATCAGCACGGCAATGTAAGTGTGAGTTTTTTGTCAATCCGGCCATGTGTGGGTTGCGTTTTCCGTAAAAAGATGATATACTCGCTTTGTATTCATACGAATAAATGATCCAAGGAGGTTTTACCATGGAATACAAACCGGTAAATGATGCGAACGAAATGAGCGGAAAAGTCGTTTTTGCGGAAGATGTCGTTGCTACGATCGCATCGCTCGCTGCTGCGGAGGTTGAAGGTGTTTACGGCATGAGCGGAACGACGTTCGAAGGAATCGGCGAGAAGCTCGGCAAAAAGAACTATACAAAGGGCGTGAAGGTTGAAGTCGGTTCCGTTGAATGCGCTGTGGATATGACGCTGATTGTCAAATACGGCTACCGGATTCAGGAAGTCTGCCAAAATGTTCAGAATTCCGTAAAGGACGCGATTGAAACCATGACCGGCCTCAAGGTCGTTGAGGTCAATATCTCCGTTAATTCGGTAGTGTTTGCCGAAGAGAAGAAAATCGAGGAAGCGCCGAAACCGGCTGAACCGGCGAATCGCGTCAAATAAAAATCCTGCGTTCGGAAAGGGTGCTTTTTGCATCTTTTCCAACGGAAGGACAAGCTGACAGCATTCCTGGGGGAGGGATTGCCGTGAATCTATTGAAAAAGATCGTTACGGTCGCGATGGCGATTCTCGCCGCTCTGATTGCTACCGTTTTCCTTGCTGTTGCGATCTGGGCAGCGTTTGATCAAAATGCGGGGAATGCACTTTCCTCTGCGTTGACCAATCCGGGATTGTTCTTTGCAATCAGTCTGCTTGCGATGCTTACGATCGGTCTTGCCTGCGTTGCGATTGTGCTCATGTGGAAGGAAACTATTCCGGAGAGTATCCTCCTGCATGCCGGAGCATCGGGAAGTGCGTTTTTGACGATTCCTGCTATGAACGCCATGGTTCAGCGCTATCTTAGGATGCAGGGAATCACAAGCAAAGTAAAGGCGAAAAAGACAAAAAACGGCGCATCGGTTACCGTTCGCGTCAGCGCACAGCCAAACGAAACGATTCCTTCACTGGCGGAAAAACTGCAATCGGAGATTCAAACCTACCTGATTGCGTATACGGGTGTTCAGGTCGAGAAGGTTTCGGTGGTTGTGGATACTGCCGAGAAGAAACCCGCGAAGTCCCGCGTGGTATAAGGAGAGCAGGCATGCAGAATTTGAAAGACTTTTTGATTCGGAACAAATGGGCAATTTTCTTTGTGATCGCGGTTCTGATCCTTGTTGCCCTGTTTGTTTGGCTGCGCTGGTGGGCATTTTTGGTTCTGGGCGTTCTCGGACTTGCCGCATTCTTCGGTCATCTGATGGATCGCGGCGGAGTGAATGCGATAAAGAACTTTTTCGGAAAATTGTTTTCGAAATGATCATGAGGAAGAGGTAAGGGTACAATCGATTATGAATCGTACTTTGGCAAGAGAAATCACGATGAAACTTCTGTACGCCAACACCGTCGGGGGTGAGAACACGGTTGCCGATGCGTTGGAGCAATCGGACGCCTGCGATCAGCTGGATGACGAGGGAAAAGCGTTTGCGGAAGAATTGTTCGAAGGCACAAGGACCCATTTGGAACGGATTGACGCGATGATCTCCGCCCACGCGACCGGATGGACGTTTGAGCGCATTGCGAAGGTTGATTTATCCATCCTGCGGCTTGCAACCTTTGAGCTGCTGTATCGTGACGATATCCCCGAAGGCGCATCGATCAACGAGGCTGTGGAGCTCGGAAAGCGGTTTGGCGGAGAGAAGTCCGCAAAGTTTATCAACGGCGTTCTCGGAGCCATCTCAAAGGCGAAGGATTGAAATGAAACGGGATTGCTGCCTCGGAATCGACACCAGTTGTTATACAACTTCGGTGGCTTGCGTAGCGAATCAGGGCATCGTCTTTTCGGAAAGGACGATGCTTTCCGTTCGTTTTGGAGAACGCGGCCTCAGGCAATCCGAGGGGCTGTTTCAGCATACAAAACAGCTCGCTCCGTTAATCGAACATCTGTTTGATCGGGTCGATCGGAACCGTATTGCCGCAGTTGCGGTCAGCACAAAACCGATCGACAGCGAGGAAAGTTATATGCCGGTCTTTCTGGCAGGCACAACGGTCGCAAGGAGCATTGCTGCTGCACTCGGCGTTCCGTTGATTGAAACGACGCATCAGACGGGTCATTTTCGCGCGGCAATGGTCGATCACGAATCGCTGATCGGAACCTCTTTTTATGGCTTTCACATCAGCGGCGGAACGACCGATCTGATTCGGATCGACAGCACCAAGAACGGGCCCTACCGTATGGAACGGATCGGGACGTCAACAGATCTGCATGCAGGCCAGTTTGTTGATCGAATTGGTGTCGCGCTCGGACTGCCGTTTCCGGCAGGGAAGCATCTCGAGGCACTGGCTGCTTCGGCAACCAGGAAGGACGTCAAGATCGGATCTGCGGTGCAGGGACTCAACTGTTCGTTTTCCGGCGCGGAAGCTTGTGCGATGCGAATCCTGGGAAGCGTACAGAAGGAAGAATTGGCATATGGGATTTATGACTGCCTTGCCAGAACGTTTGCAAAGATGCTGCAACAAGCGACCCTGCAGTACGGTAGCCGCCCCACATTGGTATGCGGCGGTGTCGCGTCGAGCAGTTTGCTGCGGTCACTGCTGCAGTCCCGGTATTCGGGAGAACTGCTGTTCGGAAGAGCGGAGCTTTCTGCGGACAATGCAGTTGGCGTAGCGTATTATGGATTGGATCGGAGCGCGGCATGGAATCTCTGAAACCGGTTTTTTCCGTCCATGAATTGAATGAATATGTGGACCTTTTGCTCGGACACGATCCGAACCTGAATCGGCTTACGGTGGAAGGAGAGTTGTCCGGATGCAAACGGCATCCGAACGGACATCTGTACTTCACGTTGAAGGATGAGCAGGCATCCGTCTCCTGCGTGATGTGGCGTCAGTATACGGCGGGGCTGCGCTTTCTGCCAAAGGACGGAATGCGCGTCCGGCTGATCGGTTCCGCTTCGCTTTATACGAGGGACGGCCGGTTTCAACTGTATGCGACTGCGCTGCAAAAGCAGGGCGAGGGCGATCTCTATGCTGCGTTCTGCCGGTACCGAGAGGAACTGCGAGAGAAGGGATGGTTTGATGAAACGCTAAAAAAGCCGATCCCGAAGCTTCCGGTGTGCGTAGGTGTTGTAACGAGCAGCTCCGGCGCAGCACTGCAGGATATTCGAACCGTCATCGGTCGAAGATTTCCGACCATGCCGATCCGGCTGTATCCGGCAGCGGTGCAAGGCGAGAATGCAGCCGATGAGATTGCGGATGCGATTCGAAAAGCGGACGCGGAACAGGTGGCCGAGGTCTTGATTGTCGGGCGAGGCGGAGGCAGCATGGAAGACCTTTGGGCGTTTAACGAAGAAACGGTTGCCGAAGCCATTCACGATTGCTCGATTCCCGTGATTTCGGCGGTTGGACATGAAACGGATTTCTCGATCAGCGATTTTGTGGCAGACCTACGCGCGCCGACGCCTTCCGCTGCGGCGGAACTCGCCGTTCCCGAATGGGATGGCTTGACCGCTCGGTTGGAGGAGCTTGGCGTCCGATTCCGGAATGCCTTGTCAAACGGCGTTGCAAGCAAACGCCAACGGCTGAATCTGATCTGGAGCGACGGGATCTCATCTCGGATGGAACTGCGCATCGGGAAAGCACGTCAATCGATTGAGGAAGACGGACAAGTCTTGGAGCGCGTTGCGGCCAATCGGCTGAATCAGACACGCATGGAACTGAAAACGCTGGCGGATCAGATGAATGCGTATCATCCGCAAAAAACGCTTGCGCGGGGATTTGCGCTGGTATACGATGCGAATCATCGGCTGATCAAGCAATCCGAGTCGGTCGCACTCGGGGACTCTCTTTCGATTCATTTGGCAAGCGGGACTCTGAACACCGTGGTGACGGGAAAGGAACAACCATGAAGAATGAACAATCTTTTGAACAGAAGCAGGAAGCTTTGGAGGCGATCGTTCGTCAATTGGAAGACGGAAATGTTCCTCTTGAAGAGATGGTTGCTCTGTATGAAAAGGGAGATGCACTCTATCGGGACTGTCTTGCAGCGCTCGACCAGTATGAGAAGCGTGTTCTTGCCTTGACGGAGGAGACGAAACAATGATGGAGGAATACCGCAAGCGGGTCGAAACCGCGCTCGCTTCTTATGCGGATTCTGCTTCAGCTGCCCCGATCCTGAAAGAGAGCATGCGCTATGGACTTCTGAACGGCGGCAAGCGGATCCGGCCGTGCCTTCTGCTTTGCTGCGCGCAAATGCTCGGCGGAACGGTGAATGAAGCTTTGCCGTTTGCGTGCGCTCTGGAGATGATCCACTCCTATTCGCTGATTCATGATGACCTCCCGGCAATGGATAATGATGACATGCGGCGCGGTCAACCGAGTACGCATAAGGCGTTCGGTGAGGCGAACGGGATTCTTGCGGGCGATGGTTTGTTGACATATGCCGCACTTCTGCTTGCTTTACAGCCACGGTATGACGCTGCAAAGCAAATGATTCTTTCCTGCGCGTTGGATATGGTGAGCGGTCAGTCTTACGATCTGAACGATTCGGAGCGCTCGGAGTCCATGCTGAATCTTCTGCATCGGAAGAAGACGGGCGCGTTGTTTTGCGCGGCACTGTCTGCCGGTGCGGTGATCGCCGGGAGAGAGGATCTGGTCGAATCGTTTTCCGATCTCGGATATACGATCGGCCTGCTCTTTCAGATCACAGATGATCTGCTCGATTCCGAAAAGGATCTGGCGGAGCAAAAGTTGACCTATGTGACGTATTACGGTCGCGAGAGGAGCCTTGCCTTTGCTAAGGAAGCGGAAGCAAAAGCACTTTCGATCCTTGCGCCGTATCAGAACGAAGCAGCAGACACGCTGCGTGCAGTGATCGCTGCATTGACCAATCGAACGGAGTAATATGACGGAGTCGTTGCTGAACACCATCAACAGCATAGAGGACCTGAAACGGATTCCACCCGAGGATCTGCCGACGCTTTGTGAGGAGATTCGCGCCTATATGGTCGAAACGGTCTCTCAAACCGGCGGCCATTTGGCATCCAGTCTCGGTGCGGTTGAACTGATTGTTGCGCTCCATTACGTTTTTGACAGTCCAAAGGATAAAATCGTATTTGACGTCGGCCATCAGGCCTATGCGCATAAGATCCTGACCGGACGAAAAGAGTCGTTTCGCTCTCTACGCAAGGAGGGCGGGATTTCCGGCTTCCCGAAACGGGAGGAGAGCGAGCACGATGCGTTCAACACCGGTCACGCGAGCACTGCAATCTCCGCCGCGCTTGGTTTCGCGCGCGCGATGCGGCTGAAGGGCGAGGACGGTACGGCGGTTGCGCTTGTAGGGGACGGCGCGCTCACGGGCGGACTTTCCTACGAAGCAATGGATGATGCCGGGAGCGAGAAGATCCCGTTGGTCATCGTTTTAAACGATAACGAAATGTCCATCTCCAAAAACGTCGGAGGCATTTCGGTCAACTTCGCAAAGATGCGGACAGGGAAACTCTACAACCGCTTCAAACGCGGACTTGTTCGGGTCTTGGATGTCAGCCGCGCGGGCAAGTGGCTCGGAAGGCATATGGAACGGTTTAAGAACCGCATGAAGCGTTTCCTTCTTCCGAATCTTCCGTTTGAAATGCTCGGCTTTACGTACATCGGTCCGGTTGACGGTCATGATGTCAGAAAGCTGATCTACTATATGGAGCGCGTAAAGGATCTCGGTCGCCCCGTGATCCTGCATACGCTGACGCAAAAGGGAAAAGGGTATTCGTTTGCGATGGAGAATCCGGAGCGCTTTCATGGGATCGCGCCGTTCTCAATCGAGACAGGGGAGGTCCAGTCGGCTAAGAACTGTACTTGTTCAGAGGTGTTCGGAGCCCACCTTTGCGAACTGGCAAAAGCCGATTCCCGCATCGTCGCGCTGACCGCCGCGATGCCGAGCGGAACAGGGCTGTCGCAGTTTGCAGAGCAATTCCCGAATCGGTTCTTTGATGTCGGCATTGCCGAGGAGCATGCAGTCACGATGGCTGCAGCATTAGCCGCGGAGGGGATGCGCCCGGTCGTTGCTGTTTATTCCTCGTTTTTGCAGCGCGGATATGATGAGCTGCTGCACGATGTATGCTTACAGAATCTCCCGGTCGTGATCGGACTGGATCGAGCGGGTCTTGTCGGTGAGGACGGAGAAACGCATCAGGGCATTTATGATCCCGGGTACCTTTTGACCATGCCGAATATTGCGGTATATTCGCCTGCGTCGTATGCAGAGCTTCGGGCGATGCTTTCCATGGCGCTGACCAGAAGGGAACCCGCCGTGATCCGGTATCCGCGCGGCAGCTTGCCGGATCAACCGCTTTCCACCCCGGTTGCTTTCGGAAAGTGGGAATGGATTCTTCCGTATCGGGAAATTGTCATTCTGGCGACCGGATCGCTGCTTTCCCTTGCGGAAGAGATTGCTGCGTCGCATGCGGTCGGTTTGGTCCACATGCGATTCTTCCGACCGATGGACGAGGAAGTCCTCGATCTTTTCCAACGCAATCATACGAAGTTGTTGATTTTGGAAGAGAGCATTGCTGCGCTTGCCCCGCAGATTGCGCTGCGGTGCCAGGGATGCCCGATCCGTTCCATCGCTGTGGAGAATCGACCGGTCGCGCAGGGAACGGTTGAACAGCAAAGAATCAGATTCGGTTTGAATAGAGAGGGCATTGAAACGGCCCTGTCGGAATTGGAGTTGTTGTGAGCAAAGTACGCTTGGATATGGAGATGGTCCGGCGGGGTATCGCACCGAGCAGGGAGCGTGCCCGCGCGCAGATCATGGCGGGGGAGGTTCGGGTAAACGGGGTTCCCGCACAAAAAGCAGGACAGGAAATCTCCGAGACGGCGGAAATTGTTCTCGTCGGGAATGCGATTCCGTTCGTGAGCCGCGGCGGGTTGAAGCTTGACAAGTCTTTGAATGTGTTTCCGATCACGTTAACCGATCGCGTCTGCGCGGATATCGGCGCTTCCACGGGCGGCTTTACGGATGTCATGTTGAAACACGGCGCAGCGCAGGTTTATGCGATCGATGTCGGATACGGACAGCTGGATTGGTCGCTTCGGAATGACCCGCGGGTTGTTGTCATGGAACGTACGAATGCACGCAACATGGAGCCCTCCTGGTTCCCGACACCGATCACCTTCGCGTCCATCGATGTATCCTTTATCTCACTCCGGCTGATTCTGCCGCCCCTCTTTTCCTGCCTTGCCGAAGATGGCGAAGTTGTCGCCTTGATCAAACCGCAGTTCGAAGCGGGACGCAGCGAGGTCGGTAAGAACGGCGTCGTTCGGGAGGAGAGCATTCATGCGCGCGTTTGCCGAGAGATTATGATGTTTGCGGATGGGATCGGCTTTTCCGTGGAAGGATTATCCTATTCACCGATCACCGGCCCGAAAGGGAATATTGAGTTCCTGTTATACATGAAAAAATGCAGTCCCAAAAAAGTCTCACAGGAGTCGGATTTTGCGCAATTGGCGGAAGAAATTGCCAAAAATGCGCACTCGAATGGGGAACTTCGTTAAAATTTGTTCATAAATTCCTTGCATAATTTCAAACCGAATTGTATAATGATGAAGCAATATACAGAAACGGGTGATGACCTTTGCGTCTTGGCTTGATTGCGAATCCGAAACGGCCTGAAACCATCGAGGCACGGGAGCGCGTCTTCAAAATCGCAGAACAGATGGGATTTCGCTGCTCGGCATCGGATGATACGGCGGAGATTCTTTCGGACGATCCGGATGTGCTTGTCGTGATCGGAGGAGACGGAAGTGTGATTCGCGCAGCACATATCGCCTGCCGAAAGAACATTCCTTTGCTCGGACTGCATTTCGGACGCGTTGGCTTCTTAACCGAGCTCAGCGAGGAGACTTTTCCGGATGCATTGATGCGGCTGAAGACAGGAGACTATCGGGAGACTGTGCGCACCATGCTGGATGTGCGCGTGAACGACGGAGAAGCACGCCAATGTCTGAACGATGTTTTGGTGTACAAGCATTCGTTTTCGGGCGTGACACAAATGGACCTTTCCGTCGATCGGAATGCGATCGGAACGCTGTTCGGAGACGGAGTTGTGATTGCAACACCGACCGGAGCAACCGGTTATTCGCTTTCTGCAGGAGGCCCGATTGTGGCGGATGGTCTGGAAGCCATGCTGCTCACACCGATCTGTCCGCATACCTTGCATATGCGTCCGGTTGTTGCATCCATGGATTCAACGATTAAAGTCACCGTTTCGGATAATTGCTTTGTCGCAGCAGACGGGGATATGATTGCAAAACTGAATCGAGGAGATGTGCTTCTCGTTTCCCGTTCCGATTCCGTAACGCGGATTCTGACATTTACGGAGCGCAATCCGTTTCGCCTGTTGGCAGAAAAATTGAGCTGATTACTGAGGGTACTATGAAGAGTAAACGGCATTCCATGATATTGAAGCTGATCGCTTCTGAGAATATTGAAACACAAGAGGAGCTTGCAAAGCTCCTGTCTGCGCACGGGTTTGAAGTTACGCAGGCAACGGTCTCGCGCGATATCAAAGAGCTTCGCCTGATCAAGGTGCAGACCGGCGAAGGGCGCTATAAATATGCAACCGTTGAACGCGCGGAATCCGACATGCAGGATCGGTTTATCAGCCTGTTCAGTAATTGCGTCATTTCGATCTCATCTGCAGGAAATATCATTGTGATTAAGACGATGGCGGGAAGCGCGTCGGTTGCTGCAGAAGCGATCGATTCGATGAAATGGAGTGAAATTGCCGGATCGATCGCCGGGGATAATACCATTTTTGTAGCGATCAAGGACGGCAGAAGCATTTCGGAAGTCATAAAAAAGTTTCAGAAGATGGTGCAGTAACGGAGGACAACCTTGCTCAATCGTTTGAAAATCCATAATGTTGCGCTGATAGATAAGTCCGATATCGAGTTCGATGCGGGCTTTTCTGCATTGACGGGTGAAACCGGTGCAGGAAAATCCATTCTGATTGAATCGGTAGGCTTCATTCTCGGCGATCGTGCCAGTCGGGACAGCATTCGTACGGGCGCAGCCAAGGCGTCGGTTGAAGCGGAGTTCACGCTCAGTGAGGATTCTCCCGCGTTGGCGTTCTTACGGGATCGCGCTTTGGAAGACGAGCTGTCGCTGGTCGTATACCGGGAGCTCTCCGTCAACGGTCGGAACGTGTGCCGTATCAACGGAACCATGGTGTCCGCTTCCGAACTGAAGGACCTCGGAACGCTTTTGGTGGATCTTCACGGTCAGCATGCGCATCAATCGCTGCTTGATGCGACGACGCATCTGAGATTGATCGATGCGTTTTCCAAGGATCCGGCGCATCTGATCGATCGCCTCGAACAGACCCGTGCAGAAGCTTTACGGCTGCAGCGGGAGTGGAAGCAGCTGCAATCGTCCCTGTCACAGCGGATGCAGCGGATCGATATGCTCCGGTTCCAAAAAGCGGAGATCGATCGCTTTGATCCCAGAGACGGCGAGGAAGAGGAGCTCGATACACGGCGGAACGTTCTGCAGAATGCTGAAACGATCACGGACGGGCTCAATACCTCCTATGATGCGATTTTCGGGGACGGTGGTGTGCTTGCGAGCCTGTCCGAAGCGAAGACTTCCTTGTCGAAAATCGGAAGATACGATTCCGCTTACGCCGACCTTGCAAACAAGACGGAAGAAGCATACTATGAATTGGAAGATGTTGCGTATGCGCTTCGCGATGCACGCTCTTCGTTCTCCTATGATCCGGAGGAACTCGATCGGATCGAAAGCCGCCTTGCTGCGCTGCAGAATCTGAAACGGAAATACGGTGCGTCCATCCGGGAAATTCTTGCGTATCGCGATCGCATTGCGGAAGAACTCGAGCTGCTTTTGGACGGTGATCAGCAAGCGGAAGCCAAAGAGCAGGCATTTCGGAAGGCGTGCGCGGAATTCGAGTCGATCGCAATCGCGCTGTCCAAGCAGAGAAAAGAGGCGGCGCAGAAGCTGTGTGAAATTGTTCTGAAGCAAATGCAGGATATGGGAATGCCAGGCGCGCGGTTTGAAACGTCGTTCCGAGAGGTCCCCGCATCGCAGCTGTCGGAAACCGGAATCGACGAAGCGGAATTCCTGCTCTCGGCAAACCGGGGCGAACCGGTCAAACCGCTGGCCAAGGTCGCGTCCGGCGGCGAAATATCCCGCATCATGCTTGCTCTGAAAATTGCGCTGTCTGACGCAGATCGTATCGACACGATGATCTTTGATGAAATCGATACCGGAATTTCCGGATTGATTGCCAATACGGTTGCGAAGAAAATGCGTGAGCTTTCTAAACGGCGGCAGGTACTTTGCGTCACGCATTTGCCGCAGATCGCCGCACATGCCGATGTGCAGTACGTTGTCAACAAGATTTCCGACGAGACTTCCACGCGCAGCAGCACGCATCGGCTGTCGGAGGAAGAACGCCCTGCCGAGCTTGCGCGGATCATGGGGAGCAAAATGGACGATGCGGAAGCCATTGCGCATGCAAAACGGCTTCTTTCGGAAGCGAAACAGAACAACGGATAATCATCGTATCGGAGGGAATCTATGGAATCCGGCTTTTCGGAGAGAACGCTTTCTGCTTTTTTGGGGGATCTCGGCTCCAATAGTCCGGCACCGGGCGGCGGAGCGGCGGCAGGGGTATCCGGTGCACTCGGCGCGGCACTTGGAAAAATGGTTGCCGAATTGACCTTAGGAAAGCAAAAATATGCCGCATATTCGGAAACAGCACAGAATGCTTCTGAGGCGTTGACTCCGTTGATCGAACGGTTTTCCTTGCTTGCCGATGACGATGCGAAAGCCTATTTGGGGTATCGAAACGCACTTGCGCTTCCGAAAGCATCGGAAGAGGAACAACTCGCTCGTAAAGCGGCGATGCAGATTGCAATTCATTATGCGACGGAAGTACCATGCCGGGTCATTGCAGCAGGGATGGAAACGATCGTCATTTTGGAGCAGCTCTGCGGAAACAGCAACCCGACGTGTTCGGGCGATCTGGCGGCAGCTGCCGCAGAGATTGCTGCTGCCGGGAAGATCGCATGGCTGAATGTGCTGGCCAATCTTCCCTATTTCTCGGATCGGGCGGAAGCACAAACGATCTGTGCGAAACAAAAAGCAACCTTGACTGCGCTGTGCGATCGATGCGAGCGCTTATATGATACCATCGCTGCGGACTTGGAAGCGTAGAATAGATCGATGATCCATTTGGGATGCTTCGGCATGGGGCAATGCGCCTGTATGCCGGAGCATTTTTCTTTTTTATAGTTCACGGCGAGTTCACATTCGCGCCGTTTTGTTTGCTTGACAGGTGGGCATAATCGTGGTATCTTAATCACGATGATTAGCACTCGGGCAAAAGGAGTGCTAAAGGAAAGGAGATCGGGATGGAACTGGATGAACGAAAACTGCAGATCCTGCGTGCCATCATCGATGAGTACATCCTTTCCGCAAGTCCGGTCGGATCGAAAGCAATTCGTCAAAGTGCTGAATTGAATTGGTCGCCGGCAACGATCCGGAACGAAATGGCGGATCTGGAAGCGCTCGGATATCTTGCACAGCCACATACGTCTGCCGGCCGGATTCCGTCCGACAAGGCGTATCGCCTGTATGTGGATCAGATGCTTTCCCGTGCAGCGTTGAGCGAACAGGAGCAGACAATTCTGAATGGGTACTACCGCAGTCGGATTGACGGGATTGAATCCGTCCTCCGGTCAACTGCCAAGGCGCTCAGCGACATCACGCATTATACAGCGGTCGTAATGATGCCGGATATGGCGGTAAATCGCTTGCGCCACCTGCAGTTGGTTCCTTTGGCGGAAGGAAAAGCGCTTTCGGTGATCGTAACCGATGCCGGTGTTGCGCGCGATGCCGTGATCGATATTCCGAAGGATATGACGCCTGTTGAGCTTGAAGAGCTCTCTCGTACGATCACGCAGCGCTGCTACAATTGCCGCATGACGATGGTTGCAGAGCGAATGATTCATGAGATCGGCGCTGAGCTACAATCGCGCGGGGATTTTTTGAAAACGCTGCTTGCGCGGATTGAAGAGAACGCGCAGTCCGGAACGAATATGGTTGAGCTTTCCGGCACGCGCAATATGCTGCGCTATCCCGAATACAGCGATGTTGAGAAAGCAACCTCGTTTTTGGCTACGGTGGAACAGCGGGATGCCATGTATCGGATGCTTCGGAAGGCTTCGGATATGGAGTTTACGATCACAATCGGCAGTGAGAACGAGCAGGCAGGGCTGCAGGATTGCAGCGTGGTGACGGCGACCTACCGCGTCAATGATATGCCGCTCGGAACGTTCGGTGTCATCGGACCGACTCGCATGGATTACAATCGCGTGATCAACGTATTGCAAGGTGTTCAACAGAATCTTTCGATGATTCTGCAATCATTTTTAAAGGAGGACTGAACGTGTCCAAGAAGAAAGACAATCATGAGCAGACGGCCGAGGCCGCGGTGGAAACACCGGAGACCGAAGCGCAGCAAACGTGTACGCTGACGGCAGAGGAGATGGAGGAGGCTCGCTCCCACATCGAATCGCTACAGAAGAAGCTGGACGAAACCGTCAATCTGCTTCAACGCAATCAGGCGGACTTTGATAACTTCCGTCGGAGAAACGCTTCGGTTCGGGCGGACAGCTATGAGGAAGGCAGGCGGGACGTGATCACCGCGCTGCTTCCGATTCTGGATGATTTCGATCGCGTTGCGGGAACCGAATCCAAAGACGAGGCATGGGCAGAGGGCGTTCTGCTTGTTCATCGGAAACTGACGGAGACGCTTCAGAAGGAAGGCCTTTCGGAAGTGGAAACCGACGGGGACTTTGATCCGAATCTGCACAATGCCGTAATGGCAGAGGCACAGGAGGGTGTTGATAAGGGAAAGATTCTGGCGGTGTTCCAAAAAGGATATCGCGTCAAAGACAAGATCGTGCGTCACAGCATGGTAAAAGTTTCGGAATAAAAGCGAACCATCGCTTTGAAAAATATCAAAAGCAACTATCGATTTAGGAGGAAAGAACTATGAGTAAAATTATCGGCATTGACCTTGGTACCACCAATTCCTGCGTCGCAGTATTAGAGGGCGGCGATCCGGTCGTTATCCCGAATTCCGAAGGCGGCAGAACCACTCCTTCCGTTGTAGCATTTAAAGATAATGAGCGACTCGTCGGAACGATCGCAAAGCGCCAGGCCATCACCAACCCGGACCGCACGATTTCTTCCATCAAGCGTGAAATGGGTTCTTCTTACAAAGTGAAGATCGACGGCAAGGACTATACGCCACAGGAGATCTCCGCAATGATTCTGCAGAAGCTGAAGGCGGATGCGGAAAGCTATCTCGGTGAGAAAGTGACGCAAGCCGTTATTACGGTTCCGGCGTATTTTACCGACAGTCAGCGTCAGGCAACAAAGGACGCAGGCCGCATTGCAGGCCTTGAAGTGCTTCGCATCATCAATGAGCCGACGGCGGCATCCCTTGCTTATGGCCTTGATAAAGAGACCAACCAGAAGATTCTTGTTTATGACCTCGGCGGCGGCACGTTCGATGTGTCGATCCTCGAGATTGGCGATGGTGTCTTCGAAGTTCTGGCCACGGCGGGCAACAACCGTCTCGGCGGTGACGACTTCGATCAGCGCTTGATCGATTATATCGCATCCGAATTCATCCGTTCGAACGGAATCGATCTTCGGAAGGATAAGATGGCGCTGCAAAGACTGAAGGAAGCAGCAGAGAAGGCGAAGATTGAGCTGTCCGGTACGACCTCTTCGAACGTCAATCTCCCGTTCATCACGATGGACGCAAGCGGCCCGAAGCATCTGGATGTGACGATCACCCGCGCAAAGTTCAACGAACTGACGGCGGATCTCGTGGATAAGACGCGCGTCTGCGTACAGAAGGCGATGCAGGATGCCGGCCTTTCCAACAACGATATCAACAAGGTGATTCTTGTCGGCGGTTCGTCCCGTATCCCGGCTGTCCAGGAGATGGTCAAGAACGTTACCGGCAAAGAGCCGTTCAAGGGAATCAATCCGGATGAGTGCGTTGCGATCGGTGCGGCAATCCAGGGCGGTGTACTCGGCGGCGAAGTGAAAGACATTCTGTTGCTTGACGTTACGCCGTTGTCCCTCGGTATCGAGACCGTCGGCGGTGTGTTCACGCGACTAATTGACCGCAACACCACGATCCCGACGAAGAAGAGCCAGATCTTCTCGACTGCTGCGGATGGGCAGACAAGCGTTGAAGTCCATGTTCTGCAGGGTGAACGTGAGATGGCACAGTACAACAAGAGCCTCGGCCGCTTCCAGCTTGCCGGCATTGCACCGGCGCCGCGCGGCGTTCCGCAGATCGAAGTCACGTTTGATATTGACGCGAACGGTATTGTTCATGTGTCTGCAAAGGACCTTGGAACGGGCAACCAGCAGCAAGTCACGATCACGGCTTCCACAAATCTGAACGAGGACGAGATCAAGCGTGCCGTTGAGGAAGCAGAGCGTTACGCCAACGAGGATAAGGAGCGCAAGGATGCGGCGGAAACGCGCAATCATGCGGATCAGCTTGTCTACACGACCGAAAAAACGCTGAAGGATCTCGGCAGCAAGATTGACGCGGGTGACAAAGCAAAAGTTGAGTCCGCCGTTGCCGACCTCCGCAAGGCACTTGAAGGCACGGATACTGCAAAGATCAAAGAGGAGACCGAGAAGTGCACGAATGTGAGCTATGAAGTCTTCGGCAAGATTTATCAGCAGCAGGCAGCGCAGGAGCAGGCTGGCGGTGCGCAGCAGAACAACGGTCAGCAGCCGCCCAAAGACGATGTTGTCGATGCGGATTATGAGGTAGTGGACTGAGTCAATTCGACTCGCAACGACATAAACTATATGGAAAACGGGCGGAGCATTCACTCCGCCCGATGTGAGGTTCACAGTGGCGGATAAAAGAGATTATTACGAGGTGCTTGGCATCGGCAAAGATGCTTCGGATGCCGATATCAAAAGTGCATTTCGGAAGAAAGCCAAAACCTGCCATCCCGACTTGCATCCGGGCGATGCAGCAAAGGAAGCCGAGTTTAAAGAATTGAATGAGGCGTATGAAGTGCTGTCCGACCCGGATAAGCGCGCAAAGTATGATCAATTCGGTCATGCGGCGTTTGATCCTTCGATGGGCGGAGGCGGAGCAAATCCGTTTACGGGCGCAGGGGATTTTGGTTTTGGAGATATTTTCAGCACGATCTTCGGCAATGGATTCGGCGGTTCCGGCGCGACGAGAAACGGTCCGATGACGGGAGATGATCTTCGTTACAATCTGACGTTGACGTTTGAAGAAGCAGCGTTCGGATGCGAAAAGGAGATCGTAGTTTCGCGCGAAGAGATTTGCGAAACCTGCGGCGGAACCGGCGCCAAACCGGGAACGAAGCCGACCCGTTGTACAACCTGTGGCGGAACCGGTCAGGTTCGGCAGCAGAGCCAGTCGATTCTTGGCTCGTTTGTAACGACGCGTCCGTGTTCGGCGTGCCGCGGTACCGGCCAGATTATTACGGATCCCTGTCCGAACTGTAAGGGAAACGGAAGAATCAAGCAGAATAAGCGCTTGAAAGTTCGGGTACCGGCAGGCATCAATGACGGACAGACGCTCAGCAAGCGCGGCGAAGGAGAGGCGGGCTATAAGGGCGGTCCGCGTGGAAACCTGTATATCACGATTACGGTGCGTCCGCATAATCGATTTGAACGCCGCGGAGCGGATTTGCTGCTGAACATGAATATTCCGTATACGATCGCAGTTCTGGGCGGCGAGATTGTTGTTCCGACTTTGGATGGCCAGATCAAGTATTCGGTTCCCTCCGGAACACAGAACGGAACGACATTCCGCCTCAAGGAACAAGGCGTGCAGCGATTGCAGCAGCCCGGAAAGGGCGACTTGTTTGTGACTGTTAACGTGGAGATTCCGAAACGCGTTTCCGATAGCGAGCGTCAGCTTTTGGAACAGCTTGCACAATTGCAGGGTGCCGCTACGGCGCAGAAAAGAAAAAAAGGACTGTTTAACCTATGACAAAACCAAAAACGAAACTGACAATTGGGCGGATGTCTCGTATTGCCGTCATGGCCGCGTTGCTGTGCGTTGCATCCCCATGGTCGATTCCTGCTGGCCCGATTCCGATTTCTCTTGCGACGCTTGTTGTCTATCTGACCGGAATTGTTCTCGGTTGGTTGGACGGTACGATTGCAGTCGCGGTTTATCTTTTGATCGGAGCGATCGGCGTACCGGTGTTTGCCGGACCGGCGGGCGGAATTCAAAAGCTGATTGGGGTGACCGGCGGGTATCTGCTGGGCTATCTACCCTGTGTAGCACTCACCGGTTTATTCGCGGATCTGTTCCCCTATAAGCGCGGTTGGACCATTGTCGGAATGGTTGCCGGTACGATCGTTCTCTATGCGATCGGAACGGTATGGTTCATGATACAGAGTCAGAGAGGGCTCGTGGATTCACTGACCCTGTGTGTTCTGCCATTCCTGCCGGGAGATGCTGCCAAGATCGCAGTATGCGTGTTGGTTGGCGTGCCGCTGAGGCGAAGCACCGACAAACTGATCGGAAAAACGGCATAGAACTGAAAAAATGGGAGAGGCATTCCTTCTGGAATGTCTTTCTTTTCTTGCAAAAAAAAGAATTGTGTGGTATGGTAATATCATGAAGACTTATGTCCAGCCAATTACATTTGTTGCGCCGGGAACGCCTGCGGCGCGCTGCGGAATCTTATCGGGCGATGCGCTTCTTGCAATCAACGGGGAATCGGTCAAGGACCTGATTGATTACGAAAAGCTGACGTCCGAACGGATTCTGCATATCGACGTGTGCCGGGAAGGGCAAACGTTATCGTTCCGCGTCAAAAAGGATGAATATGAACCGTTGGGGTTGAGCTTTGAAACCTCGTTGATGAGCCGAATGCAGACGTGCAAGAATCATTGCGTCTTTTGCTTCATCGATCAGATGCCCCGCGGGGTCCGTTCGAGCCTGCAGGTCAAGGACGATGATTGGCGCATGTCGTTTATTATGGGCAACTATGTGACTTTGACGAACGTAGACGATGAGGAATTCGATCGGATCCTGCGTCGCGGGGTCAGCCCGTTATATGTATCTGTTCATGCCATCGATCCCGGGGTTCGGACCCGGATTATGAAGAATCCTACGGCAGGCCGTATCCTCGAACGTCTTGAAGCATTGAAAGCCGCCGGGCTTCGTTTTCATGCACAGATCGTGCTTTGTCCCGGAATCAACGATGGGGACGTGCTTGAGGATACGTTGACGGCGTTGGGGGATCTTTCGCCTGCAACGGCATCGGTTGCGATCGTTCCGGTCGGCGTTACAAAATTTCGGGAGAAGCTTGAGCATCTTGACACGTTTGATCGGGAAGGAAGCGCTGCTGTCATTCGTCAGGTGGAACGGTTTCAGGAACGGTTTTTCAATCAATTGGGAACCCGCCTTGTATTTCTGTCGGATGAATGGTATCTGAATGCAGGACTTCCGATTCCGCCGGAGGAATACTATGAGGACTATGGGCAGATCGAGAATGGCGTCGGAATGCTCCGCATCTTCGCTACAGAGTTTTTGGATGCCCTTGCGGAACAGGAGCCGTTCAAAGAAGAGCTTCGGGTCAGCATGGCGGGCGGGACCGCAGCAGCACCGTTCTTCTGGGATTTGTATCGTGCGTTGGACGCGTATCGGATCGTTTGGAAGCTTTACCCGATTCCGAATCGGTATTTCGGAGGAAATGTTCACGTCGGGGGGCTCGTCACCGGACAGGATCTGATTGACGAGCTGCAGGATAAACCGCTGGAAAAGACGCTTTTGATCCCGAGCAATATGCTGCGCGCAAAAGAAGATGTCTTTCTGGACGGCATGACCGTGAAGGAACTGGAGAATCGGCTGAAGGTGCGGATCGTTTCCGTAGAAAACGGGGCGGATCTGGTGAAAAAACTGTTTGAGGGTAATCTATGACAAAACCGTTTGTAGCAATTGTCGGCAGACCCAACGTCGGAAAATCGACGTTGTTCAATCGACTGATCGGAAAACGACTTGCAATCGTGGAGGATACGCCGGGCGTCACGCGTGACCGGATCTACGGAGACGCGGAGTGGCTGACCCATTCGTTTACGCTGATTGATACCGGCGGCATCGAACCTGCCAACGAGGATTTGATCGCTGTGCAGATGCGGCGCCAGGCTGAGATGGCAATCGAAACATGTGATGTCATCATTTTTCTGGTGGATGGAAGAGATGGCATGACATCGGCGGATGAGGAAGTCGCCGCAATGCTCCGCAAGTCCAATAAGCCTGTGGTTCTCGGCGTCAATAAGCTTGATGCACCGCAGTTTCATGACGCGATTTATGACTTTTATGCCCTTGGACTCGGAGAGCCGATCATCGTTTCCGCAGGGCAGGGGATCGGCCTCGGTGATCTTTTGGATGCTGTCTGTTCGAATTTTGATGCTGTGGAAGCAGAGGAAGACGCATCCGTGATCAATATTGCGGTTTGCGGAAGACCGAATGTCGGCAAATCTTCCCTTGTGAATGCGCTGCTCGGCGAACAGCGTGTGATCGTTTCGGATATCCCCGGAACTACACGGGATGCGATCGATACTCCTTTTGAACGGGACGGGCAGAAGTATGTCCTCGTTGATACAGCGGGCATTCGCCGCAAGCGTGCTGTGGAGGACGCAACGATCGAGCGCTACAGCGTAATCCGATCCCTTGCGGCAGTGCGCAAGGCGGATGTGGTCCTGTTTGTTTGCGATGCAACGGAAGGACTGTCGGAACAGGATGTCAAGATCGCCGGGTATGTTCATGAAGAAGGGAAGCCGAGCGTTATTCTTGTCAACAAATGGGATCTTGTTGAAAAAGATACCTATACGATCGAATCGTTCAAAAAGGATATGAACAGTTCGCTGAATTTCATGCCGTATGTCTCGTATCTGTTTATTTCGGCAAAAACGGGACAGCGCGTTCAGAAGGTATTGAACGCGGTCAACGAGGTGTATGCGCAGAGCATTCGCCGCATTCCGACGGGAACGCTGAACGATATTGTCAATGAAGCGATTTCCATGAACGAACCGCCCTCGCAAAACGGAAGACGATTGAAACTGTATTACGCAACACAGGTTTCGGTGCAACCGCCCACCTTTGTTGCCTTCGTCAATGACGCGTCGCTTGTGCATTTTTCCTATGAGCGATATTTGGAAAATTATTTCCGGAAATCGTTTGGCTTTGTCGGCACCCCGATTCGGATTTACTTTCGGAATCGTACAAAGGAGGATGAATAAACAGCATGATCTGGAATTCATGGAACATTGCGGTAATCTTGCTTGTAGCGGTGTCCGGCTACTTGCTCGGCAATATTCAGTTTTCACTGATCGTCAGCAAACTTGCGTTTCGTGAGGATATCCGGAAGTTCGGAAGCGGAAACGCCGGAACGACCAATATGACAAGGGTATTCGGCAAGCAGTACGGATTGATCACGTTTCTCGGCGATGCAGGCAAAGCGGTCGCTGCTTTTTTCCTCGGAAGACTGCTTGGCGGATGGCTCGGCTTGCATGCAAACGATGCTGCGCTTGCGGTTTCTATCGGAGGATGTCTGTGCGGCGCTGCTGCTGCATACGGTCATTGTTTTCCGGTTTTCTTTCGCTTCAAAGGCGGTAAAGCAGCCGCGTGCAGCTTTGCTTTGATGTGGTGCTTCTGTTGGCAGGCAGCATTGGCAACGACGATTCTGATCATCGTGATCTTTCTCATAACCAAGCGCGTTTCGGTGATGTCCATCTCGGGAGCAATTTTGTTTGCGTTGTTTGTGGCTGCATCCTATTTTCTCGGATGGATTCCGCTCTATATCATCTGGTACTCGCTTGCGATCGCCCTGCTTGTGCTTGTTCGGCACCATGCGAACATGAAACGGCTGCTTCACGGTGAGGAAGCCAAACTGGATTTGAGCGGGAAACCGATGTACGAAAAAGAAAACGAATCCAATTCATAGCAAAAGAAAGTCCCTGATCGGGACTTTTTGTTTACCGATCCGATGTTGCTCTAAGCTTCATCAGAATCTTCTTTTCCAAGCGACTTACCTGAACCTGCGAGATTCCGAGCCGCGCTCCGGTCTCGCTTTGTGTCTTTTCTTCGAAAAAGCGCATTCGGATCAATTGCTGCTCTCGGGGCGTAAGAAGTCGAAGGAGCGATTCAATGACCAGGCGATTGTCGGCATCGACTTCCTTGCTTTCAGCCGGAATCGAAACGCCGAACGGATCTCCGGTGATCGGATCGGGTTCATCCAATGATCTTGGGCTTGTTCCGGATGCAAGCGCGGCGGCGATATCGGCTTCTTCCGCATGAAGCTGCTGCGCAAGCTCCTTTATCGTGCTTTCCGGTCGGAGTTGCTGAAACTTTCGAATCTCCGCGGCCAGCTCTTTGATGGAGCGAGAGAAGCGAATGATCCCGTCGTCACGCAAAAACCGCTTGATTTCACCTGCAATCATCGGAACCGCGTACGTCGAAAAGCATACATGGAATTGTTCGTCAAATCTTCGGATCGCTTTTAAAAGCCCGATTGCGCCGAGCTGATTCAGATCCTCCGTTTCAATTCCGCGTCCTTGGTAACGTTTTGCAATTGCGTAAACAAGTGGCATGTTGGCGCGGATCAGCTGCTGTTCGGCATCGGCATCTCCGCTTTTTGCCGCACGGAGCAGACTTGTAAAGGTAAGATCATTCGCCATGGCTGATCCGCTTTCCCATTGTAACGGTTGTCCCTTCTCCGGGAGCGGATGTGACGGTTACCTGATCCATAAACGCTTCCATCACGGCAAATCCCATTCCGGAGCGTTCCAACTCGGGCTTTGAAGTATAAAACGGCTTTCTTGCAAGATCGATATCCGGGATTCCGCAACCGTCGTCCCGAACAATAATCTTCAGAAGATTGCCTTCGATGATGCACCGCATCTTCACAAATTGTGAAGAATCCTGTTCATATCCGTGAATGATCGCGTTGGTCACAGCCTCCGAGACTGCGGTGCGCAGATCGGATAACTGCTCGATCGTCGGGTTCAGCTGAGAGGCAAACGCGGCAACGACAGCACGCGCAAACGTTTCATTCTGCGTGAGGGCGGGGAAGATGATTTCTGCCTGATTGTTCATATGGTTTCCTCCTACTTCCGTTCAACAAGCGTGTAGATACCCGACATTTTAAAAATGCGGTCGATCGAAGCGGAGACTCCGGTGACAATGACCTTTCCGCCGCGCATATGTATCTTTTTATAGCGCCCAAGAACGACGCCGAGACCCGCGCTGTCCATGAATGTCACTCCGGACAGGTCCAGAGTGAGCTCTCTTACTGTGATATCGTGAATCAAAGTATCGAGCATAATGCGAACTTTCTCTGCGCTGTGTTGATCCAGTTCGCCGACAAGTGCCGCATACAGTTTTGATCCGCGCTTTTGTGCGTTGATTTCCATACTTGCCTCCCATCAATCGGTTTCTTTATTACATTCTTTTTTTCCAAAATAGTTCCCTTTGCCGAATTTGCGCGACCTTTTCGGAATAGGAACGATGTTTGTCACGTATGCTGAACCATGAAAGTTGTTCGAATTGTTCTGTGTATTCTTCTTCTATCTGCCCTGCTGATCGCTCCGCCATTCCTTTCGGACATGGCGAGGAAGGATTTTTTTGCCGAGAAACGAAAGCTCCCGATTCCGGAGTTTTCGGGGACTGTCACGTTGTATCATATCGTATCCGACCGCACATATGCCGGGAGCCTGACAAGCTGGCTTGAATCCAATGCAAAGCTGTATGAGAAGAAACATAAAGGAACCCATATTATAATTGAGGGAATGACAGAGCCCTATTATCTCGAACGGATTCAATACGGCAGGGTTCCGGACGCATATTCGTTTTTCAGCGGTATTTTGGAGGAAGACCTTCTGCAGCCATTTGAGACGGAGCAGATTTCCCTGAAAACTGGCCTGAACGATTTAGAAAACGCAGTGCCATACTGTTATTCCGGATATTGTGCAATCGAAAGCAACAGCAATGACGCACCGCTTCCGGAGGGGGATCCGATTGCAACCGTTTTGATGAATTCAAATGCGCAGGGTGTGATTACGGACTTTCGTTCCGCAGGGGACTGTTTGCGAAGGGAAACATACGGGTCTTCCTATTCTGTGAGCAGTTGCGGCAACTTTACGGATCAGGTCTGCTGGCTCGGGATCGATCGAAGGACCGATGAAGAGAAAGCACATGTACTTGCGGACTTCTTTGCTTTTTTGCGCGCACCGTTGCAGCAACAGACGCTTTCTCATCTTGGCGCGTTTTCCGTACTTCAATCGGTGACGGATACCGCGCCGCTAAGGGAATGGAAAGAGATTTATACCGGATATCAGACCGTGACAACGGTCGATCCGTTCCAATTGGCTCGGAATCGGGGCGCGCTTACGGCAGATGCCGAAAAAGCCCAAGGCGGGGATACGGAGGCATGGATTCGGTTTCAAAGCCGAATCGAACAAATTCTATGCAAATAGACTTGTCTCCAACCGGATTCTTTGGTATACTGATAGCGTGAATACCTATATGAAAACGATAACAGAACAACTGAATCGCTTTGACATCCGGCAGAACGTCCCGCTTTCGGAACTGACCAGTTTTCGAATCGGCGGAGATGCGGCGTTTGTATGGCAAGTCGATGATTACGTGCATCTTTCGGAGATCATCACACTGTGCAGGGATATGCAGCTTCGGTATGTGCTCCTCGGTAAAGGAACGAATGTGCTCGCAGAAGATGCCGGATATCCGGGATTGGTCATTCGCTTTGACCGTCCGCTGCATTCCCCCGTTTATGACGGCTGCACGATCCGCGCCTGTGCAGGGATGTCCTTGACGCAGCTTGCAAAGGAAACGGTTGCAAATGGTTTGCAGGGTATGGAGTGCCTGTCCGGAATCCCCGGTACCGTCGGCGGCGCGTGCGCCATGAATGCAGGGGCATACGGGGCGGAAATCCGTCAGATTCTGCAGCGCGTGCGCGTGCTCAGGGATGGACAGGATCAATGGGTGGATGTCAAACCCGAAATGCTCGGATACCGAACCAGCGTGTTTTCTTTCCCGAACTGTATTGTTCTGGAAGCGGAGCTTCGGCTTTTGCCGGATGATGGCGGGGCCTTGGATCGGATGAAGGACTGTACTCAAAAACGCAAGGAGAAGCAGCCGCTGGAATACCCGTCTGCAGGCAGCGTATTTAAACGGCCGACGGGCTATTTTGCCGGAGCGCTGATTCAGGAAAGCGGCTGTAAAGGGTTAACGGTCGGCGGCGCGCAAGTTTCGGAAAAACATGCCGGCTTTATTGTCAACCGGGGAGGAGCAACCGAACAAGATGTGTCGGAATTGATCGCAGTGGTTCAGGCACGCGTGCGCGAACACACCGGGGTTTCTCTCGAATGTGAAATCAAGAGATTGGGGGATCTGCAATGTATCTACTGATTGTTACCGGCATGAGCGGAGCGGGGAAGTCCCTTGCACTGAAAAGTGCGGAGGAGTTGGGTTTTTTCTGCGTGGATAATCTGCCGTCTCCGATGTTATCGGAGTTTGTACAGATGTGTGAAAACGCAGTTCCCAAGGTTGAGAAGGCTGCCGTCACGATCGATTCCCGCGAAAGTCTGCTTTCCAGAAATTCCCGTTCGGTCGCGGAGGAAATCCGCAAGCTTTCGATTCCGCATGACGTTCTTTTTTTGGATGCCCGCAAGGACGTGCTGCGGCGCAGATACAACGAGACACGTCGCCGCCATCCGCTCGGTGTAGCGGGGGAAGCGGAGTCCGGCGTGGAATCGGAACACAAGTACCTCGGCGAACTGCGCGATCTTGCAACACGCGTGATCGATACGAGCGATATTCCGGCGAGGAAATTTCCCCTGCTAATGGAAAAGATTCTTCCGGAATTTTCCAAGAATGAGATGTCTTTGATCGTTTCGAGCTTTGGCTACAAACGCGGTGTTCCGATCGATGCGGATTTTGTTATTGACATGCGCTTTGCGGACAATCCGTTTTATTATGAAGCGCTTCGTCCGCTCTCGGGCCTGGACCGGGAAGTGTTTGACTTTGTGATGGATCAACCTTTTGTGGTGGAATATCTCGACGATTTGCAGAAGAATATCCTGCACATGATTCCGCTGTTTGAATCGCAGGACAAGCACATCTTGCGCGTCTGTTTCGGATGTACGGGCGGCCGTCATCGCTCCGTTGCTGCAGCGGAAGCATTTGCAGATCGGATGCGCAAGGCGGGACAGGCCGTTCGTATCTTCCATCGGGATTTGGTGAGAGAAGAGGAAGATATTTTATCACGGTTTGAAAAAGAGTCATGAGTTTTGCAGAGAAATGTCGTGAAGAGTTGACGCGGATCCGCCTGCATGATGAAGCGGAGCGAACGGCGCAGCTGTGCGGTTTGACGATGACTGCCGGTGGGATCCGGCTGTTTCCGAAGCCTTCCGTTTTTTATCAGACGGAGAGTCTTACCGTAGCCAAACATATTGCAGCGTTGGCGTCGGCGGACCATCAGTTGGAAACCCTGATTGAACGGAAGGAGCGCGAATCGCGTAGGCGTCCGATCTATTCCGTGAAATTCGGCGGAAAGGACTCGGAGCCATACCTGTATAAAACGGGTGCGCTCGCTTACGATTCCGAGGGGGTTCATGTCTTATCGACGGTTCCGAACGTCGTATTTGCTTCGGAGGAAACAAAACGTGCTTTTCTGCGCGGCTGCTTTCTCGGCGGCGGCACCGTTGTCGATCCGAAACGGAGCTACCATCTGGAATTGCTTTGCAAATCCGATACGGTTCAGGAGGCAATTGTTTCCGCAATTGAAGGATTCGGCTTGCATCCGCGCGTGACAAACCGTAAGGAACGAATCGTTGTCTATTTGAAAGAGGGAGACGATGTTACCGGTTTTCTGGCGTTGATCGGCGCGAATACAGCCGCTCTGGCATTTGAAAATGTGCGCGTTGAGAAGGATATGCGGAACTATATCAATCGCACCAACAATTGTGAGACGGCGAATCTGGATAAACAAGTGATCGCATCGCTCAAACAACAGGCTGCGATTCGGACAATTCTTTCCAAAATGTCGCTGAAGGAGCTTTCTCCCGGGCTTCGGGAGGCAGCAGAGCTTCGCATGAATCATCCGGACGCAACGCTTGCGGAACTGGCTGAGATGGCGGGAATTCGCAAATCCGGAATGAACCATCGGCTGATGCGTCTTTTGGAATTGGCAGAGGAATCGGAGAAGAATTGACCATGCAATATCATTCATTTGCTCAGTACTATGATCGTATGATGCATGATGTGGATTACGAATCATGGATCGCGTATGTTGTTGATCTACTGAAGAAGAGTTCTGTGAAAACTGTTTTGGATGCAGCCTGCGGAACAGGGCGCATTACGATCGGCCTTGCGAAGCGCGGATTTTGGATCACGGGAAGCGATTGCAGCGAAGAAATGTTGATGGAGGCGCGTAAGAACGCGCTGGAAGCCGGATGCAAAAGCATTCCGTTCGTTTGTCGGAACATGACCGAGCTTTGTGTCCATAAACCGGTCGATGCAGTCATCAGCACGTGTGACGGCGTCAATTATCTGACCGATCTTGATCAGGTACGGCAATTCTTTCGAAGCGCGAATCGATGCCTTCGCCCAAATGGACTGCTGTTGTTTGACATTTCTTCTTATCATAAACTCTCGGATACCATCGGTGAGAACACGTTCACCGAGGTGGAGGACGAGTATGCGTATATTTGGGAGAATATGTTCGATCCCGAATCGCAATTGCTGGAGATGAATCTCACGTTTTTTGTACGGGAGGGAATGCTGTTTCGACGGTTTTTTGAACAGCATCTGCAGCGGGCACATCGGATGGAAGAGCTTTGTACGCTGCTTGAACAGGAAGGCTTTGCGCTGATCGGCGCGTATGAGGCGTTCTCCGAAGAACGTGCATCGGAGGATACGGAACGGATTCAATTTGTCGTAAGAAAGATAGAGGATAGAGTATGAGTGACACGATTATCCGGGGAATGCTGTGTGACCGTTCGATCCGGTTCACGGCGATTTGCGGAACGGAATTGGTAAAGGAAGCACAAAAGACACATACGCTCTCGCGTGTGGCGACTGCGGCGCTCGGCAGACAGCTTCTGATGACAAGCATGGCGGCGTCGGACTTGAAAAACCCGACCGATTCGTTGACGACTGTAATCGCCGGAAACGGTCCTGCCGGAAATCTGGTTTGCGTCGGGCGATACGGCGGATTGGTCAAGGGATACGCAACGAATCCGGAGGTCGAACTCCCTTTGCGGGAGGATGGCAAGCTGGATGTAGGAGGCTATGTCGGACATCAGGGAAAGTTGACCCTGATCCGAGATCTCGGAATGCGGGAACCGTATGTCGGCCTTTGCAACCTCGTTTCGGGAGAGATTGCCGAAGACTTTGCTCAGTATTTTACGGCGAGCGAACAGCAGCCTTCCTTGGTATACCTCGGCGTTCGGGAAAAGGCGGATATCGGAGAAGTGATCGGGGCGGGCGGAATTCTGATTCAGCCGATGCCCGGCTGCCCGGAAGAAGCGATTGCGCGTATTGAAAAACATGCGGCCGGTATTACGCGTCTGACGGAGTTGCTTTCCGAATCGCATTCGCTGCAGGAAGCTTTGGAAATGCTTTTATCCGATCTGCAGCTCGAACGCACGGAACAGCTGCAGCCTCAATATCTGTGCGACTGCACGCGGGACCGCCTTGAACGGGCACTGCTTTCCATCGGAGAAGCGGAATTACAGGATATTTTGGAACACGAAGGGGAAGCGGAGCTGACCTGCCAATTCTGTTTGAAACGGTATCGGTTTGATCGGAACGATCTTGAAACGCTCCTACGTGCGGCCAAAGGGTAATCTATGGAACACACCGACGAAAACGGAATCATCGTTCCGTTTCGGCAAAATGCCGAATTCTACTATCGCTGCGCATGCAGATATATCGAGGAGGATAATCTTCTTCTCGCGACTCAGTATGCCCGAAAAGCCTATCAGATGGAGCCAAGCGATCTCGAGTATGCGATCACACTTGCCGAGACCCTGAACCGGATTCATCGGTATGAGGAGAGCATTGCAATTCTGCTGCTTTCGGGATCGTTTGCTCAGCTCCCTTCCGATGCGCTGTTCGGGCTTGCCTCCGATTTTATGGGCATGGAAGAATTCGGAGCCGCACAGCAATGTGCTGAGCTTTGTATCCAGAGCGAACCGGACGGCCCATATGCCGAAAGAGCGGAGGAACTCCTCGACCTCTTGGAGGATCATGAGGATCTCGAAATTCAGATCGGCCTTGAGGAGGGTGAGGACTGTAAGATGCTCGAAGGAATCCGGATAGCGAAAGCTATGCATCTTTCCGGAAATTCGGAAGAGGCGCTTCGGAATCTGAACGGCATGTTGAAACAGTATCCCGCATCCGATATTCTCGATCTTGAGATCGCGACGCTGCTGTTTTCCCTTCGATCTTACGAAGAAGCCGAGCGTCGGGTGTTCAATGTGTTCAAGCGCAACAGCCACCATATTCGAGCACATCTGTTGCTTGCGCTGCTGTATCGCGCGGAAGGCAGAGAGGATGAAGCCAAAGAGGAGCTTCGGCGTACGATCGTGGACCCGGATGCGTCTCCCGAAGAACTGGGATATGCAGGAGCGGTTTTTATTGAATTTGATCAGATTTCCCGTGCAGTGGATTCCTTGGAGCGCCTGCGCGAGTATTTGCCGTTTGACAAGGATATGCTGCATCAGCTCGGGTACTGTTATTCGAAGCAGGGCGAGCAGAAAAAAGCCGAGGATGTTTATCGGATTCTGCTGCAATCGGATGAAAGCGACACGGTTGCGGCGTATTACGAACAGGCCATTCGGACCGAATCACCGGAAACGTTTCAAAAAGCTTGGTCGATGCATTATGAGGTTCCGACAAAGGAGTATCTGAGGCGACGCGAACAGATTCAAACCGTTGCCGAGAACGGAGAAGATGCGATTCGATCCGCATGGGAGAACGATCCTTCGTTCCGCGACCTATTGAAGTGGGCTTTGTTTTCACAGATTGTTCCGTTCCGCAAAGCAGTAATCCGGATGCTCTCGCTCATTCATACGGAGGAGACCGAAAAATTGCTCCGGAGGTTTCTGATCTCCTACGACCAGGGGGATGGAGAAAAGCAGTTCGTGTTCGGGACGCTTTTGTCCATGGAAGCGGAACCGCCATTCGCTCTGTACATGGGCGGGACATGGCAGTACGGTTCGGTTCACCCGCTGAATGTTCCGGAACATTTACCCAGAAGCTATGCATATATCTTATGGGCTATTCAACAGCTCAGGGATCGTGCCGAAGCAGTTTCCGGGCAGGAAGCCAGTCTGGTTTCCGATCGGATGATTGAAGTCGCTGTAAGAATCTTTCTTCTGTATACGAACTCGCTCGAAGGATATTTTCCGAAGCTTTCACATCCGCAGGAGGATGCGATGGCGGCAGCGTTTGTGCTGCTTGCGCTTGGCTCTTTGGACAACACGCAGGTGACACCGCAGATGCTTTGCACTTGGTACGACGTGAGCAGAAGAAGATTGGAAAATGCATTGCAGAGAGTGTTTCGCCAACTGCAACGAGAAAAGGATGAGTGATATGCAATTTATTGCAACATGCAAACTCGGATTGGAATCTACGGTTGCCATTCAATTGAAAAAACTTGGAATCGAACCGACCGAAACGCTTGATGCGCGGGTATGTTTTGCAGGCAATTTCGAAACGATGGCGCGGGCGCTGTTGTGGCTTCGAACGGCGGAGCGTCTTCTGATGACAGTCGGATCGTTTGAAGCCAAAACCTTCGATGATCTGTTTGAAGGCACAAAAGGGTTGAATTGGAAGCCGTTTCTGACACCGACAACCCGGATTCATGTCAACGGGAAGAGCGCGAAAAGCACCTTGTTCTCCGTTTCGGATTGCCAAAGTATCGTAAAAAAAGCGATTGTAGAGAATCTGAAAGCGTCCTATCATGTGGACCGCATTCCGGAGACCGGAGAAGAAGTGATCGTGGAAGTTGGTATTTTGCGGGATACGGTTACGCTGTCGCTGGATTGTTGCGGAGCAGGGCTTTCCAGACGAGGCTATCGTACGTATAACGTTCCTGCGCCGCTTTCGGAGACACTCGGGGCAGGCATGGTGATGCTCTCCAAGTTCTACCCGGATACGCCTTTGATCGATCCGATGTGCGGTTCCGGAACGATTCCGATTGAAGCTGCGATGATCGCAAACAACATTGCTCCATCCCGCAATCGGTCGTTTTCCTCCGAAAACTGGACCTTTGTGCCGTCGGATGTGTTCCGACTCGCAAGAGAGCAGGCAAGGGATGAGGAACGGCACGAAAAACTTTGCATCCTGGGATCGGATCTGGATCCGCACTGCATCGATCTATGCAAGAAACATGCCAAAAAGGCAGGGGTGCTGTTGAATTGGAAGGTTGCGGATGTGCGCGACCTTTCGGTAGAGCGCGAGCGCGGTGTAATTCTTTGCAACCCTCCCTACGGGGAACGACTGATGGAACAGAAGGAAGTCGTTCGACTGTACAAAACAATGCGTTCCGTCTTCGATCGCGTGCCGGAATGGGAGAAGGGGATTATCACTTCGATGCGGGATTTTGAAAGCATCTACGGAAAGAAAGCCGATAAACGCAGAAAGCTTTCCAACGGCGGCATGGTTTGTACAATGTACCGCTATTTTGCGGAGCCGCATCGATCCTCATTGTCGTGATGGGAGTTTCCCAAAATGTCACGATCGGCTGCTTGCATCAAAAAGGGAGGTTCGCTATAATAGCATTATGATTTGGAATTTAGGCTCTTTGTTTACTGATCCGCTTTCTGTTTTGCGGGAACTGGCATATGTGATTCCGGTAATCCTGATCAGCTTGACGCTGCACGAATGGGGACATGCATACGCTGCATATCGCTGCGGCGATCCGACCGCAAAGAATCTCGGCAGACTGACGTTGAATCCGATTGCGCACATCGATCCAATCGGTTTTTTGAGCTTGCTTCTTCTGGGATTCGGTTGGGCAAAGCCTGTTCCGGTGAACAGTCGGAATTTCCGAAACTATAAAGTCGGGGAAGCGGTCGTTTCGCTTGCGGGCGTTACGATGAATTTTCTGCTTGTTCTTCTGACTTCGATCCTATTGATTGTTCTCGGCCGGGTGTATCCGCAGGCGTTTTCAAACGATGCCCTGATGTCGATTCTTTCCTATTTTCTGTCGCTGAATGTAACGTTGATGGTGTTCAACTTGATTCCGGTCTATCCGCTTGACGGGTATCATGTGTTTGAACTTTTGTTTGCAAGGATTCTTCCGAGCAAATTCTTTCTGTTCATGCGCCGGTACGGATACTGGATTCTGATTGCGCTGCTGTTCCTCGGGAATCGCTTCGGGTTCTCACCGATCGGTATGGTACGCAGCTGGGTCGTACGGGCGATCAACTTCTTTATTCTGCTCTGATATGGAAGAATATCGTGTATCGCTTTCGCAGTTTGAAGGCCCGCTGGACCTGCTGCTGCATCTGATTGAAAAAGCGGAAGTCAATATCGAAGTTATTTTTGTTTCGGAGATTACGGCGCAGTATCTTGCGTATATGGATGATCTTTCCGAACTGGATATGGATCGCGCGAGCGCATTTTTAACGGTTGCCGCGCAGTTGCTGTTGATCAAATCAAGAAGCCTCCTTCCGCGGCCGACTGTCGTTTCGGAGGATGAGGAAGATCCGGAACAGCAGCTGTTGGAGCAGTTGCGCGCGTATAAAGCATTTAAGGAAGCCAGCGCGTCCCTTACGGAAAAATTGGAGGAAACACGGGGCGTACTCGTTCGTCTTCCGGAGGATATCGTTCTTCCGCCGCAGAAGGTGGATATCTCCAACGCAACCCTGGAGAATCTGATCCAGGCGTTTTGGGCGGTGATGAATCGGGAAGAGGACGCGGAGGAAAAGGAACCGATTGTTCGCCGCGTGAAGCGGGATGTGTTTACGGTACGAGACCGCGTGAAGTATTTGCGGGAACGACTTCGGCAGGGCAGAGTCTCCTTCCTGGATCTGTTTTCGGATGCATCGACTCGCGTTGAAAAGATCGTCACCTTTATGGCGCTCTTGGAGATGGTGGCCCATGGGGAAGCGCACGTAACGCAGGGCGCCACATTTGCGCCGATCTATATTCGTGCAAAAGAACTGAAATCCGATGATACGGATTATACATATATGGATGAGGTGGAAGACGAATGAATCGGGAATTGGCATCCGTAGCGGAATGCCTGTTGTTTGTAGCGGGGGAGCCGGTACTGATCACGGAACTCGCGCGCGCGATGACCTGTGAGACCTCCGAAGTGCGGTCCTTGCTCTACGAAATGGAAAATACGTATCGGGATGAGGGGCGCGGCATTTTGCTGTTGGTGACGGATGAGACGGCGCAGCTGACATCGAATCGTAAATATTTTGACGCAGTGGAGCGATTGATCCAACCGGAACAAAAGAAGAATGTGTCGCAGTCTATATTGGAGACTCTTGCCATTGTTGCATATCGGCAGCCCGTAACGAGGGCAGAAATTGAGAGCGTGCGCGGGGTGCGATGCGAATATGCCGTTACGCAGCTTCAAAAGCTTGATCTCATTCACGCGGTCGGCAGGAAGGATGTGATCGGAAAACCAATCCTATACGGCACAACGGATACGTTTTTGCGAAAGTTCGGGATGCACAATCTGTCCGAACTTCCGCCATTGCATTTGGAGGAACCCGAGTTGGGTTCGGAGGAGGAACAACCGGTATGAAACAATGCTCGATCGGCGGACAAGCGGTCATGGAAGGCGTCATGATGCGTTCTGAACTCGGAACTGCTATCGTGGTACGCCGTCCGGATGGCTCGCTTGCCAAAGAATACAAGAAAACAAGAAAGCGTTATAAGAAAGGCTCGTTTCCGACATGGCCTTTCATTCGAGGCATCTATTCGTTTGTGAATTCGATTCTGAACGGCATGGATATCATTACCCGATCTGCCGAAATGCTTGGCGTCGAGGAGGAAGAGGAGGAACCGTCCAAGTTCGAAACATGGCTTTCGGAGAAGTTTCATCTTCCGATCATGAAGGTCGTAAAGGTCGTCGCAGTTATTTTGGCGGTGCTCCTTTCGGTTGGATTGTTTGTACTGCTGCCGATCGGACTTGTTCAAGGTCTGGAAGCACTCGGGAGATTGTTCCGGTGGGATTGGTTGGCCAATATGAATCTTTCGGTCAGCACGGTTCTGCAAGGCGTTTTCCGTTTGATGATCTTCTTGTTGTACATCTATGGGATTTCCCGGATGAAGGAAATCGGGAGAGTCTTCATGTACCACGGTGCGGAGCATAAGACAATCGCTTGCTATGAATCCGAACTGGAACTAACACCCGAGAATGCCAAAACCTGCTCTCGTTTGCATCCGCGCTGCGGTACAAACTATCTGTTCCTTGTGATGGCGGTTTCGATTCTGTTGACCACCGTTTTTACCGCGCTGATGAACCTGATTCCCGGCTTTGCAGAGTGGCAAACGGTCGGCATCAACCGTTTTCTGTTTCGGCTTGCGCGGATTGTTTTGATTCCGCTGATTGCGGGCGTTTCCTATGAAGTGCTGAAAGCAGCAGCAAGCAGCGAGAGTATCTTTGCGAAGATCGTTCGCGCGCCTGGTCTTGCTTTGCAACATTTGACGACGAAGGAACCGGACCTCGATATGCTGGAGGTAGCGATTGCTTCGTTTCAGCTTGTTCTGAATCCGCCCGATCATGATATTTTGTTTGCAGATCAGCCTTCGGCACAGGAGTCTGCCCAAACCGAAGCATGAGGGATTTTGAACAACAACGGGAATACGCACGCCGTCTTGTTCCGGTTGCGAAGGAAGATGCGTTTACCGAGGCCGGTTTTTTGCTGGACTATTGTAAAGCGCATCCGTCCGCAGATGCGGAGCAGCTGATAGCGCGTCGATTGATGGAAGAGCCTCTGCAGTATGTGCTCGGAGAGTGGGAATTTTTCGGGTTGCCATTTCGGGTGGATCACCGCGCGTTGATTCCGCGACCCGATACCGAGTTGCTTTGTGAAATTGGACTTTCGCTGCTAAATGGCGGAGAGCGGGTATTGGATCTGTGCTGCGGCAGCGGCTGCATCGGAATTGCACTGGCTAAGCATCGTCATGTGGAGCTGGTTGCGGCCGATATCAGTGAGGATGCGCTTGCGCTGACAAAGGAAAACGCTGAGCGAAACAACGTCACGATCCGGACGCTTTGCAGCGATTTGTTCGATCAGGTAGAAGGAACGTTTGATCTGATCGTTTCAAATCCTCCGTATTTAACTGCGACGGAGCTGAAAGAAATGGACTGTTCGCTTCGGTTCGAACCGGTCCTTGCATTGGACGGCGGATTGGATGGACTTATGTTTTATCGCCGAATCCGTGACTCGTATCAAAAGCACTTAAAAAAGGGCGGAACGCTGTTGCTGGAAATCGGGGCGACGCAAAAAGATGCGGTCTGCGCACTGTTTCCGGGATCGGAGTGCAGTTTGGATTACGGAAGCCGTCCGCGCGTTGTGGTGGTGAAAAATGATTGAACGATTGAAAAAATGCAAAGAACGCTATGAAGTATTGACGAATGCACTTGCAAAGCAGAATGCGACCGATGATTTTGCGCAATGGCAAAAGAATGTCAAAGAGCATGCCGAACTGGAAGAGATCGTTCGGGAATACGACGCATTCGTTTCGGATCAAGAAGAGCTTGCTTCCTGTAAGGAACTGCTTTTCGATCACCTCGATGCAGAGATGAAAGAGCTTGTGCAAGCGGAAATCTCGGAGTTGGAGCAGCGCCTTACAAAGAGAACGGAACGCCTGAAGGAATTGCTTCTTCCGAAGGATGAGAACGATGATAAGAATGTGATCCTGGAGATCCGTGCAGGAACCGGCGGCGATGAAGCATCGTTGTTCGGCGCGGATCTTCTTCGCATGTATTTGCGGTACGCTGAGCGGCACGGCTATCAAGTCGAAACACTGTCAGAGAACATGACGGAGCTCGGCGGGGTAAAGGAAATTGTACTTTCCCTGTCGGGAAGGCACGGCGTATATGCACGTCTCAAGTTCGAGAGCGGCGTTCATCGTGTTCAACGCGTTCCGGAAACGGAATCACAGGGAAGAATTCATACCAGCGCAGCGACGGTTGTCGTTCTGCCGGAAGTGGATGATGTACAGGTTGAGCTCAAGGAAAGCGACCTGAGAATTGATACCTATCGTTCCAGCGGAGCGGGCGGTCAGCATGTCAATAAGACCTCATCCGCCATTCGAATTACGCATTTGCCGACGGGGATTGTTGTCGCGTGTCAGAATGAGCGCAGTCAGCTGCAGAATAAGGAACAAGCCATGCGAATGCTGAAGAGCAAACTGTATGAGCATTTTGCGTCCAAGCAGCATGCAGAGATGGCGGAGCAAAAAAAGAGCCTTGTTGGTTCCGGGGATCGAAGCGAACGAATCCGCACCTACAATTTTCCGCAAAGCCGCGTAACGGATCATCGCATCGGTATGACGCTGTATCAACTCGAATCGTTTTTAGACGGCGATATGGATGAATTGATCGACGCATTGATCGTAGCCGAACGAACGGCACAACTATCAGGGGAGCAGGCAAACGCATGAACACACAGGTGATTTCGACCATACTGCAGGAGGAAGCAGGTACAACGCTCGGTGCGAACCTGATCCGCAGCGGAGAATTGGTTGCGTTTCCGACGGAAACGGTATACGGCCTCGGCGCGAACGGACTTGACGGCGAAGCGGTCAATCGTATCTTCGAAGCGAAGGGGAGACCGAACGACAATCCGCTGATTCTTCATATTGCGAAAAAAAGTGATCTGAAAAAACTGTGGGCGCATGTACCCGATCGTGCGCTTCCCTTAATAGAAACGTTTTGGCCGGGACCGCTCACGCTGATCTTTCAGAAGGCAGAAATTGTTCCGTATGAGGTTACTGCCGGATTGGAGACCGTTGCGGTTCGGATGCCGTCCGACCGAACGGCACGTGCATTGATCCGAAAGGCGGATGTCCCGATCGCAGCGCCGAGCGCAAATCGTTCCGGAAAACCGAGCCCTACAAATGCGCAGCATGTACTGGATGACATGGATGACAGGATTCCGTTGATTCTGGACGGAGGCGATTGCAAGTACGGTGTGGAATCTACCGTATTATCGTTGGTCGGAGAACCGACGATCCTTCGGCCCGGAGCGGTCACAAAAGAGATGCTCGAAGCGGTAATCGGCCCGGTCCAATTGGCCGGCAGCATCTTGAAACCGCTTGGCGACCGTGAGGTTGCTGCATCGCCGGGTATGAAGTATAAGCACTATGCGCCGGACGCGGAAGTTATCGTTGTAGACGGAACCCCGGAGGAGACTGCACGGTGTGTTCTTTCGCTGTATTATGACTTATTGGAAGCGGGGAAAACGGTTGAAATCCTATCCACGAAGCAGACGCACTTCCGTTATCGTGGTGCATCGGCGACGGAGATCGGCGATCGGGAACATCCCGAAACCTTATGTGCAAACCTGTTTCGCGTGCTGCGGGAGATCGGCGCTTCCTGCGACGTGATTTTGGCGGAAGGTATTGAAACGGGCGAGGAAGGATTGGCCTATATGAATCGTTTGCTGCGCGCAGCGGGGTTCCATCGAATCAATGCGCATGCAGAGTTGTTAAAAAAATAGGCAAAACAGTCGGAATGCATACTATACAAACCGTTTTGAATTTGATATAATGAAAAAAGAAGCAGCGTTCATTTTCTGAGGAATGCTGCAAACGGAGGGATTCCATGCAAACGATGTTGGAACGGATTTCGGAAGCAGAACAGCAAGCAGATCAGCTGATCGAACAGGCAAATACGGCTGCACGCGAACGAATTGCAAAGGCCAAGGAAGAAGCGGAAGTCTTCGTTGCTTCGGCGCAGGACAAGGAGCGGAGCAAAACATCCGAGGTGTTGGAGACGGCAAAGGCGGATGGTGATCGTGAAGCGGACGCAATCCTTTCTTCCGTTCGGAAGGACATTGCCGCTGTTCGGGAGCAGGCTTGCAACAAAATTCCTGACGCGGTAGCGTATCTTTCGGAAAGGATCGAGCATCTATGATCGTACCCATGAAACGCGTCACGCTTGCTGCCATGCAAGCGGACGAAGAGCGATTGCTGCAGTCGCTTCAAAGGGCAGGAACGGTGGAAATCATCAGCCTTTCCGAGGAACCCCTGAGCGATGATCAATTGGAAGCGATCTCGAATCGGCTGCAAAAAATCCAAGATTCCATGGAAGCAATCCGTTCGTTCGCGCCCAAGAAAAGTTTTCTTTCTCCCCAGAAGCGGGAAAAGGCACTTTCGGACGTGCAAGCGGAGTCGGATCAGGCCAATGCAGCGGCCGATGAGATCGAAACGCTTCTGCACAGGAAAGCTTCGCTTCTTTCGGAAAGTGAAAAGATCGTTGCTCAGAAGGAAGATTTGCTTCCGTGGATGGAACTGACCGTTCCGATGAGCAGCGTGAAAAATACGAAGCGAATCCATTATTTTGTTGGGTTCTGCGCGCAAAAGGATCGTCAGAAACTGGAAGAACAGGACTATCTGGAAACGCAGTTTTTCTCCGATGCGACGGACGCACCGACGATCGTCGCATGTCTGGATACGGACGCGCGCGTAACACAGAACTTTTTAAAGGGTCTTGAATGGACGGACTATGCGTTCCCGAAAAGCAACGATACGCCTTCCGGAGCAATCCGCAAACTGGATCTGCGCCTTACGGAGATTCAAAACGAGCTTTCGCAGGTGGAACAACAGATCGTTTCACACAGCGAACAGCTGGAACTACTGGAAAATGTTGCGGATTTGACGGCGATCGACCGCGATCGCATCGAAGCGAAACGGGAATTGCTCCATACTCATACCACGTTTGTTCTGGAGGGTTGGGTCCGTGAGGACTCGGTAGAGAGGACCGAACAGGCGATTCGGGACGTTACCGAAGCATACAGCTTCGAGGTGCGTGATCCAAACGAAGAGGAGATTCCGCCGTCCGTTGTGAAAAATAACAAGATCGTGACTCCGTTTGAAGAGGTTCAGACTCTGTATTCCAGACCTGATCCGTACGGAATTGACGGAACGCCCTATATGACTCCGTTCTACATTCTCCTGTTCGGGTTGATGCTTTCGGATACGGGGTACGGTATTCTTCTTGCTTTGGGCGCGTTGGCGTATATCAAGATCAAGAAGCCAACCGGGATGAGCGGCGGCATATCGAGAGTGCTTGCGTGGGGCGGATTATCCACAGCGGTTTGGGGCGTTTTTGTCGGATCGTTCTTCGGCATTTCAAGAACGCCTGCTTCCGGCGCGATCTTTGACTATGTTTCCGCGTTCTTTGATAAAATCGGCATTTTCCCGGTATGGTTGGATCCGATGACGGATTCTATGGAAATGCTCGCGCTTTGCATGGGCCTCGGTATTTTGCACATGGTGGCCGGGTATCTGATCAACGCAATGGAATGCTTCAAACGCGGAGATTGGAAAAGTGCGATCTTTGATCAGATTTCCTGGGTTCTGATTATTCTCGGCCTTGTCATCGGCTTCTTACCGACAATTGCTTCCATGGCGGGTATGACGGTGGAGCTGCCGACGGTCGTTACGCAACCTGCGGTTATCTGTGCATTGGTCGGCGCGGCATTGATCCTGATTTTCAAGGGCAGAAATTCCCCGAAGTTTTTTGGGAAGATCACCGGCGGACTCGGCGAACTGTACAATATTACCGGTGTTCTTTCGGATATCTTGTCCTATGCGCGTCTGTTTGCACTCGGTATCGCAACGGGTGTTATCGGTCAGGTCTTCAACACGCTTTGCGGGATGCTGATGCAGGGAAAGAGCCTGCCGATGCAGATCCTCGGCGGATTGCTTTCGGTCATTTTGCTGATTCTGTTGCATACGTTCAATCTCGCAATCAATACGCTCGGTGCGTTTGTTCACTGCGCAAGATTGCAGTATGTGGAGTTCTACGGGAAATTCTATGAAGCCGGCGGGAGGGCGTTCCAACCGCTTGCATATAACACAAAACACATTCAGGTAACAAAATAATCAGGAGGAAATCACAGTGGAATTGGGTACTATTTTGGCAACGGCGGGTGCTGCGATTGCGGCGCTATTTGCAGGATTCGGTTCGGCGATCGGCGTCGGTATGGCAGGTCAGGCAGCGGCAGGCGTGGTCTCGGAGGATCCGGATCGGTTCGGTTCCTGCTTGCTTATGCAGCTTCTCCCCGGTACGCAGGGTATTTACGGCATGCTGATTGCAATCGTAATCGCTTCGAAAGCGGGTCTGATGAGCGTTGGCGGCGCGGCAATTTCGACCGAGCTCGGCCTTCGTTATCTGATTGCAGGGCTCCCGATCGCGTTCGGCGGTTTTCTTTCCGCAATTTATCAGGGCAAGGTCGCTTGCGCGGGCATCAACATGATCGCCAAGAAGCCGAACGAGAGCGGTAAAGGCATGCTGATGGCCATCATGGTTGAGACGTACGCCGTTCTGGCACTGCTGATCTCGTTCCTGCTGGTGAACGGTATCGGCTAAGGCGAGGATCGTATGGGAAACGCGAATGCAGACAATCTGATCGGACGCATTCTGACGGAAGCGGAAGCTGCTGCTAAACAGATCGCTGCCGATGCGGATGAGTCCTGCGCGGAGATCGTTCAAGATCGGGATCGGCGCGTTGCAGAGTTTTCCGCTGCCGCGGAGAAAACGCGGAACACCCAGGTTCGGGAAATTCTGGACGGCGCGCAGACACGTGCTCGTCTGGAAGGCAGAAAAGAGCTGCTTGCGGCAAAACGAGAACTGCTGGATGAAGCGTTTGAGACCGTCTATCGGACAGTTTCCGAATGGCCGGAGCACAAGCTTAGAGCTCTGTATTGTCACGTACTGGATTCCGAAGCCGAACCGGGCGATACTGTTGCTGCCGCGAGCACGGATCTATCCATCGTCAAAGCTGCTTCGCTTGCTTGCAAGGCGCAGGTGACCGTATCGGATACGATTGCTCCGGTTACGCGCGGGTTTGTACTTTACGGAAAAAGCTATGAGAAGGACTGCTCGCTTAAAGCGATCCTTTCGGAACTGCGCGATCGTGAGGAATCGAAAGTAGCCGAGATACTGTTTTCTTAAGTAGGAGGAATGGCGGATGCCACAACCGAGTTATACGTATGCCAATGCAAGGCTTGCTGCCCTATCCAAGCGGCTTGTCGATTCGCAGACGATTCATCGCATGGCAGATGGATCGCTTTCGGATGCATTGCGGACGCTGCAGGATCTTCGTTACGGCGGTATGAGCGACGGCAATGATACCAATATCGAACAATTGATCTCTGCAGAACGGGCGGAAGCAGCAAACGAGATTCGCTCCTTATCACCGAACCCCGCTTTCACCGATCTGTTCCTCTTCCAAACGGATATTCAGAATCTGAAGATTCTTGTAAAGGCAAGATTGCTCGGGTTATCGGAATGCGCATGTGCCGAGGGAGGAATATTTACTGCGGATCATCTGCGGGAGATGGTAAAAGAGCAGTCGTATTCGGAATTGCCGATGCCCATTGCGGATGCGCTGCGCGGATTGGAAAAATCACTGCAGGCCAAAATCGATCCGCAACAGATCTCCGTTTCCTTGGATCGGGCGTATTATGCTTACGCGTTGCAGACATCGCGCTCGGACGCAGTGCTTATGCAGTATTTCCGAGCTTCCTGTGATTTTGACAATCTGTTGACCTTCCTGCGCGTGCGTGCAATGGGTGGTTCAAAAGAGATGCTCGATGATCTGTTGCTGCCCGAGGGCGGGATTCGGAAAGCGCAATTGACGGAATCGTTCGATTTGTCCTTTGAAGCGCTGAACAAGATCCTCGCGGCAAGCGTCTGTAAAGCACAGCTGCTTGCGGGCTTAAATGCCATGCAGAGGACGGGCAACATCGGTGAGGTCGAGAAGGCAAGGGACAATTATCTGATTTCGCTGTTCTCCTCCCATCAATATGAGACGGAAAGTATTTATCCGATTATTGGGTACTATCTGGCGAAGGAACGAGAGGGAAAGGCGATACGCTTGATCATAACGGCCAAGCGCAACTCCTTGCCTGATTCGGTGATCGCAGAAAGGCTGGTAACGTTATATGGCGAACGGTAAGTGCGCAGTCATCGGCGATCGGGATTCGGTTTTGCTGTTTCGAGCAGTCGGGATTGAAGTTTTTGCAGAAACGGACGGTGAACGTGCGAATCAGATCATGCATCGACTTGCGCGAACCGGATATGCGGTGATTTATGTAACGGAGTCGCTGTATCCCCATTGCGCCGAAACGATCGCTGAATTTTCCACGGAAGCATATCCGGCAATTATCCCGATCCCGGATGCACTCGGATCCAAGGGGATCGGAATGAAGTCTTTGAAAGAAAACGTCGAAAAAGCTGTTGGCGTTGATATTTTGAGTAATTCTTGAGCAGGAGAAGCAATATGCAAGGAAAAATTGTAAAAGTGTCCGGCCCGCTGATTGTTGCGAGCGGCATGGCCGATGTGCAGATGTTCGACGTGGTTCGTGTATCGGAGAAACACTTGATCGGCGAAGTCATCGAACTGCGCGGCGATAAAGCTTCCATTCAGGTTTATGAGGAAACCGGCGGGATCGGTCCCGGAGAACCTGTCGTTTCGACGGGAGCACCGCTGTCTGTGGAGCTCGCACCGGGTTTGATTGAATCCATTTATGACGGCATTCAACGCCCGCTTTCTGAGATTCGAAAGCTGGCAGGCGATCGCATCACGCGCGGTATCGAAGTGAATGCGCTCGATCACGAGAAGCTTTGGAACTTCTGCCCGGTCGCAAAGGTTGGCGATACGCTGCAGGCGGGCGATGTGCTCGGTACGGTGCAGGAAACGGAAGCCGTTCTTCATAAGATCATGGTGCCGCCGAACATGTCCGGAACGGTGACTTGGATCCATGAAGGGGAAGCGAATATCGTAACACCGATTGCGACACTGGAACAGAACGGAAAGAGCATTCAGATTCCGATGCTGCAGAAGTGGCCTGTTCGTCGAGGCCGTCCGTATGCGGAGAAGCTTGCCCCGAATGAGCCGATGATCACCGGTCAGCGCGTAATCGATACGCTGTTCCCGGTTTCGAAGGGTGGCGTTGCTGCGGTTCCCGGTCCGTTCGGCAGCGGGAAGACGGTCGTTCAGCATCAGCTCGCCAAATGGGCAGATGCCGACATCATTGTTTACGTCGGTTGCGGTGAGCGCGGAAATGAGATGACGGATGTTCTGATGGAGTTCCCAGCGTTGAATGACCCGCGTACGGGACTTTCGTTGATGAAGCGTACCGTTCTGATTGCCAACACGTCGGATATGCCGGTTGCCGCACGGGAAGCATCGATCTATACAGGTATAACCATTGCGGAATACTTCCGTGATATGGGGTATAAAGTCGCGATCATGGCGGACTCTACGAGTCGTTGGGCGGAGGCACTCCGTGAGATGAGCGGACGTTTGGAAGAAATGCCTGGCGAGGAAGGCTATCCTGCTTACCTGTCCTCACGCCTTGCAGAGTTCTACGAACGTGCCGGCGCGGTAAAAACGCTCGGCAGCGAAGGCAGAACCGGCGCGGTAACTGCAATCGGCGCTGTTTCTCCTCCGGGTGGTGACATTTCCGAACCTGTTTCCCAGGCGACGCTGCGTATCGTCAAAGTCTATTGGGGCCTGTCGGCGAAGCTCGCGTATGCGCGCCACTTCCCGGCAATTGACTGGCTGCAATCCTACTCGTTGTATCAGGACCGTCTTGCCCCTTGGTTCAACTCGAATGTCAATCCCGATTGGTCCGCGCTTGTTGCGGAAACCATGCATCTTCTGCAGGTCGAAAGCGAACTCGACGAAATCGTTCGCTTGGTCGGTATCGATGCGCTGTCGTTTAAGGATCGATTGACGTTGGAAACAGCACGCAGCATCCGCGAAGACTATTTGCATCAAAATGCATTCCATGAGGTAGATACGTATACATCGCCGAAGAAACAGTATATGATGCTCGATGTGATCCTGCAATGCTATCGGAAGAGCCTTGAAGCGCTCGATCACGATGCATCGTTTGCCAAGCTGATGGCGATGCCGGTTCAAGAGAGGATCGGACGACTGAAATATGTGCCGGAAGATCGCGTGGAGGCAGAGTATCGCGATATCTTGAAGTCGATTACGGAACAGACCGCGGCTTTGACGGAAGGGGGAGCATTCTGATGCGGAAAGAGTATCGTACCATCAGTGAGGTTGTCGGCCCCCTGATGATGGTTAAGGACGTGGAAGGCGTCAAATATGATGAACTGGTTGAGATCGAACAGGCGGACGGAACGATCCGCAGAGGCCGCGTGCTCGAAATCAACGGCGATAAGGCAATGGTCCAGCTGTTTGAGGGATCGCAGGGCTTGCGAATCTCCGACAGTAAAGCTCGTTTTTTAGGCCATTCGATTCAGCTTGCCGTCGCGCCCGATATGCTCGGTCGCATCTTCAACGGCATGGGGGAACCGAAGGATGGCGGACCGAAACTGATCGCGGAAAAGTATCTTGATATCAACGGCGTTGCAATGAATCCTGCCGCGCGGGACTATCCTTCCGAGTTTATTCAGACCGGCGTCTCCGCGATTGACGGCTTGAACACCTTGGTTCGTGGGCAGAAGCTTCCGGTTTTCTCCGGCTCCGGTCTGCCGCATGCCAACCTCGCTGCGCAGATTGCTCGACAAGCGCGCGTACTCGGGTCCGATGAAAAATTTGCCGTTGTGTTTGCAGCGGTCGGTATTACGTTTGAAGAAGCAGATTTCTTCATCAATGATTTCCGCAGGACCGGCGCAATCGAGCGAACTGTTACGTTTATCAATCTTGCAAATGACCCTGCGATTGAGCGGATCAATACGCCGCGTATGGCGATCACCGCTGCTGAATATCTCGCGTACGATCTCGGCATGCATGTTCTCGTCATTATTACGGATATCACGAACTATGCAGAGGCACTCCGTGAAGTCTCGGCAGCCCGAAAAGAGGTTCCGGGCCGCCGCGGATACCCCGGGTATATGTATACCGACCTGGCAACGATGTATGAACGTGCCGGCAGAATCCGCGGCAATGCTGGCTCCATCACGATGATTCCGATCCTGTCCATGCCCGAAGATGATGTCACGCATCCGATTCCCGACCTGACAGGCTATATCACAGAGGGACAGATCATTCTTTCGCGCGAACTGCATCGAAAGGGCGTTACGCCGCCGATCAATGTTCTTCCTTCGCTTTCTCGTTTGAAGGATAAGGGCATCGGTAAGGGCAAAACGCGTGAGGACCATGCGGATACGATGAACCAACTGTTTGCAGCATACTCGCGCGGCAAGGATGCAAAGGAACTGGCCGTTATCTTGGGCGATGCAGCTCTCTCCGATACGGATAAGCTGTATGCAAAGTTTGCAGACGCCTTTGAAAATGAGTATGTTTCGCAAGGATACTACACGAATCGTTCCATTGAGGAAACCTTGGACCTCGGATGGAAACTGCTTTCCATCCTTCCGAAATCGGAGTTAAAGCGTATTCGCGACGAGTATATCGAAAACTATTATCCCGAGGAGGCATAATCCGTGGCGCTGCAATATAAGCCCACCAGAATGGAACTGTCGAATCTGAAAAAAAGACGCACAGTTGCCGTTCGCGGTCATAAGATGATGAAAGATAAGCGCGACGAATTGGTTCGTCGGTTCATCTCTTATGCACGCCGAAATCAAGCGCTTCGGCGGCAGACCGAGGAAAAACTGCAAAAGGCGATGCAAAGCTTCATCCTTGCCCGCGCAATGATGGCAAATGAAGATGTCGAAGAAGCTTTGCTGTATCCGGCGCGCGCAATTGCGGTGGATCAGGGCGTGCAGAACGTCCTGTCTATTCCGGTTCCGAAGCTCGCATTGGAAACAAAACAGGACGATTTTGTGTATCCTTACGGCTTTGCGACTACGGGCGCCGATCTGGATACCGCCGTACAGGCTTTGGCGGAAATCCTTCCGTTGATGCTTGAATTGGCCGAAGTTGAGAAGGCTACAAGTCGGCTTGCAGATGAGATTGAGAAGACGCGTCGTCGTGTCAACGCGTTGGAGTATGTCATGATTCCGCAGTTCGATGAAGCGATTCATGATATTCAGATGAAGCTTGAGGAGAATGAACGCGGCAACACTTCCCGTTTGATGAAAACGAAGGAGATGTTGGCAAAAGAGGCGGAATGAGTTTCGATCCGATCACTGCTTGCAAACAGGCGGGGTTTGCGGAAGCGTTCTTGCTTCCGAATGTCTCATATGAGGATTGGACGCGCCATCGCAACGATGGCGCGTTTCATAAAAATGCTGATTTTGTGCGGGATGATCCACGCGTCGCTTATCCGTGGGCAAACGCCTGTTTGATTGCGATCTGGCCGTATCAGCCGTTCGATGATGATTCGGTAATTGCGCCTTACTATTTGGCAAGCAATACGTCTTATCATATTATGCAGAGCCTGATTCGCGAATGGAACGCGGAGGGGATTCCTTGCGAAAGAGCCGAGACTCCGTATCGTACACAACTGCTGCAGGCAGGGATCGGCTGCCGCATGGATAATCAGCTTTGGTATTATCCGCCTTATGGTACCTATACCGTACTCTGGGGCGTTATGCTTGCCATAGAGGAGCCTGTTTTTACGGAATCCCATGCGAACAAGATGATTTGCAACCATTGCGGAGCATGTACAAGGATCTGTTACGGTGCATTGCAGAACGGGGAATATGACTGGAAAAAATGTATCCGCGCATATCTGGAAAATGAACCGCTTCCGGATCGCTTCCTTCCTGAATTGAATTGCTTTTCCGGCTGTCAACGCTGTCAGGATGTTTGTCCGATGAATCCAAAGGAGCGGGCCCCGGTTCCGGATGCGGTCCGTGCGGCATTGGATCCGGTCGAGATCTTAAAGGGAAATATTCGCCCGGCATTGGATTTGATCGGAAACAATCGAAAAAAACAGTTGATTCGTCAAGCGATCGTTCTTGCCGCAAACAGACACCGAAAGGATGCGCTTCCCTATTTGTATACGATTGGGGCGCAGCAGGGGGAACTCTATAAAACAGAATTGCAATATGCATTTCACCTCTTGCAAAATTCAGAAAGTATGATAGAATAATTGTATCGCACTAAGCGGGGAGTTAGCGGTGCCCTGTACTCGCAATCCGCTATAGCGAGGCCGAATCCCCATTCGGAGGCAAACTGTTGTGAGGTCGATCCCGGCACGGAGTGTTGATCGGCGGGTCCTGTGCAACCGTGCACTGTGAACCGTGTCAGGTCTTGACGGAAGCAGCACTAAGCAGACAGTGCGGTGTGCCGCGGGAAAACCTGCATGGAGCCACCGACCGGGCCACCACTCGGAGCAGAATGTCGATGAACGGGTGTGCGATAAAGCGTCATCCGTAGCCGGGCACAGTGTGTCCGGCTGTTTGTTTTTGGAGGAAATATGGAGAATTTTTCGGTATTTGACATTGTTGGTCCACGAATGATCGGTCCTTCATCCAGTCATACGGCAGGTGCTGCACGCATCGCCTTACTTGCGAGGAGAATAATTGCACATCCGATCCGTGAGGTCCGCTTCACTTTGTATGGTTCTTTTGCGGAGACCGGTCGCGGGCATGGGACGGATAAAGCATTGGTTGCCGGTATTTTGGGCTTTGCACCGGATGACGAACGAATCCCGAATGCATATGAGTATGCAAAGGAACAGGGGATTCTGATCAACATGATCATGTCGGATGAACCTACGCGGCATCCCAACACCGTAAAGATCGAAGCGTGTGACAATGAGGATCAGTGGACCGAGGTCATGGGAGAATCGATTGGCGGGGGCAACATCCTGATCACCGAGATCAACCATCTGGCTGTGGAATTGTCCGGCGATTATCCGACGTTGATCATCCGGCATCACGACGAACCGGGTGTTATTGCGGAGGTTTCGCATGTTCTGGCACAGATGCGCGTCAATATAGCGTTTATGCGTGTCTTCCGGCATGGGCGTGGGGAAGATGCCTATATGTGTATCGAGACTGATACTGAGGTGACAGAGGGCTTGCAGATGATCATGCTTCAGCTTTGCAGAAGCATCCGGCAACTGATCGTTGTATAAGGGGGAGTTTCGATGATTTCGTTAACAGACGCGTTCGTCTCGGGAAAATCGTTAAGTGAATATTGTAATCAGGAAGGAATTCCGATCTCGGAAGCAATGATTCGACGGGAAGTTGCGATGGGAGAAATGACCCGTGAACAAATCGTTGAAGAAATGCGTAAGAATCTGCTTGTGATGCGGGAATCGGTTCGAAGAGGATTGGAGGAACATGTGGAATCGGTCAGCAAGCTTTCCGGCGGGGAGGCTATGCGCTTGTTCCGGTATGCGAAATACGAACCGTTCTCGGGCGCGAACACCTGTCGCGTTGCGGCAAGCGCAATGGCAGTTGTTGAAGTCAATGCCGCAATGGGTCAGATCGTTGCTGCGCCCACGGCAGGCGCAAGCGGGATTCTTCCGGGCGTTTTGCTGGAAAGCGGAATCGATCGCGGATGGTCGGATGAACAACTGATTCAGGGACTGTTTTGTGCGGGCGGGGTCGGGTTGCTGTTTGCGCAAAACGCAACGATCTCCGGCGCAGAAGGCGGCTGCCAGGCAGAAACCGGCGTCGGCAGTGCGATGGCAGCGGCAAGCCTTGTGGAACTTTCCGGAGGTACGCCGGAGCAGGCGCTTGACGCGGCAGCAATGACAATTAAGAACATTCTCGGCCTTGTCTGCGATCCTGTTGCCGGGCTTGTGGAATGTCCGTGTATCAAACGAAACGCACTCGGCGCCGCAAATGCGCTGCTTTGCGCGGATATGACGCTTTGCGGAATTACCAGTCTAATTCCGTTTGATGAAGTGCTCACCGCTATGTTGGCGGTCGGTCACGATATTCGAAGAGAGTATCGGGAAACGGCCATGGGCGGTCTTGCTACGACACCGACCGGAAAAGCCGTTGCGGAAAAAGTACATCGCTTTCAGGAATTTGAACGATCGCATGCAACCGTTTGACCGATTGCCTTGTATTGCTTATAGAAAGGGAAAGGAGAACATCACCATGAAAAAGAGGATTTTGATTTTATCCGTTGCTTTGCTTCTTGCAATCATAAGCATTGCTTGCTCGTCTAACTCGAGTTCGTACGCAAACGACGTACCGTATGCAGAGGATAGCTATTATGATTATGAAGGCGAATATGCCTATGCGACAGAAGCGAAGACGGTTGCCACAAGTTCCAACGGTCGTGGAACGGATCAGGATGTTGAGCCGATTCCGCAGGATACCGGGCGGAAATTGATCCGGGATGCCTCGCTTACGATCGAGACCAAGGCCTACGAGGATTTGATGCGTGAGATGGATCAGCAAATCAGTTCCTTCGGCGGATATGTGGAATCCATGAACGAGCGAGGAAACAGCTATAAGAGCAGCAGCTATCGCACGGCTTCTCTGACGGCAAGAATACCTTCCAACCAGTTGGATGCATTTTTAAATGTTGTGGACGGCATTGGAAATGTAACCAGAAAGACTCTTTCGACAAGGGATGTTACGTCCGCATATGTGGACATGGAAAGCCGTCTGAAAGTACTGGAAACCGAAAAAGAGAGCCTCCAGAGAATTATGGCGGAAGCTGAAACGACGGCGGACATGCTGGCAACCCAGTCCCGTTTGTATGACGTAATCGAAGAGATCGAAGCGTATGAGGCGCAGAAGCGTACATATGATTCTCTGATCTCTTACAGCACTGTTTCGATCAGCATCGAAGAAGTTCTGGATCTGACGCCCGCCAAGGAAGAGACGCGCGGCGAGGAGCTTGCACGGCGGTTTCGAACGAGTATCGAAGATCTCGGTGAAGCACTAGTTTCGTTTGGGATCGGCTTTATCGTAGCGCTCCCGTGGCTCCTTGTGATCGGCGTGATCGGCGGAGGCATCGCGCTGGCGATTGTACTTCCGATCCGCGCAAGGAAAAAGAAGCAGCAGGCAAAGAAAGAACAGAAATAAAAAGCTCTGATATCAACAGAAGCGGAACAATTCGTTCCGCTTCTTTCTGCTTTTGCTTCAGATCATGCTTTTGATTCGTTCTGAATCTTTTCGATGGATTCCTCCCGGATAAGATCCCGGAGTTCTTTCAGATAGGGGGAGAAGGCGACTTTGTCATAACCGTAAACCAATTGCAAGTCGTATTCATTCGGAAGCCAGGTGTCGATCTGCGACTCGTTATGCGCAATGACCGCTTCCAATCCATCCAGTGCTTTATAGATGCGCGATTCCATCGTGGTGCGCGCAATCATCTCATCATAGAGGGCTCGCATTTCCGTTTGAAACGGTTCGGGGAGACGGCTTACCCATGCAAACAACAATTCTTCTTCTTTCATTTCGTCAGAAGTTGTTTTTAAGAAGGTCGGGATATCTCCGGTAAACGCTTCTCCGATATCATGAATCAAGCACATCTTGATGACTTTGTTCATATCGACTTCCGGAAATTCATCGGAAATCCAATATGCCATCAGGGCAAGCCGCCAAGAGTGTTCTGCGACGCTCTCGTGCCGTCCTTGCGAGGTATAACAATGCCGCGTTGCGTCTTTCAGCCGTTCCATTAAATGCAGATTCTGCAGCAAATCCGATCCGTTCATTGCATTGCTCCTTACAACAGTGGCAGAACTGCGGTTTGAATCTTTTCGGCAATGTGCTCAATGGTATCGAGCTTGCCGTCTTTCATGCAGGGGATGAACACAACATGATCCAGCCGTTCGGCGTACTCCTGATACTTTTTTCTTGCCCGCAGCTGGATCGAATCGATGCTTTCGTAAACATCCCGTTCGTTGCCGACATACTCTCGAAATCCTTTTTTGCCGACGTTCTCGGCAGCTTCCGCAAGATCCATATCTAGAACAAGCGTCAGTGTCGGACGAGGAATCCCAAAATGTTCAAATTCCAATTCCAAAACAAAATCAAGAATATCAGGCTTTCCCAAATCACAATCCCGAATACTTTGGTAGACGGCATTCGAGAGCACATATCGGTTGATCAGAATATAATCATACGAGAGATCGTCGCTCTTGCGAAAGGCTTCCCACCGATCGAGCGCAAACCAAAGTGCCATGCTTTTGCCGTCTACTGTATTGGCAGGAATTCCATCCTTTGCAGTCAGGTATCTTCCGACATATGAGCCGAAAAACGAGTCGTAGATTGGAAACGAGAATTCTTTTACAGTTTTCCCTTTGTTTTTCAAAAAATTTGAAAGTTGCTGCATCTGGACGGTCTTCCCGGTCCCGTCGATCCCCTCAAATGCGATAATCTGAGTCATAGCGCCTCCGGTTACATGGATATATTCTAAGAAATTATAACATACCAATCCGATATGAGCAAGATGATTCTGCCGAACAATTGCGGAATCCGGGCACATCGAAGCTGTTGCACGGGAATCTTTGCGAATTCCAACAGAAACTTTTGCCATGTAAAACGCACCATTCGCCGAAAACAGATGGATTCGATTCGCTACAATGGGCACATGCAACCGAAACATAATCATAAAGTCAAATATAGAACCGATACCGCGACGCGCTTGTTGTCGATTGCGACGATGCTGCTGGCCATACTCTTTACGCG